>PMBV01000540.1:0-738 GCA_003153055.1 Myxococcales bacterium
CTCATTCACGTTGACAGGTTCCGCTGGCTCCATTGCCAGTTCACCTTCCAACGTTGTCCAGGGCGAGAGTCGAACTCGCAATGTCCCGAGCGGACGCCAGCTTCTGAGGCTGGTGTGTCTACCGATGGTTCCACCACCGGGGCGTACGAGTGCTCGGGGCGAGGGTCGAACTCGCATGGGCCGTGAGGCCCGCTGGCCTCTCGAGCCAGTGTGTCTACCGGGAGGTTCCACCACCCGAGCTTGAAGTTGCGGGAGTCGGATTCGAACCGACGGCCTCCGGGGTATGAACCCGGCGATCTGCCAACTGATCTACCCCGCGATGATGACGAACGACCTCGGAGGGACTCGAACCCCCGACCTCCTGGTCCGCAACCAGGCGCTCTTGATCCAGCTGAGCTACGGAAACATGTGCCGACCCCTGGAATCGAACCAGGATCCACCGCTCTTCAGGCGGCTGCATGGACCACCACTGCCAGGTCGGCATTCACACCACTGCGGTCCGTACGGGAGTCGAACCCGTCTCGATGGCGTGACAAGCCACTCGCCTCACCAGAGGCGTCACGGACCAGAACTGACGCTGCCAAGTAGGAGCGGAAGGAATCGAACCTTCGTCTCGCGGTAATCAGCCGCGGGCCCTGCCATTGGACGACGCTCCATCGAGTCAGGGCGGCAGGGATTGAACCTGCGATCTCTCGCTTCCGACGCGAGCGCGATACCGCTTCGCTACACCCTGATGAA
>PMBV01000540.1:775-10768 GCA_003153055.1 Myxococcales bacterium
GCACGGCAGGAAGGAGTCGAACCTTCAGCAGCGGGTTTTGGAGGCCCGTGCCCTTTCCGGTGGGGCTTCTGCCGTAGAAGTGCAACTCGCCGCGCCGCCCGAAACGAGAAGAGGCCGGGGAGCTTTCGCCACCCGGCCTCGTGAAGGGCTCCCGTGGAGGGAGCGCTCAGGAGACGAGTGGCAATCGAAAGCTGGGGCTCAGCGCAGGAAGCTCGCGAAGGAGGCGCGCGTCGATGGAGTTCAGATCGACGGCGAACGGCGCGGGGCGCGCGAACGAATACGATTCAGCGGAGTCTCGGTACCACAACTGGGTGAGCGCGATTGAAGTCATTGAAGGTGAGCCTCTTGGCCTGGTGACGCAAGGGCCGAGGCTGCCCTGACAAGCAATCTCGGATCTTCAGCGCGCTCGCCCGCCGTGACTGGCTCTACCCGATGACCAAGACGCCCAGTCCGACTCTGCGCCGGGCGACAGCAGCGCGATAAGGGACCTCCGCAACCTCGCCGAACTGCACCGACTCAAGGAGCGTTGTCCACCGGCCATGCTCGAAGACCAGGTCGCGCGGCGAGAGTCGACCGACGCTGAGTTCGGCGTCAACATCAACCGCGACCATCTCGCGCTCCATGTCGGTGGGTTCGATCTGCGAACCTCGCCTGGCCATCATGCCCCGGACAACGACGCCCAGAAGCGCCGCGCCAACAACGATGTCGACCATGACCACGGGGGACGGCCCGAACATGCGCGACATCTTCCCGTGAAGGAGCATCAGGAGGCAGCCCGCGAAGAAGATGCCGCCAGCCAGGAACCTGAGCTGAACGCTGCGCCATAGCTTCTCACCACTGAGCCAATCCCCTCCGGGCACGGATCGCGGGGTGAGTTTGCGAATTCTCGGCATGCCGACCGGACTTACCCGTGTTCGTCTGGCCTGTCCCGGCTGCTTGTCCGCGTCCAAGGGGCCCACGAGATCGCTTTGCAGGTGCACCGCCAGGTTGCCCTGGGGCGTGACGGCGCAGTGGATGCCCGGCTTGAGGATCCGCTGCACCGCCATCACCCCGAGCATCTCGCGGAAGTGGTCGAGCGCGTTCTTCACCCCGAGCTCCGTCTCCATGGCTGTTGAATTCTGGGTCGTTCGAGTTCTCGAACTGACCCATGTAGCTCTGGGACAGTTCATCGAACTCGCGACCGTCCCGCTAACCGTCGGCACGGAATACAGCTACAATATCCTCCACTTGCAAACTTGTGGCAGCGTTCGCGTATCCGCCATATGTGCCGGATAGTCGGCGGAAGGCTCCGAATGCTCGCTCGCTGTGATCCTTCTCGGGACGCCCTCTCTGCGCTCGCACCGTCCCGCCAGTCACCCGCTCCCATCTCGCCCGGCCAGCGTGTAGACCGCGTTCTTCCGTGCTCCTCGCTTGGCGAGTACCCCGTCGCTGACCAGCTTCTGCAGCCGTCGCTGCACGGTGCGTAGAGGTGGCGCGTTCTTCCCGAGCCCCGCCACGATCGCCGCGCTGCCCGCCTGGCCGAGCCGCTCGACCACCTCGTACAGGTTTGCGTCGATCGCGTCGGGTGGGGCGACGACCTTCCAGGGCAGGTGCTCCTCGTTGTCCCTCACGCGGCCGAGCGCCTCGAGCCGCTCCCAGAGGACACGCAGCAGCGCCGAGGTGAACAGCTCGAAGTACTTCGTGAGGTCGCCTTGGTCGGTCTCGAGCAGATTGATCCGCGCCGTGTCGAGAAGCTCGTGCTGCGCCACCGTCGCTTCGGTCAGCATCAAGAGCCCGTTGGCGTCGACGCGTCCGGCGCGCAGCTCGTGGTGCAGGACGACGCTGACGGAACGCCAGGCGGGATAGAGCCGCTTCAGTCCCCAGTAGAGCGTCGCGGCTCGCAGTACGGCCGACTTGGACACGAGCGGATCCTGGTTCGTCCAGTCGAACATCGCCCTCACGGGGCCGGGCACCGCGCCCGCGTCCTTGTGCAACTCGAGCAGCTTGCCGCGCTCGCGGGTGGAGTAGGCCATCCATCGCCCAGGTCGGAGGGGCGACATGGGCTGGCTGGCGCGCTCGTACGCCATCGCCAGCTCCGGCGTAAGGCGGTTGTCGGCGCTGCCTCGCGCTGTCGCGTAGTGGGCGAGCGCATCCTCGACGATCGCAGCGCGACGGATCGCCTCGGCGATTGGCTCGCGCTTCTCGACGAGGCGCGCGCCACCAAGCACGGCCTCGGCCTCTGCGAGCTTCACGCTCTGAAAGCTGCCGCCGACGACCCAGATGATCCGCCTGAGCTTGGCGCGCGCCTCCAGCTCCTTGCGCCGGTAGTACGAGAGCGGGGCCGCCGTCATCTGGCCCGCGGCGTCAGCGATGCGGACCAGGCTGTCGACGAGGTTGGGCGTGATGGTGTACCGCCAGGGCTGCGATGGCAGCTCCGCTGGCGCCGTGAGGAGGCGGACCTCCTCCTCCGTGAGCGTTGACGGAAGGCGCCGGTCGCGCGGACGTGTCATAGCCCCAGCTCCCTGCCGAGCACCTTCGTCACGATGCGCTCGCCTGCGCCCTCTGCTGCGACCATCTTTCGAACGCGCTCCCGCACGTCATCGACGTCGTTGCGCGCGGGTTCGGGAGCCGGCGGCCGTCGTCTCATCGCGACGACCCCGAGCCCTCGTCATCGCCCTGCACATCCGCCGCGAGACGCAACGCGCGCTCCGCAGCCTCGCGCTCGCGGGCCAGCTCGGCGCGCAGCTCCTCCTCGGTGGGCAGGTACATCTGGTAGCGCGCGGCGAGGATCTGCTCGTTGTTCTCGGGCAGGGTGATCTTCGCCATCGCGTCGTTCTTCTCCGAACAGAGGACGATGCCGATGGTCTTCGCCTCGTGCTCCGCGCGCTGGAAGCGGTCGAAGAAGTTCACGTACATCTGCATCTGCCCGAGGTCCTGGTGCGTGAGCTTGCCGAGCTTGAGATCGACGAGCACGAAGCAGCGGAGCAGGCGGTTGTAGAAGACGAGGTCGACGTAGAAGTGATCGCCCTCGAGCGTCACGCGCTTCTGCCGCGCGACGAAGCAGAAGCCCTTGCCCAGCTCGAGGAGGAAGCCCTCGATACGATCGATGATGGCCTGCTCGAGATCGCGCTCGCGCCAGTGAGACCGCTCGTCGAGCCCGAGGAACTCGAGCACGAAGGGATCCTTCAGCACGTCGGCGGGCACCTCGACTTCGTGTCCGCGCCGTGCGAGCGCGAGGACCTTCTCCTTGTCGCGGCTCTTCGCGAGGCGCTCGAAGAGGAGCGANNGCCTCGATCTCGTAGAACGCGCGCGCCGTCGGGTTCGCGACCCGCATGAGGAGCAGGTAGTGGGTCCACCCGAGGTACGGCGGAAAGGGCGCGGGTACGCCGGCAGTTTCGGTCGTCGCCGCTGTCCGAATACCTCTGCGCGATTCGCTAGGCACTGCCGAGCGAATCTTCGACGACGCCGAAACGCTAGGCAGCGCCGAGCGCTTCTCGGGGTGACTCGCGGCACCGCCAAGCGCCGCGGGCAACGCCGACCCCTCGGGGTACGTAAGGTAGAACTGCCGCATGTTGCGGAGGTTCGGGACGCTGAAGCCCTTGCCGACTCGACCCGCGAGGCGCTTCGCGAGCCCCTCGAGCACGCGCGCGCCGTAGCCAGCGCGCTTCTCGCCGTGCTGCTCGACCTCGACGATCTCGCGCCCGATGAGCCAGTACGCCTGGACCGTCGCCGTGTTGACCGAGCGCGTGACGTGCCCGCGCGCCGCCTCGATGATGTCGACGACCCGAGCGAAGAGCGCGTCCTCGTGGCTCGCGCTCGCTGGCGTCGTCGCCGCGACGGCCTTCTTGCGAGGCGGCTTCTTCACGACTCCACCGAGTCCGCGGCGACGCGCGGATGGTGTTCTTCCGCTGCTGGACGGTGCTCACTCATGCTCTGGTGACCCGATGGAGAAGGCCCCGCGCAAGTCCCCGAAGGACCGAGCGTTAGGCGTCACTGCGTTCTCAGTTTCTCTCTGTTCCGCGACTTTATACGCCACTACAGTGGCGGACACCAGACGGAAAGAACGCGAACGACGTCGCAGCGGGGACCTCGCACGCGAGGATGGAGCGCGCATCAGCGCTCTCACGGGGGTGGCCAGTTAAGCGTTCGCCGACCCGTCCCGCCCGAAGGGGCTGACCTTACCGGCGCCCATCGCGCGCCAGCCTCCGAACTCGACGTCCATGCCGAGGCTCGAGCCCCAGCCGACAGTCGAGCGCCGCGGCCAGACGCACCACCGTGTCGAGCGTCGGGTTCGGCTCGCTGGCAGTGAAGAGCCGGCGGATGACCTCCGGCTTCATCCCGACCTGCTTGGCGAGCTCGGCCTTCGTCATCCCGGCTTCTTCACGGCGGGCGTCGAGCGCGCGAACGAAGGCGTCGATCGCGTCAATCTCCTGGCGGGCACTCTCGTACTCGCGAGCGAACTCGGCGTCCTGCAGCTGCCCCTCGAAATACCTGTCGAACCCCGTCTTCGCTCGACGAGCCATGGAGATCTCCTGCGTGACTTATAAGTCACGCAGCAAGGTTCCGCAAGTCGGCACGGACAAGCCGCCGAAGCCGACGCGTCAGCGCGGTTCACGTCGAGGTCCGTGAGGAACCTACTGTCTCAGCTCATGCAGCACTTCATGTACCGATAGGCCTCAACCCACTCGGCCCCCGCCGGTCGAGGAGACGGTAGCGGAAGGTCCAGCAGCCCAATGGCCTGATGCTCTCTTCCTCTGGTGCAGATGGCGACGATCCGATTGTCGTCGCGAAGCTCGAGCCGGTTCACCGACACCTCGACCCCCAGCACCTTGGTCGTGAAGGGGAGCTCCAGGTACTCGCTGAGGGCGCCTTCCCATCCCATCGCCTGCTCAGACTCGTCGTGCGCGTCGACGGTCGCCTCGGCGATCATCTCGTTGAGCACGGCCCCCGTGGGCCTCTCCGTCGATTTCGACTTCGTCCTACGAGCAGTCATCTGCCTCCTCGATCGCCGCGAGAGCGTCCTCGTCGTACTCCACCACTGGCTCCTCCCTCGGCTCGGCGAACCCCAGCGGAGCCTCTCCGCGAGCGTATCCGATGGCCCGATACCCTCGGAGCCGCTTCTCGAACATCGACAGGAGCATGGGCACCTCGCGGTCAACGTAGTCGTAGAGCTGCACCTCACGTTTTCCTGGATGCAGGCGGTGGAGCCGCCCCGTGTACTGGATGAGCGTCCCCTTCCACGACACCGGCATCGCGAGGAAGAGCGTGTCGAGCCGCGGATCATCGAAGCCCTCGCCGACATACCGGCCCGTCGCCACTAGCACTCGCTCCTCGAGGTCGCCTATTCCGGTGAGCTGCGCTCTCGCCTCCCGCGACACTCGAGCTCCCTTGCCACCCTGCAACACGACGACGTGCCGAATAACGGGCGTCAGCGCCTTCGCGAAGTACTCGAGGTGGTCCTTCCTCTCGGTAAGGAGAATGGGCGAGCGCCCGCGCTGGACGGCCTCGATGACGTCTTCGAGAATCATCCGGTTGCGCGCCTTGTCCTTCACAAGCAAGGCATACAGCGACTGGATGCCGCCCTTTCCTTCGACGTCTGCCCCGTGGAAGTTCGTCTCTCGCACCACGAGCCGGTGGGTGAAGGGGCGCTGGCTCGCCTGCGTCTTCGCGTCGACGGAGAATCGGACCCGCCCGAGCTGCATCTCGGTGATGGGATGATGTCCGTCGCGCCGTTGCGGCGTCGCGGTCAGACCGAGGATGTACCGCGCCTTCACCCTCGACAGCACTCGCTCGAAGGACACCGCCGGCAGATGGTGGGCCTCGTCGACGATGACGTGGCCATACTGGGCGACGAGATCATCAACGGCATCCTGCCGAACCAGGCTCTGAATCATCGCGACATCGAGCCGCCCGTTGGGCTTGCGCTGACCACCGCCGATTTGCCCAATCTCCTTGGGGTCGAGCCCGAGGAACATGGACAGCTGTGCAAGCCACTGGTCGAGCAACGGACGGCGGTGGACCAAGACGAGCGTACTCCTCGCCCGCGCCGCGATGAGGTGAATCCCAAGCACCGTCTTCCCTACGCCCGGTGGAGCAACGAAGACGCCCATGTCCTCCGCAAGAAGGGCCCGCGCCGCCTCCTGTTGTACGGGCGTCAACCCTGGCTCAGCTGGCGAACGTGTCGCTGCCGGCCGCGACCCGCTTCCTTCGCGCGCTCGATGCCGACGGGCAGCTCGACACCCGGTTCGGCGACGTGCGCATCTCCCGGCCATTGGACCTCCTCCAGCAGTGGCGCGACAGGATGGGCAACCCCACCCGGCGCGAGGTCTCTGCAACCTCGGTGAGGGGGGCCTTCAACCTCGACAACATGCTCGGAAAATCACGCGAGGCCATGCGTGCCGGAGAGCGGCCGCCTCTCGTCCTCGGGCTTCACGCCGCCTGCGCAGCACTTGGGCTGGGGCACGTGAGCGGCGCGGTGCCTGTGCTGTGGACGCCCTCGCTCGACGCCCAGCGCCTCGAGGAGCTCGGCCTCATCGTCAGCCAGGCGGGGCAGCGTGTCGACGTCGTCCTCCGCGTACCGAGGTACCCCGAGTCGCTCTTCCGTGGCATCGTGCATCCTCAGCTGCGCCCGGTGACCGACGTCGTCCAGTGCTGGCTCGACACCTCGCACTCCCGCATCCGCGGGCAGGAGCAGGCAGACTTCATCTGGCGCAACGTCCTCAAGCCGGCCTTCTCGTCATGATTCAGCTCACCGACGAAGAGGCCGACGTGCTCCGCCGACTCCTGCGAGCGGTCGGCGGCGTAGTGCCCGAGTTCATCATCGCGGGCGGGCAGGCGGCGCGGCTGCTGCGGCTCCACCCTTGAGGGAGCTGCTTGGGACCCCCAGCGCCGCGCCGGAGTCCTCCTGGCCTCGGGCCTCGGGCCTCCGTCACCAAAGGTCCAACCGCCCGTGGTCTACGGTAACTCGAGTCGCGCGGATCCTCTCACGATCGTGACGCTCGACTGCCTTGAAGACGTCGGCCACAATCCGCATCCTCTCCACCCGCGATGTTTCCCTTGCCTATCCAGTTCATCATCACCATGCTCGCCCATGGCATCAACGAGCGGATGGCGCGCAGAGTCGAGTACCTCCTCGAGGCGGTCCGCGCGCTGCGGGAGATCTACACCCAGGCCACCGGCACGACGCGCCTCCCCTTCACGCCGGCGCAGCGAAAGCGGCTTGCCCTCAATGGGAAGGCACTCACCCCCGACGAGCGAACGGCGTGCTGCCAACTCGTTCGCCGCTCTTCACCAGGGAGATGAGGCGCGCACGTAGGGCGTCGAAGTCCTTGGATGTTTGCTCGATGGACTGGGGTAGCAGGGACAGGGTGGTGGCCTCCAGGGAGGCAAAGCCACGGGCGCGAGTGGTTGGGGACGGGAGCCCCAATTATGAAACAGCCTCTTCTCAGCCTTGACGTAGGTGGACAGTAGGACTACCACCCGCCACCCCCATAGGAGGCTTCAAAACTTGGCACTGAAAATCAGCGGTACAGCGAGTGAAGTGGCTGCGTACTTGGCTACCCTTGGCGATGACGTCGAGGTCTCCATCATGACGGAGCAGGCTTCGGTGGCGAAGGTTGTGGTTTCGGCCAGGAGGGGCCCAGGACGGCCGAAGGGTCAGTCAGCCAAAGTGGCTTCCGTCAAGGAGGCCCCAGCCAAGGCCGCTTCGAGCCAGGCCTGCGCCGTCATCGGGTGTGACAACGAAGTCCGCTCCAAGGGCTACTGTGCGGCGCACTACCAGAAGTACAACAACCTCANNTGGACGGAAGACGCGCCGCCGCAGTCGGTGACGAATCCAACCCTTCCTCGAGGTCGCGCGGGCGCCAAGGCGAAGAAGACCTGACTCCAAGAGCAGTGGCGTAGCCTCGGCCCCGGACGAGAAGGTGGTGAAGGCCTTCCCCCCGAGGATTCGTAGGGCCGCGAACAAGTAGGCCGCACTGACCAAGCTGCAAGGCCCGACACCCTCGTTTGGGTGCCGGGCCTTCGTGCGTCTGGTGCCAGTCGGGTACAAGCGCCCTCGCAGTGCCTGAAGAAGCTTTCTACCTCGATGAAGCGCCCCTGGGGGTGTGGGTCTGACCCAGGATGAACATCAGCGTTTGAGAAAGTGGACTGGAGGATCCCGGGTGCTGAATCGACGCGCGAGGATCGCCCGGGTCTTTTCCTCCGGTGCCTCGATCCGACGCTTCGGGTTCCTCAGGTCGACATAGGTTCCCCTGCTCACTGCGACAGCTTGGCCCAGCGGAGAGACGCCATAGGCCGTCGGCATGATTCCGACGCCGGACAACCCCCCTACGTAGTCAACGTTACCCTGGACCTCCTCCATGAAGTCGTCGACCGAGTTCTGGATGCCTTCCGCCAAGACGGGATTCGCTGGGATATGCAGGATCGCGATTCGCAACGGGGGGTGGCACTGCAAACCGTCTCGCATCGCGCGGAGGCGCTGCAGAGCCCAGGTTCTCCACTTTTCGGGATCCTTCCAAAGCGCATCCCATTCGCGATTTTTGCACTCCACGGAGACGGGGTGCCCGCCAGGGGGCGTCCACAACAGGTCGCGACCCGCTTCTTGGTTCCCAAAGAGGCGCATCTCACCGCCAGCTTCCGCGTGCAGCCGGAAGCCGAAGACGATCGTCCGTGCACCGTCTAGCCAACGGAAGCGACCATCGTCATTGCATAGCTCGCGAGTCAGAAGCGTGTCGTCGATCTGAACTTCGCTGCGGCATGGCGCTCCGAAGTACTCCAAGGCAGCCCCGAGCATCTGCCCTTCTGCCAACAGCATTGCATTCACATCCGGCTCTGCATTAAGGGATCGAACCGAGAGCGCCAGCCGAGGGAGCGCCTGCCCTGCCACGGAAGCCCTAAAGTTCGCCTCGCCCCTTCTGAGTACGTCGACAACTGCAGCTAAGCTCCCCGCTACCTTGCGGCTGCGCGCGGAAAAGAAGCGTTCGATCGAGTCGGCGGCAACACCAAAGCCCTCCAATGAATCGAGCTTGAGTTTCAGCATTCGAGCAAGACGCTCCCTGATCTTCCGCCTGACTCGATGAGGCTACCCCAGGACAAGCGCTACAGTCGCCTCCGTGTTGCGCTCGCGAACGCGTACGCGCAGGGCCAGCACTGGACCGTTCTGCTCGACGGCGAGGCCGACCAACTCGACACCGGGCAACCATCGCTTGAGCGCATCGCGGATGTGCACCCGCGCCAGCTCCTTGAGCGCTGCGTCGTTCCCGCGGTGGCGCAAGAGCGCGAGCCCCCCGCCGAACGACGTCCGCCAGGGGAGCTCGCCCGAATGGGCCGTGGCCCCCTCGGTGAGCAGCACCTGGCGCACCTTGGAGGCGAGGAGCGCCTCGCCATCACCAGTCGCAAAGTCGCGCTTTTTGTCGCGGCGGAACGGGACGAGCAAATTCATCGGCTGGGGCAAGGTGGTGTTCCTCCGAGGTGCTCGAGGCCGTGCTCAGGGGAGAACTCCTCGCCTTGAGGGAGCTGCCCAGCGTACCGCCTCCTCCGGTCGAACGTCACTCGGCGCCGGCGCCCTTGGTGTAATACACCGTGACGGACGGCCAGCCTCCTTCGGCGGTCATTTCGGTGTGCAGGACCAGGTCCTGTACGGTGACATCGCCGAGCTTCTGCAGCGTCGAAGCGATGGTGCGCAGCAGCGTGGGCACGTCCCCTTGCTTGGGGCCTCGCGGATTCGCCTGCGAGAAATGCAGTGCGGTGTATTCAGTCTTCGACATGCAGGTTCCTCTCCTTACGAGCTACTTGCGCCCGCGCTTCTGCTTGTTGCGGNNCGCCATCGAACTTCTCGGCCTGCTTGATTTTCTGCATGGCACGGTTGTAGGCCTGCTTGTCATACGGCTTGCCGGCGTTCTTGTTGTCGACTGCCACCTCCTCCTCGGCCGACAGCTGCGCACCCTTCGGCGCGGCCTGCAGCACCACGCTGCTGAAGGACTCGGCACTTGCCGGCTTTGCCACGGCGATCGA
>PMBV01000297.1:0-20036 GCA_003153055.1 Myxococcales bacterium
GGCGTGATGGGCAGCGGCATCGCCGCGCACCTCGCCAACGCAGGCATTCCCGTCTTGTTGCTCGACATCGTCCCTCCCTCGGCCGCTCCGGGTGAAGACGTCTCCACGAAGGCGTTTCGCAACAAGTTCGCGGCCGGTTCGGTGCAGAAGCTGAAGAAGCAGCGGCCGGCTCCTCTGATGAGCGAGCGCGCGCTGGCACTCATCGAGGTGGGGAACCTCGACGACGACTTGAAGCGCGTGGCGGAGTGCGACTGGGTGGTCGAGGTCATCAAGGAAGACCTCGCGCTCAAGCAGGCCCTGTTCGCCAAGCTCGAGCCGCTGGTGTCGAAGACGGCCATCGTCAGCTCGAACACCTCGGGCATGAGCATCGCGGCGATGACGGACGGCCGCAGCGAGCACTTCAAGCGCCACTTCCTCGTCACCCACTTCTTCAACCCCGTCCGTTACATGAAGCTCCTCGAGCTCGTGGCAGGCGAGAAGACGGACCCCGAGGTGCTCGCGGGCTTCGCGCAGTTCGGCGAGCGGCAGCTGGGCAAGGGCATCGTCTTCGCCAAGGACACCACCAACTTCATCGGCAACCGCATCGGCACCTACGGAATGATGCGCACCCTGCAGCTCATGGGCGAGCACGGCCTCTCCATCGAGGAGGTCGACAAGATCTTCGGCCCGGCGCTGGGTCGCCCCAAGTCGGCCGTCTTCCGCACCGCCGACCTCGTGGGCATCGACACGTTCTACCACGTCACCAAGAACTGCTACGACTCGCTCACCCACGACCCCGCCCGCGACACCTTCAAGCCGCCAGCCTGGCTCCTCTCGATGATCGACAAGAAGCTCCTCGGCGACAAGTCCGGCGGCGGCTTCTACAAGAAGCAGAAGGGTGAGGGGGGCAAGGAGATCCTCGTGCTCGATCTCGCCACCTTCGAGTACCGGGCCCAGAAGAAGGTGCGCTTCGATTCACTCGGAGCCGCCCGCGACGTCGAAGACCTCGGCGAGCGCATTCGCACCGTTCTCGGCGGCAGCGACAAGGCCGCCAAGTTCGCCGAGCAGGTGACCCTCGATACCCTCGCCTACTCGGCCCGCCTCCTGGGCGAGATCGCCGACGACTACGTCAACGTCGATCGCGCCATGCGCTGGGGCTATGCCTGGGAAGTGGGCCCCTTCGAGACCTGGGATGCCTACGGCGTCGCCAAGGGCGTCACGCGCATGAAGGAGCTCGGCATCGAGGTGCCCGCCTGGGTCGAAGAGATGCTCCAGAGCGGCCGCGCCTCGTTCTACGGGCAAGACGGCGCCTACGACACCTTCTACAACGCCCCCACCAAGTCCTCCCACTTCGTGCCGGCCATCGATCGGCAGATCACCATCGAGGGCTTGAAGCGCGCCAACCGCGCCCTCGAGTCCAACGACTCGGCCACCCTGTGGGACGCCGGCGACGGCGCGCTCCTCGTCGAGTTCCACTCCAAGATGAACTCGATCGACACCAACATCATCGAGCTCATGCACCGCGCGGTCGACCTCGCCGAGAGCGGCGCCTGGCGCGGCATCGTCATCGGCAACGACGGCGGCAACTTCTCGGCCGGCGCCAACATCGCGATGCTCCTGTGGGCCTGCAAGGAAGGCCAGTGGGACGACATCAAGAAGCTCGTCAGCGGCTTCCAGCAAGCCAACCAGCGCATGCGCTACTGCTCCGTGCCGGTGGTGACCGCCCCCTTCGGGCTCACTCTCGGCGGGGGCTGCGAGGCCACCATGGGCGGCAATGCCCAGCAGGCCGCGGCCGAGACCTACGCCGGCTTGGTCGAGGTCGGCGTGGGCCTGATTCCTGGCGGCGGCGGCAATCTCATGCTGCTGCGCAACCTCTTCGGGCCCCACGCCGGCAGCAAAGACTTCGATCCGCTGCCCTTCCTCAAGAAGGCCTTCCTCTCCATCGGCACCGCCAAGGTGGCCACCAGCGCCGAGGAGGCCAAGGAGGCCGGGTTCCTCACCCCCGACGCCGGCATCTCGATGAACCGAGACCACCAGCTCGCTGACGCCAAGGCCCGCTGCCTGGGCATGGCCGACGCTGGCTTCACGCCTCCGCGTCAGACCACCCTGCTCTTGCCGGGCCGGAGCGGCGCCGCCACCATCGACATGCTGCTCTACGACATGGTGCAGAACCACCAGATCAGCGACTACGACCGGTACATCGGCAAGCGCCTCGCTCAGGTGCTCACCGGCGGAGACATCTCCACCAGCACGGCCGTTACCGAGGACCACCTGCTCGGCCTCGAGCTCGAGGTGTTCCTCTCGCTGTGCGGCGAGACCAGGACCCAGGACCGAATTCAGCACATGCTCGAGAAGGGCAAGCCGCTGCGCAACTGACGACGTGACCGTCGCCCAGAAAACTTGGAGATACCAATGACTGAACGAGTCGTCATCGCCACTACCGTCCGCACGCCCTTCACCCGCGCCAACAAGGGCGAGCTCAAGGACACCCGCCCCGACACCATGGCCGCCCATGTCATCAAGGCGGCCCTCTCCCGGGTCAAGGGCCTCGACCCCAAGGACGTGTCCGACATCGTGCTGGGTTGCGCCATGCCCGAAGGTGAGCAGGGCATGAACGTCGCCCGCATCGCCGCCCTCTTGGCCGGCCTCCCCGACACCGTGCCCGCCATGACCATCAACCGGTTCTGCGCCTCGGGGGTGCAGTCCATCGCCCAGGTCGCTCAGGCCATCATCGCCGGCCAGTACGACATCGGCATCGCCGGTGGCACCGAGACCATGTCGATGGTGCCCATGGGCGGCAACAAGGTGTCCGCCAGCCCCGAGGTGATGGAGAAGGTCCCCGAGGTCTACACCTCGATGGGCGCCACCGCCGAGAAGGTGGCCACCCGCTTCAACATCGCCCGCGCCGACCAAGACGCCTTCGCCGTCGAGTCTCAGCGCCGGGCCGCCGTGGCCCGCGAGAAGGGCGTGTTCAAGGAAGAGATCGAGCCCATCACCGTGCGCGTGTACGACGAGGCCGGCAAGGGCCGAGAGGTGACCGTCAGCGACGACACCATCTTGAGGCCTGATACCACCCTCGAGGGCATGCAAAAGCTCAGGCCTGCCTTCGACGCCAAGGGCACCGTCACCGCCGGCAACGCCTCGCCGTTGACCGACGGGGCTGGCGCCGCGGTGCTGATGCGCGAGTCCAAGGCCAAGGCCCTGGGCCTCAAGCCTCTGGGCTACTTCGTCGACTTCGCGGTGGCCGGCGTGCCCCCCGACATCATGGGCATCGGCCCCGTGCCCGCGGTGCGCAAGCTCCTCGAGCGCAACAAGCTGACCGTGAAGGACCTCGACGTCATCGAGCTCAACGAGGCCTTCGCCGCCCAATCGCTCTACTGCATCAGGGAGCTGGGCCTCTCGATGGATCGAGTCAACCCCAACGGCGGCGCCATCGCCCTGGGCCACCCGCTCGGCGTCTCGGGCACTCGTATGACCGGCGCCTTGCTGCGTGAGCTCGGCCGGCGTGGCGGGAAGTACGGCGTCGTGACCATGTGCATCGGCGGCGGCATGGGCGCGGCGGCTCTGTTCTCGGCCGTGTAGCTGACAGCTTGGATCAGGAGGAGTTTTGACCGCGGGGGGCTGGAATTCGTCGATCGCATCCAGCCTTTCCGCGTCGCGGTGAGGGCGTTACTGTGAAGACATGGTGGCGTTCATCGGGGCCGTGTTGGTTGTTCTTCTCCTCTCTGTTGGGGTCTTTCTCTTGATGGGGGGTCGCTTCCGCACCCGCGCGAGCGCCCGCCCAGTCATCACCGAGGTACCACGTACCCCGGAGCACCGAGCCGCTCCCGAACCGCCGGGACCCGAGGCCTTGCCGCCCAAGCACCCCAGCGGCCTCATGCGGCAGGTGTCCGACAAGGACATCGAGTGGGAGATTCGCTCGGGCCGAGTCTTCAACGCTATTCGGCTCTACCGCGAGCAGACCGGCGCCGACGCCCAAGAGGCGAGGAGCGCCGTCGAAGCTTGGCGCAATCGCCTCACTGCCAGCTAGAGCACCAAACAGGTTATCCGACCTGCTGCGGCGGGCGATCCTCTCGCTGCGCCGGGCAGGCTCACTCCTGCGCTCCTCTCTGGGCCCAACAGCACAGCTCCGGTGCTCGTCGCTCGCGTGCCCGGCTCGCTTCGGTCTCACCCGCCTCGCGACGGTCGGATAACCTGTTTGGTGCTCTAGGTCGGCGGGACGCGCGCCAGGCCTTGAGCGAGGTCGCGCCGCTTCGTCGAACCTCGGCCGCCTCGTCCTCGAGTCGAAACACGCCCAGGTACTTGACCACCCGCTCGGCCAAGGTTGGGGCGTCAATCAGGCCGCACAGCTCGTCGGCGCGGTAGGCTCGACAGGCGGCGGGGCGATGCTGGTAATTCTGACACAGACAGTCGGCGCCCAGGTGCACGCAGGGCACACCCAAGGGCTTGTCCAGCGCGGCAATGTCGGGGGCGACGCAGCAGGCCCCGCATCGGTGGCACTCCACGCTCACTTGCGGCCGAAGTAGACGTTGTCGAGGCAGGCCGTGCCCTCGGGCCCGTCGAAGAACTCTCCGCGAATGCGCAGCGAGGTGAGCGCTCCCAGCACCATGCGGAGGTCGTCAGCGGTGGCGGCGACACCCCGACCCGTTTGATCATCGATGGTCCAACCGCCCTGGTCGCTCAGCGCGATGGAGTAGGGCGTCCAGTCGCGGCCCGGCGGGAGGCGGAAGTTCACCGTGAGGGCCAACCCTCCGCCGTTCAAGATGACGTCACGCCCGCGGATCTGGCTGAAGCTCTCGCCCTGCTTGAGATCGAACGTGAGCCGCTTGCCGTAGCTCGTCGACTCGTCTCCCAGGAACTCGCCCGGCGCCACGAAGTACCAGATGTCGTTGGGGTCGGCGTCCTTCCCGCAGATGTTGCCTGCCGGGTTTCCCTCTTGCTGGTCGAAGTTCGGCTTGGTCGAGGCGCCGTTGTTGCCCAGAGTCCACCCGTCGTCACCGGATTCGAAGGTGCTCGACGGCGAACCCGCGCAGGCCGACAGTCCACAGGCGAAGAGGGCTGGCACCAGGCGCACGGTTCAAGGTTCTACCAGGTTGCGCCGCTGAGTCAGGTCTCTTCAGCCGGTCGGGCGTCTCCACGGGCGCAGACCGGCGAGCTGCTCGGCCTCTTGGGTGACGCGCGTCACCTCGGTCTCCTCCCGGGCACAGGCGCGCCGCACCGCCGCGTCGAGGCGCGCGTCGAAGATGCGGTGGTTCGAATGAATCAGCGTCGGTTCGAAGCCCCGGGAGATTTTGTGCTCACCCCCAGCGCCAGGCTCGAAGACGCGTCGCTCGGACCTGATGCAGTCATCGATGGAATGGTACAGGCACACGTGGAAGTGCAAGAAGGGGTGCTCCTCGAAGCACCCCCAGTAGCGGCCGAACAAGTGGGTGGGTGAATGGAGGTTGAACGCCCCTGCGATGACCCGGCCGTCACGCTCCGCTACCACCACCTCGATGGCGTCGCCCAGTGACGCGAAGGCCCGGTGGAAGAACCCGCGGTTGAGCTGCAGCGGCCCCCAGGAGTGGCGGCTCGCCGTCGCCTCGTAGAAGCGCCAGGCCAGCTCGGCGTGGCCTTCATCGAGCTGGTGGCTGCGCAGGGTCTTCAGGGTGATGCCCTGGGCTGCCGCGGCGTTTCGCTCCCGCTTGAGCTGGTTCCTCCGCTTGGAGTCGAAGCGCGCGAGGTACTCCTCGTAGCCGCGGTAGCCCGGGTTCTTCCAATGAAACTGCACCGTGCTCCGGTGGAACAGGCCGAGCTCGGTCAGCGCGGAGGCCTCGTCGTCCTCGCCGAAGAGCACGTGCACCGAGGAGCAACCCTCGGAGCGGGCGTAGTCCATCGCGGCGCCCACCAGCGCGCGGCGGGTGCTGACCACGTCTTCTCCTTCGGCGACGAGGAAGCGCCGGGCCGTCAGCGGTGAGAGGGGAAGCCCGAGGAGCAGCTTGGGGTAGTACTCCACACCCAGCGACTGCGCGGCGTTGGCCCAGCCGAAGTCGTAGACGTACTCGCCCATCGAGTGGTGCTTCTTGAAGGCCGGCGCGGCGGCGATGAGCTGGTCCTTGCGGAACAGGGCGAAGTGCGCGGGCTCCCAACCTCGGCGGGGCGAGGCGCTGCCGCTCTCCTCCATGGCCGCGAGCCACTCCCAGCGCAGCACCGGCGGAGCTCCCGCTGGAACGAGCGCGTTCCACGACTGCTTGGGTACGTCGAGGATCGACTCGAGCACCTTGAGGCGCGGGGGCGTCATGAGCTGGAACCCTCTCTAACGGGCAGTGCGAGGCCGCGCTGGAAAGGTGGCACGTGACAGGGCTTGACGGCCATTTCCCTTAAGGCCAAAAGTGGAGCGAGCGATGATCGCGAGGATCCGGCGCCGGCTGGCCACCATGCGGAGGCTCTTTCCTCTGCGCCTGGCCGGGGTGGTGCTCCTCGGCGTGGGGCTCGAAGTCGGGCTCCGCCTGAGCCAGGCCGAGGCCGACTACCTGCTCTACCCGGCTGGGCTGGTGGTCATCGCTCTGGTGGCGGTGTGCGCCCTCGTGGTGGTCGGCGGGGCGCTGACGTTGCGGCGCCAGGTGAGCCGGCTCCCGGCCTCGGTGCCCGAGCGCCTCGAGACGACCCACGAGGTGCTCACCGGCTTTCGGGTCTCGCGGCTGGCCCGCTGGCTCATTCTCGACGTGCGCCTCGAGTGGGTCCACCCGGCGTCGGTCGAGGTGCGGTTCGAGCGAAGCCACGGCTGGCTCGAGGAGCGGGTGACGCCTGCCTCGAGGGGCCGCCACGAGCGACTGGTGCGCCGCTTCACCGTTGAGGACGTCTTCGGCCTGGCCCAGGTGAGCTTCAGCGTGGAATGGCGCACGCCCCTCTGCGTTGTCCCGGCGGCGGCCGCCCACGTCGCCGAGCTGTTGCCCAGCCGCGCCTACGGTGACGCGGCGGCGAACCCCCTGGGCCGCGAGGAGGGCGACCTGGTCGAGATGCGGAACTACGCGCAGGGCGACTCGCTGAGGCACGTGCTGTGGAAGACGTACGCCCGCACCCGGCGACTCTTGGTGCGCATGCCCGAGCGGGCCATCGCCCAGCGACCGCTCAACGTCGCCCTCTTCATCGCCGGGCCCCGAGACGAGCCGAGCGCCGGTGCCGCCCGCCTCTACGTCGAGAAGGGCCTCTTGGGGCCTGACTTCGTCTTCGCCGCCGACGGGGCAACGCGACCCACGCGCTCGGCCGCCGAGGCGGTGGAGCAGCTCGTCGACTCGGTGAAGGCGCAGGGTGACGGAGGCGCCAGTCTCGAAGCCCTGGTGCAGCAGATCGACCCCTCCAGGCTCACGGCCTTCCTGGTGTTCGCTCCACCTGGCGATGGCCCCTGGCGCCAGCGCCTCACCGGGTTGGTGCGCCAGCGCCAGGCGACGGCGACGGTCGTCATCGGGGTGGATACCCTGGCCGACGACAGCCAACGACCAACGGGCCGGCTCCACCAGCTGTTGTTCCAGGAGCGCGGGGAAGGCGGGGAAGACGGTGGCGTCGACGTGCTCCGGCGGGCCCTCGAGTCAGACGGCCTCACGGTGCGGCTGGTTCATCGTCCCTCGGGGCAGGCGTGGTGAGCCAGGGCGAGCGCTCGCCGGTGAGCCTGCCGGTCGTCGTCGCGCAGGCGCTCATCGTGTCGGGCGCGGTGGGCCTCTTCCTCCTTCCCCTCGCCACGCCCGTGGGCCTCGTCGCGGGCGTCCTCGGCACGCTCGCGGCGTACCTGCTTGCCCACCGTCTGGCGGCCGAGGGCCTGCGCCTGGCGAGCGGCGTCGTGGGCGGCCTGCTCACGGTGGGCCTGGGGCAGCTCCTGGGGGCGTGGCTGCTCGACTGGGGGCCAGGGAGCCCGGCGGTGTCGCTCCCCCTCGCCGACGCGGTGAACCTGGCCCTCACCGCGCTGGGCGCCTTCTTCGTGGTTCGCCTCCTGTCGACTCGCCACCGGGTCTTCTCGGTGCTCGAGCTGGCGGTGGTGGTGGGGTCGGTGGCCCACGCCTTCGTGGAGCACCGCCACCAGCGCATTCACCAGCCCCGCGCCTTGAGCGACTGGGCGTGGTCGCGAGGACTCGACCCCGAGCTGTTGCTCGCCATCGCCGGAGTGGCGGCGGTGGCCGTGGCGGTGCTGCTGCTCCTTCGGGTGCGCCGGGCCCCGCGGCTGCTCGCCTTGCTGCTCCTGCTCCTCTTCGGTGGGCTGGCGGTCATCTTCCTGGCCGGGGCGCCACGGCTGAAGGGCGAGACCGAGAGCAACGACCTCGGGCTCACCAAATCGGAGAAAGAGAACACCCAAGGCAAGGGCGGAGGCCGCTCCTCGAAGCCGCCCGATCCGGTGGCGGTGGCGGTGCTCCACGACGAGCTCCCCGACGCCGAGGTGCTGTACTTTCGCCAATCGGTTCGTTCCCGACTCCTCGGCGATCGCCTGGTCGAAGACACCTCGGGGCAGTTCGACGTCGACGTGCCCACGAAGTTTCCCGCCGGGGCGCCGGTGAAGGTCACCACGCCCCAGGCGACCTCGTTCCATCGGCGGCTCCACACCTCGATGTACCTCTTGGTGGATCACGCCCAGCTCTTCGGCCTGGGCTTCCCCAGCGAGCTCGACCCGCTCGAGAACCCCAACCCCCGGCGCTTCGTCGCGGCCTACGACGTCGACTCGCAGCTCTCCATTCGGCCCATCGAGCGGCTGCTGGGCCGCGAGGCGCTCCCGCCGTCGTGGTCCGAGGCCGAGCGCCGGCACTATCTCGAGCTGCCGGCCGACCCTCGGTACCTCGAGCTGTCGACTCGCCTGGTGCGAGAGGTCGATCCGCGCTTCGTCGGCGATGACGTGATGAAGGCCCTGACCATCAAGCGCTACCTCGAGAAGAAGGGGTTCTACAGCCTCGAGCAGAAGACGCTGGAGGGCGACGACCCCACTGCCCGCTTCCTCTTCGGAGATCTCAAAGGCTACTGCGTGCACTTCGCCCACGCGGCCGTGTTCCTCCTCCGCAGCCAGGGCATTCCCGCTCGGGTGGCCTTGGGCTACGGCGTGCAGACGAGCCATCGCGGC
The DNA here is from genome assembly GCA_003153055.1 of Myxococcales bacterium. The sequence continues at coordinate 9,059 of PMBV01000297.1, forward strand.
GCTGGCTCGGCGGTGCTCATCTACAGCAACGAGGCCCACGCCTGGCCCGAGCTGTACCTCGACGGCATCGGCTGGGTGACGTTCGACATCTACCCCGAGCGCTCCGACGAGCCTCCGGCCCGCCATGTGGATCAAGATCTCGAGACGGCCCTGGGCGAGCTCGCCCGCAAAGACGTCACCGGTGGCAAGGCGGCCAACCCGGCGAGCCGCCTCGTCATCCCTTGGGCGGCCATGGGCACTGGGCTGGTGGCGTTGGCCGTGCTCGCGCTCCTCGTCGCGTACGCCATCAAGCTCGGGCGACGCGTGCCCCGCGCCTCGCCGCGGCTCACCTACCGCTCGGTGCTCGATCGCCTGTCGGATCACGGCGGCTTCCGGCGCTTTGGTGAGAGTCGCGAGCGCCACGCCGAGCGGCTGGCCACCCTGGCTCCGAGCTTCCTGCCGTTGACCCGCGCGCACCTGCACCTGTCGCTGGGCGCCGACAGCCTCGAAGTTCGGGCCGAGCTCGTGCTCTTGGCTCAGGCCACCCGCCGTGAGCTCGCTCGAAACACGCCCTGGCCGGCCAAGGCCCGGGCCTTTCTCAACCCCATCGGCTGGTGGTTCACCCGATGAAACCCACCCCGCGAGGAGACCCATGAGCCCCCCCATCACCAGCCTCGACCACGTCCGCTCGGTGGCCAGCCTCATTCGCAGCCGCCTCAAGGAAGACGTGCTGGGGCGCGACGACATCATCGAGCTGGTGCTGGTGGCGCTGTTCGCCGATGGGCACGTGCTGCTCGAGGACTACCCGGGCTCGGGCAAGACGACGCTGGCCAAGGCGCTGGGCAACTCCATCGTCGACGACATCGCCCACGACGACATCGCCGACTTTCGCCGAATTCAGTTCACCCCTGACCTGCTCCCCTCCGACGTCACGGGGGTGATGGTGTTCGACACGGTCACCAACGGCTTCGCCTTTCGCCGCGGGCCGGTGTTCGCCTACGTCGTCCTGGTCGATGAGATCAACCGCACCTCGCCCAAGGTGCAGTCGGCGCTGCTCGAGGCCATGGCCGAGAAGCAAGTCACCGTCGACAACGTCAGCCACAAGCTCGACGAGCTCTTCTTCGTTTTGGCCACTCAGAATCCGCTCGACTCGGTGGGCACCTACCCGCTGCCGATGGCCCAACTCGATCGCTTCCTCTTCAAGCTCACCATGAAGCACATCGATCGCGCGTCGGAGCTCGAGGTGCTGCGAACCTGGGGCCAGCCGCGGGTCGAGCGTCAGCTCCCCAAGGTGAACCGGGGTGAAGTCGTGGAGGCCCGGCGCTTCCTCCGCGAGCGCGTGTCGGTGTCGGTGGCGGTGCACGAGTGCCTCATCGACATCGCCCAGGCGCTGCGCGACGACAAGCGCACCCGGCAGGGCGTGTCCACCCGCAGCCTGGTGCAGGCCATTCCCGCGCTGCAGGTGCTCGCCGTGCTCCGGGGCCGTGACTACGTCTCGAGCGAAGACATCGAGTACCTCGCCGTGCCCCTCTTCGCGCACCGCCTCGAATTGACGCCGGGAGTGCCGGCCGACGCGCTCATTCGCGAGGCGCTGAAGAAGCCCATCGAGACGCTCTCGCGGGCCACGCTGCTGTTGGGGGGGGCATGAGGGCACGGGCCGCGCTCCTCGCCGCGCTCGTCCTCGCCTCGGCCTCCACGGCGGGCGAGCTCGAGGCGGGTATGACCGAGGCCGAGCGGGCCCTCCTCACCGAGGTCGACGCGAACCACCTCATCAAGGCGAGGGACGCCGCCGAGAAGATCCTCGCCACGGACCCCAGTTCCTTCGCCGCCACCTGGGCGATGGCGCGGGTGCACCACGACGAAGAGGGGAACCACGCCCGGGCCCTCTACTTCGTGCAGCGGGCCCTCGAGCTGTTGGGCGACCGAGACCGCGAGTGGGGCAAGAAGCTGATGATCGAGGAGTATTGGATCACCCTCGAGATGAACCGCAACGCCGAGGCCCTCCTCGTGCTCGACCGCCACGAGAAGCGCTTCGGTCCGCCCCAGCCCAGCCTGCGCATCTGGCCGCTGTTCAAGATTGGCCGGGGTGAGGAGGCCCAGGCCATCGCCAAGCGGCTGGCCATTTCCGACGACTGGGACGACCGCGCCCAGGGGTACAACGGCCTGCTCAGCATCGCCTTCGAGGAGCATGATCGCGACCTCGCGCATCGCTGGGCCTTGGAGGGCATTCAGGCGACCCAGGCGCTGAGCTGCACCATCTTGAGGAACGCCGGTGGCACCGCGTACACCCGCTTCCGCCTGGCCGAGTCAGAGGAGCTGGCCCTCAAGGCCACCAAGGCGAGAGACTGCGCCGACTCGGTCTACAACCAACTGGCCGGGCTGTACCTGGTGATGGGCGAGCTGCAGAAGGCCCTGTCGGCGCTGGAGTCGTCCCGCACCCAGCCGGTGGAGAAGCGCTACCGCCCCCAGTTCGCCCTGGTGCGCCGCGGGGTGCTGGTCGATCTCCTGACGGTGCTGGGCAAGGGAGCCGAGGCCGGGCGCATCGCCGCCGAGGTGTACGCCCAGCCTGCCCGAACCGGCATGGTGAGCGGCTCGGCCAAGGTCGAGCGCCTGGCCCGCACGTTCCGCTACGCGCTGGCCCTCGACGGGCAGATTGCCCTGTTGCACGAGCAAGCGTCGTACGGGCCCAGGCTCACCGGCACCTTCTCGGTCATGGGCGAGCTGGTCGGGCTGATGGCCAAGCGCTGGGAGGTTCGGCGCGCCGTGCTCCAGCTGGTGGCGGAGGATGATCGCCTGGTGCTGCTCGCCCGGCCCAACATCGGCGAGGTCAACGACTGGGCGACCTGGCGCATCGGTGATCTCATCGAGCTCCTCGGCTTCGGCGTGATGTCGTCGGCCGTGGCCCAGGCCCGGGTCGCCGACGCCGAGTATCCGGAGGCCAGCGCCTACCTCGACGCGCTGGCCGGGGAGATCGCCTTTCGCTCCAGAGACTGGGCCGAGGCCGATCGCCTCGCCAGCGCCGCCCTCGCGCGGCTCCCCAAAGAAGAGGCGCTCCTCCGCTACCGGACTCAAGCGTGGCAGGCCGACGTGCTGACGCATCTGGGCCGCGCGGCCGAGGCCCAAGCCGCCTACCAAGAAGTGCTCCAGCGCTGGCCCACCGCCTTTCGGCTCCTGGAGCTCAGCCTACCCGTCACCCTGTCGACCGACGGGAGCGAGCTGTCTCAAGAGACCAGCGCCCGGCTCTCGCGATCGCTGCGCTTCGCGGTGGAGCCCAGCGCGCCCTTGCGACTCAGGGTCGACAGTCACGGTGGCACCTCGGAGATATGTCTCCTCGATGATCACGGCGGGCAGCTCGCCTGCGCAGGCGGGGAGGGGGCCTCCAAGGCCCTCGAGGCCTTCCACGCGGCCGCCTTCTCACCCAAGGTGTCGGTCACCGAGAGCGATCTCCGCAGCCTCGACGGGAGCCCCGTACGGGTAGGCGCCGATGAAGCGCTCAAGGGGGTGCTGGGGCCATGAGGTGGGTGTTGCTGATGCTGCTGACGTGGGGAGCGCTCGCGAGCGCCGACGAGGTCGAGACGTGCGCCTCGCACCATGGGAAGTGGACCCACCGCGGAGGCAGCGAGGGCTGCCTGGTGAAGGGGCTCCCCGATGGCCCGTGGACGACGTACCGGGCCGGTGGCCAGCTGGCCGAGGTCTCCACCTGGGCTCAGGGCAAGCGCGAGGGGCCCTCGGCGCGGTACCACGACAACTGCCAGGTGGCCGAGCGAGGGCGCTATGCGAATGGGCTGCGCGACGGGCCCTGGGTCTTCTTCAGCCCGGCCGGTCGGAAGCTGCGCGAGGGCGGGTACCTCAAGGGCCGCTTCGATGGGCCGTGGACCTTCTACGACTCCGAGTCGGGCCAGAAGCAGCTCGAGGGCCCCTTCGTGGCGGGGGACGCCCAGGGGAAATTCACCGAGTACTTCGTCACCGGGGTGAAGTGGCGGGAGCTCGAGATGAGCCGAGGCGAGCGCGTCGGCGCTGGGCCCCAGGCGTGCCGGGCGAAGGGTGGCCGGTGGGACGTCGACTACCGCGCCCGCACCGAGGGGTGCTCGGTGGCAGAGCGAGAAGATGGCGCCTGGACCGGCTACGACGGCGCTGGGCGAGTCCGCTGGCGCGCCGAGTACCGCGCGGGCGTGCTCAACGGCAGCTACGAAGATTTCCACCCCACCGGCGAGCTGATGAGACGCGGCACATACGCGGGGGGCATTCCCGACGGGACCCACGAGTTTCGTGGCCCCAAGGGCGAGCTCTACGGCACCTCGACCTTGACCGAGGGTACCGGCGAGTACCGCGCCTTCCACCCCAATGGCCGTCCGTCGGAGGCTGGGCACTACCTGGGCGGGTGCCCCGACGGCGAGTGGAAGACGTGGAACGAGGAGGGAGGCCTCATGCAGGCGGAGCACTACGCGGCCTGTGTGCGTGAAGGGCCCTACGTCGCCTCGTACAACAGCGGGCAGAAGCGGCTCGAGGGCCAGTACAGCCACGGCCAGCAGGTGGGCCGGTGGAGCGCCACGTACTTGAATGGCGACCCCGAGTGGGCCGGCGACTTCGACGCTGGGGTTCGCATCGGCGTCTGGTCGCTCTACCGCTGGGGCCGGCACCTCGACTCTCAGGGCCCGATGGTCGACGGCGTCGCCGACGGCGAGTGGACGACGTACCACCCGTCGGGCGAGCGAAAGGCAAAGGGGCGGTTCTCCAAGGGCCAGAGAGTCGGCGCGTGGCAGGAGTACTTCTCGACCGGTGAGCCCTGGCGGCAGGTGACGTACGTCGATGGGGCTGAGTCGAGCCCGAGGATCGACGCCTGCCGGCGCCTCCTGGGGAGCTGGGAGGCCGACGGCGAAAAGCGCACGCTGGGGTGTCTCGTCTGCCGGCCCCAGCCTGACGACAGCATTCTCCAGGTCGGGGTTGGGCTGTGGCGTTACTGGCACCCCAGCGGCGCCCTCGAGAAGGAGGGGGAGCTCGCCGAGGGGAAGCCCAACGGCGCCTGGCGCTTCTTCTATGACAACACCCAGCCCATGCTCGAGGGCACCTTCAGAAACGGCAAGGAGGACGGTCGCTGGGTGGGGGCGTACCGAGACGGGCGGCCTCGGTTCCGGGGGGCGTACCAGGCGGGCAAGCCCGAGGGTGAATGGCGGAGCTTCCTCCCCGACGGTGGCGTGCTGTCGGTGGGCCGGTACACCGGGGGCTCCAAGGTCGGCACCTGGCGCTACGAGGAGCACGGGAAGCTCGAGGAGGTCGACTACTCCCGGTTCGACGCGGGCCAGCTGGAGTGAGGGGGGCGCGCTGCGTGGCTGAATCCGCGGGGGCGTCAGCGGCGCATGGCCACCACGAAGGCGAGCAAGCAGAAGGCGCAGATCGCGATCGTCCACACGTCGAAGTGAAGCGAAAACGAGGGGGCTTTGGTCGCGGCTCCTCCGCTCGCCTCGTCGTCGTCACCGCACTCGACGGAGGCCGAATTGGCGGGCACGGCGACGAAGGTGCGCTGGTGCCGCGTGACTGAGGGCTGGGGCTGCCTCGCCACGGCCGGGGTCTGCGCGGCCGACACCCAGCCGAGGATCGCCGCGCGCGAGGGCTCGAGCTCGAGGGCGTCGCAGACGTCGACGAGCCACGCCTCGACCACGCGGAGAGAATGTGGGCGACTCTTGGGGTCGCGATCCAGCATCCGCGAGAGCATCTCCTCGACGCTCTCGTCGACGGCGGGGTTGAGCCGGGAGGCCAGTGGGACCTCGTGCAGCGGCGAGACTGCGAGCTGGGCGCGGGCCTGGCTCGGGGTGAGGCCAGTGAAGACCTGGTAGAGCACTCCACCCACCGCGGAGGTGTCGTCCGATGTGTCGGTGGAGTGGGCCGCGCTCGGGGCGGCGGTGATGCCGATGGCGCCGTCGGGTTTCAGCACGAAGTCAGCCGCGGTGAGGTGGCCAAAGGTGCGGCCCTGTTGGTGCGCGGCCGCGACTACGTCGATCACTTCGACGGCGATGGAGACCGCGAGGTCGAGCGGCAGCCGCTGTGAGGTGAGGTGGGAGGCCAAGGTATTCGGGGAGCCGACGGCGCGCTGAGCCTGGCGCCCAAATCGTCTGGACATGCCGAGGCCGAAAGCACCAGCCGCGCCAGGTACAAGTCGTCGGATCGAGGGAGTTGCTCGTGCCATGGACTGCAACCTGCCGTTCACAGGTGGTGTAGGCATGCACCAGCTGGCTCTTCAGAAGGCCTCGAGGAGACGCCGCAGACCGGCTCGCCCCCGAGACAGGCGGGACTTCACGGTTCCGATGGAGATTGCCTCGCTGGCGGCGATCTCCTCGTAGCTGTGGCCCTCGAGCTCGAACATCACGACAGCCCGCCTGTAGGGGGGCGGCAGCAGGTCGATCGCCTGCCAGACCGAGTCTCTCGTTTGTGCCCGATCGAGCAGCTCCTCGGCGTCTGGCGAGCTGAGCTCCAGGTCACCGGTCACCAGCGCCAGGGCCTCGACCTGGTGCGCGCGCACCCGACGGAGTTTGCTGGCGTCCCGCACCGCGTTGCGAACCACCGCGAGCATCCACGTCGCAAACGAGGACCGCCCCCGAAACTGGGCGAGGCTTCGATGCGCGTTGAGCAGTGCGTCCTGTGCCGCGTCCTCCGCATCGGCCGCGGTCGTCCCCATCGCTCGTGCCAGAAGGTGGGCTCGTGTGAGCTGTCGGGCGAGGTGTGGAGACCTGCCGGGCCTCGTGGCATCCGGTGGCGAGGTTCGTGGTGGCCGCTTGGGCATTGGGTCGCTCAGTGTCGTGGCACCCACGTTCGGGTCAAAGCCATCGTGCGTGGGTCAAATGACCCGATGGAGCCACGCCGGTCCTCTGGGCCCAACGGAAAGTTCAACTCCGGGGGGAAGCCAATGCCAACACATCATGATGCACTCATCGGAAAGGTCCTGCGGGCCCGGTACGAAATCGTCGCACATCTCAGGGCTGGCGGAATGGGTCGAATCTACCGAGCGATCCAGCGCCCCCTCGGCCGGCTGGTCGCGCTGAAGGTGCTCAACCCACACTTCGACGCAGCGGGCGATCCGAACTTCGAGGAGCGCTTCTTCCTCGAGGCGTCGATGACGGCGAGGCTGAGACACGCCAACACCGTCACCATCTACGACTACGGTCGGTCGGAGGAAGGGATCTACTTCATGGCGCTCGAGCTGCTCGAAGGCCAGACGCTGCGCGAGCTCGTCGCGAGCGAGGGGCCGATCGGCTGGTCTCGGGCCCTGCGCATCGGGGCCCAGGTCGCGGGCTCCCTGCGCGAGGCGCACGGCCTTGGCCTGGTGCATCGAGATCTCAAGCCGGCCAACATCATGGTGCTCCCCGAGGGACCCCTGGGAGATCGAGTGAAGGTGCTCGACTTTGGCCTCGTGAAGCACGTGGCCCCGGTCGCAGCCCAAGCGACGCAGGAGATGCTCGAGAACCTCACCGCCGCGGGGGTCGTCCTTGGCTCACCCTTGTACATGGCGCCCGAGCAGGCTCAGAAGGCCACCGACCCTCGCAGCGACCTGTATTCGCTCGGCGCGGTCCTGTTCACCGCCATCGCCGGCCGCCCACCCTTCCTCGGCAAGAAGCCCTTGGACCTCATGGTGAAGCATCTGTGCGACCCGCCCCCCGAGCTGACCACCTTCGCCACCGTGCCGAAGGCGGTCAACGCGCTGGTGATGCGCTGCCTCGAGAAGGCGCCGGAGGCACGGTTCCAAGACGCCGATGAGCTCCTGCGCGCCATTCGCGAGGCGCTGTTCGGCGATGGCAGGGGAGCCGAGCCACCGCCGCCTCCTCCGCCCGACCGAAGCGGCGGCAGGTCGTGGCGTCGGTGGCATGCTGGTATGGTTTGAAGGCCGAGAAGAGAAGGGGGGAACATGACAACGACTCAGCACGATCCGCTCATCGGAACGATCCTCTGTGGGAGGTTCGAGCTCGTCAGGCCTCTGGGTGATTGTCTTTACCGGGCTATCCAACGACCGTTGCACCGCGACGTCGCCGTCGAGGTGCTCGACCCAGGGCGCGCCGGTGCGATGGCGCCCGAGCGCTTCTTCGTCGAGGTGTCGCGGGCGGCGACGCTGAAGCACCCCAACATCCAGGCGGTGTATGACTCCGGCCAGAGCGAGGGCCTCTGCTTCGTGGCCGAGGAGTTGCTCGAGGGTGAGACGCTCCAGTCGGTGCTGGCGGAGCGCCGACGAATTCCCTGGCCGGAGGCGCTCTCTTGGGGCGCTCAGGTGGCTCGCGCGCTTCGGGAGGCGCACCGTCAGGGCCTGGTTCACGGGGCGTTGAATCCCGCGACCATCGTCGTGGGTCCCGGCGAGCAGGTGAAGGTGCTGGGCTTCGGCCGGGGGGTCGGCCTCGCTCAGGCCACCGCCGATGGCTTGCTCTACATCGCGCCGGAGCTCGCTCGAGGGCAGCTCGACGCGAGGAGCGACGTCTATGCCTTGGGCGCGGTGCTCTTTCGGGCCATCTCGGGTCGCACTCCGTTCCTCGACCAGTCGGCGGCCGGCCTTGGCGCCCGGGGTCTGGGCAAGACGGGACCGAAGCTGAAGACGCTGGCCCAGGTGCCAGATGCGGTGGCTGGGCTCGTGACGAGGTGTCTCGAGAAGGTCCCCATGGCCCGTTTTCGTGACATCGACGAGCTGCTCGAAGCCATTGGGCAACTCCCCGACGGCACCGGCGTCGCTGGGCGATTCCTCGATTTTCTCCCCAAGCCAGCCGAGGCCAAGCCGCCGCCCGAGCCCGCCCGAGTGACAGCTCCGCCTCCCGAGCTCGACACCACGCGCCTCCCGCCCATCCATCCGTCGCTGCGTGCCGAGGTGCCTCCAAGTCCTCGCCGCCGCTCCAGGCGCTCGCGTCGGGTGCTCCTCTGGGCCGCCGCTGCCCTCGGGGTGGCCGGCAGCGCGCTCGGGGCAGTGCTGGTGTCGCGGGGCGCCACGTCGACACCTGAGCCCACGCCGTCGGCCGAGGTGGTGTTCGTCATCACCACGGATCCGCCAGGGGCCACGGTGTTGCGAGGAATGGACCACATCGGGGTCACCCCCGTGAGCCTCGCCGTACCGAGGGACGCAGAGGCCTCACCGCGAGTCGTGCTCTCGCTGCTCCTCGATGGCTATCAGACCGTGGTGCTCATGGTGGAGGGAAGCGCCGACGTCGTGTCGGTGCATCAGGTGCTGGTGCGTCAGCACGAGACTCCTCCGATGGAAGGTGCTCCGGTGCCGCCGGCCGCGGTGGAGCGCTCGACCGAAGCGCCGGCGAAGGCCGAGCCTTCCCAACGCCCGGCGTCGAAGAGGCGAAGGCGGGTGTCGGGGCCACAGTAGACAGTCGCCGCGCCCCACGCTGGCATGCCAAAGGGCAGGCGCGATCTGGACGGCGCCTGGTTGTTGACATCGGTGCGAACGTCGAGGCGAGGCCTGCGCCAAGCTGATGGCCTCCTCGGCTTCGGCTGCACCTCCCTGCCTGGGAAGCACAAGAACTCCAGGTTGAAAGGCCGTTCGGTATTGTTTAATGAATGAGTGCCGGCGCGAAGTCGATGCTGTTCGGACGCAGTGTGTCGCTGCATCTCGATTCATTGAAGTGTCGCTTCCATCTGTCTTTCCAGGAGCTCGCCGTCTCGATCGGTTCATGGGGCGGTGCTCCGGGTGGACCGCTCGCTCGTCGTGCTGCGCTCCAGAACAAGGAAATGCCCGTGAAAATTCGTCTCAGGGCTGTCTTTGGCATGAGCCTCTTGGTGGTGTGCCTCCTTTCGGCGGTGCGCGCACGAGCTGCTCCGGCTGCTCCGGCTGCTCCGGCTGCTCCGGCTGCTCCGGCTGCTCCGGCTGCTCAGGTCGCTCAAGTCGCTCAGGTCAATCCGGGGGCTGGGCCGCAGGCAGATCAGAAGGCATCGGAGCAAGTACAGACAAACAAGGTCTCGAATGCCGAGGACGAGGTGGCTCTCGCAAAATCGGGCAAGTTGCTGAGGTATGGCGTCACAGCAGGAGTGGCGGTGACGGTCCAGCTGCCGATCGGGTCGAGTGCCACGCGAATGGATGCCGCGGCGATCGATGTGGCCTCGTACGTAGGAGTCCTCCCTGCGTACTGGACGACCAATGAGGAGCGCGCCACCTATTGTTCCACGACCGGTCTCTTCCAGGACGGAGAGAAGGCCCTCAGGGCTGCGACAGCCATCTCCCGTCGGCTCGCGACCATCCGGCTCGAATTCATCGTCTCATGGTTGAAGGTCGCTGGCCTCGATGTGAGCCCAAAGGAAGAAGCAATGGACGCCGGGTCCCGCCAGAAGGAGATCCTCAATTCCGTCACGAGGCTGGGGGCTGACCTTTTCACCGAGAGCCAGTTCGAGTTCAGTCTGAGCGAACAGGTAGGGTATCTCCTTGCCGCGCAGGAGATGCTTTGGGAGTCCAACCCCGACAAGCAAGAGCTGAAAAGGCAAGCGCTCGTCGAGGCACTGGCCGCGAAGCGGCGAAGGCCTGACTTGGGCTATCCGTGTGGCTGGTATCGACTGGGCTTCTGGGCCGGCCGGCCTTTTGGCTTCCCGGCCGAGACCACCCTCAATGATCAGCGACTCCAGCGAGACGTCAATCCAATCGTCGCTTTTGGAGTGCTCTATATGCCAAATGCCTACATTACGTTCCTCGGCGGGGCGACCTACAGCACCGTAGGCGCGACGCCGGCTGACCAGGCTGCCCCGCTGCACTACTCCCTCTGGACACTGACGCTGGGGCTCGGAGGGACGCTCGACATGGGGTCACTGCTCGGCAGCCAGTAGTAGGGCATCACTGTGCCTCGACGTGCTGCGGTGCGCGCCCCGACCGCCCGTTGATACCATGATAACGACCTTCCGCCGGCGTGACCCGCGCTGAGGTACCGCCCAAACTCCGCTCTAAGGACCCGGAGCGGCGCCGCTGGGCCGTTGCCGAAACGCGGTCGACCGAGGAGCCGCCGTCATCGCATCTACGGCCCGAGTTGGGGTCTCTGAACCT
>PMBV01000297.1:20078-44130 GCA_003153055.1 Myxococcales bacterium
CCTCGGTGAGCACACGTGAGAACACCGGCACAACTCTCGACGCGAGGTCCGTGGCTCGCAGGGGTGAGGGCCAAATGGAAGAGCAGCTTCCATCGCGGAGAGGGACCGACGCTCTACCCCTGAACGGTTACGACAACTTCGTTGTCGCCCCGAAGAAGGGGCCAGCCCTCACCACCCTCTGGGCGTGTTCCATGGGCTGTACGAGGTCGCCACTGTCTCCGAGCGGGCAGGACGGTGCGAGCAGGCCTTGAGGTGCGCGGGGCCCGGTGCCCGCCGACAGAGGCGGTCTGGCCAGCGCCTCGCCCCGAGACCTCGGTGAGCACAGGGGCCACGAGCCCGGCCCTGCACCACTCGACCGATCGGACGAGGGGCTCGTGGTGCTCGCCGGTGCCACCCGCCTCGCTCGCAGACCCCGAAGCCCCAGGGCAGTGGGAGCAATCATCGAGCCACGCGCCGCAGCTGGCCGATTGCCGGTTGAGGTTCGCCAAAGTCAGGGAGCGTCATGGCTGCATTCGAGTGAGCCTGTTGCCCTTCGGAGGTATGCTACAGCCCCCGACCGGAGGGTGGTTTGACGGATCTCGAGCTTGTTGAAGCGGCCGTTGCAGGGCGTGATGACCGACTGGCCCTGCACTACCTCGCCCAGGTACTGGCGACATCTCCCAACGACGAGAAGGGCTTGGCGCTCCTCTCTGGCATCTCCACCCGTCTCGACGTGCTCAAATTCGTCCCCGGGAAGGCCTTCGTCGGCAACACCGTGCTCCGGGCGTGGGCCCTGCAGCGGGCGGGTGCTCCCGAGGCCGTGCGCCTGTTGGCCAGGGCGGCCACCGCCTACTCTGACCGAGGCTACGACGTGGTGCTGGCGTCTTGGCTGGTGGCCCGCCACACCGCTCGCCAGCCGCTGCCTACCCCTGAGCGTCAGACCTGCTATCGGTTCTTGGCGTCGGCCCTCGACCCGACCATCGGTCTGCACCGCTTCTGGCCAGGCGAGCAAGCGTTGCTCGAGGGTGCCGTGATGTGTGCCTCGGCGTTGGCGGCCTTCCTCCCCGACGAGGTGGGCGTTCTCTTGACGAGCGCCGCGCTGCGCCGAAGTGGGCGGCTCGAGGAGGCCTTGGAGCTCACGCGCGAGGGCGCCGCTCGCGATGAGGTGCTGGTCCTCCGCGCGCAGGGCTTGGCCTTGCGGGCGGCGGGGCAAGGAGCCGAGGCTGCTCGGGTGTTCGAGCGCGTCGAGGTCTTCGAGCCAGAGGCCTCGGAGCTCGTCGAGCAAGCGCGCAGTTGGTACGTCGCTCGTGAGCCGGGCCGAGCCCTCGAGGCGCTGCGGAGAGTGCCCCGACCATGGACCGATGAAGTCGCCGCCATCGAGCGGCTGTGCCTCGAACCGGTGCCGGTCGACCCCATCGCCGCGCTCGATCTCCAGCACCGGCGACAGAAGGGGCACGGGCTCCTCGCCCCGAGGAAAGACGCCACCGCGAACGCTCTGAGACAGATGGCAGAATCGGGCGCGGGCGCGGCGATGCGAGTCTCGGGTTGGGAGTCGCCCAGCAACCGCCTCGCCTTCGCGCTCGCCTCGGGCAAGGGCACCGACGTGGGCGCTCTCGACTACGAGGCCGACTTCGGCGAAGTGGCCTTCGATCCCCTGGCGACCGGGGGCGGGCTCGCGCTCTGGGTGAGGGAGCACGGTGGCGTGCGCCAAGCCGTGCCCGCTCCGGCTCTCGAAGTGCAAGAGGCCGTGCAGCGAGTCGCCGCGCGACCTGGTGATGGGCTGTCGCTGCTCGAGGCGGCCGAGGTCGAGGCTCGTCGCTTCGGCGCGGACCACGCCCTCGCTTTCGCCCAGGCCATGGTTCACCCGCTGGAAGGCCAGTCGGGTCAGCCCGACGCGCTCTACCGGTGGCAGTGTGCCGCGGCGGCGCTCATCGCCCACCTCCCCGGTGCCATCGACGGGCCCAAGGGAACGACGTTGCGCGCTCTCGCCCACGGCCAGGTCGACTGGACCGCCTCGGCCGCCGTCTTCGCGCTGGCCCACCTGGCCAGGTACGACGCCGAAGCGGCCCACTTCGCCCGGCAGGCCCTGGTCGACGCGGTGCCCATGCTGGTGGTTCACGCCGCCGAGCCGAGAGGGGAGCAACTGCGCGTCGCCTTGGGCTCCATTCCCACCGTTCCCCCTTCGGCCCTCTCGGCGCTCGACGCCTGGGCCCGGGCGCTCACCAGCCACTGAGCGGCCACCAGCCACTTGGGATGCCGCGCGACCGATGGTACGCACGCTCCCCATGTCATTCATTCGCCTCGCCGTCGCCGTGTTGCTCTTCGCCGCGCCCGCTCTCGCGAAGCCACCTGCCCAACCCAAGCACGACGCGCCCCAGGCTGACGAGGCGTCGGCCGACGCGGCTGAGGGGCTGCCCTCTGGTATGACCTCCGGCCCGGCCACGGTGAAGGTCGGGGAGGGCGCCACGCTCCAGGTTCCCGAAGGGGCCGTCTTCGGCGACGCGGCGGCGACCAAGGCGATGCTCGAGAAGTCGGGCAACCTGTCGAGTGGCCAAGAGGTCGGCATGCTGCTGTCCGACGCGGCCGAGGTCATCTTCGAGTTCGACCCGGTGGGCTACGTGAAGGACGACGACAAGGACGCGCTCGACGCCGACAAGATGCTGGCCTCGCTCAGGGAGAATCAGGAGGAGGCCAACACCCAACTCAAGTCGCTGGGCCGCCCCGAGCTGGAGATCGCCCGGTGGCAGGTGAAGCCCCACTACGAGTCGAGCCTCCACAACCTCGAGTGGGGCCCGGTGGTGAAGAACAAGCAGAACGGCCACGAGACGGTGAACTACAACGTGCGCTTGCTGGGGCGCCGGGGCGTCATGGAGGTCACCTTGCTCGTCGGCCCCGAGAAGCTCGACCAGCAGCTCCCTTGGTTCCGCTCGACGCTCAAGGGCTTCAGCTTCGAGAAGGGCGAGGACTACGCCTCGTTCCGCTCCGGAGACAAGGTGGCCGAGTACGGCCTCGCCGCGCTCGTCACCGGTGGCGCGGTAGCGGTGGCCGCCAAGTCCGGGCTCCTGGGCAAGCTGTGGAAGCTCATCGTCGCTGGCCTCGCCGCGGCTGGCGTGGCGCTCAAGCGCTTGTTCGGCCCCAAGGGCGACGCGGGTCAGCGGCAGCCGCGCGAGTGACATGGAGAGCGCCGCCGCGGAGCTGGCCGTCATCCTCGCGGTCATCTACCTGCTCGATTGCTTCAGGTGGGTCTCCCGGTCGGCGAGGCTCTTTCGACGCTGGCCGCTGTTCGCCGCGCGCATCGAGCGCCCCATGCGGGTCGCGGCGCAGTTCCCCCGGGCTCTCGCCTTCGGGCTGCCGGTGCCGGTCGAGAGCTTGGTGTCGGTCGAGGGCTCCTGCTTCAGGCCGCTGGAGGTTGGCCTGTGGGTCGCGGGCGAGGAGCTGTCGGCCTGGGCCCGGCCTGGGCGCGACGCTCGAATCGTGCCGTGGGCCGAGGTGCCGAAGCTCGTTGTGACGGGGCTCGAGCTGAGTGGCCCAGGAGTACGCCACGTCTTCGGCTCGCGGCGGGCGGCCTGGGCGGTTCGGCGTCAGCTCGCGGTGCTCAGTGGGGCCCAGGGCCGGCCGCCGAGCGCCGAGCAGCTCGAGGAGGCGCTGGCGGGGCCCTTCGATGTCGCGGCGCTGGAGCAGCGGCTGGCGCGCTGGGGCCGGGTGAGGCCGTGGCTTGCCGTGTCGGCGACGGTCCTGCTCGCGTCGATGGTGGGCACGCTGTGGGCCATGTTTCTTCCCCGGCTCGCGTGGTGGTGGCTGCTCCCCGTGGTCGGTCTCGCGTGGGTCGCCTGCGGCCTCGCGGTCGTGCTCGGGGTGAGGCGGGTGCTCGAGCCCGAGGCGCGGCCGAGCCTGGGGCAGTGGGTCATGCTCCTGGTGTCGCCACTGTCGCTGCTGCGGGGTGGCGATCTGATCGAAGCCGAGCTGGCGGCTGACCTCGAGCCGCTGGTGGTGGCCGCCGTGCTCCTCCCCAACGCAGAGGCCGAGCGAGTGGTGGCCCAGGGGCTTCGAGCGCTGGCGTTTCCCCTCACCTTCGACGACGGGCCGCATGCTGACGATGCGCCGCTGCGGGAGCGTCTGGCTGGGCTCGTCAGGCTGGTGGCTCGGGCTCGCGGGCTCTTGGGGGAGCTCTCCGTGCCTCGAGGGCGCCACTGCCCGCGGTGTCTGACCGAGTACCGGGCCGGGCCCGAGGTGTGCGCGTCGTGCCCCGGCGTGGCGCTGGTGGGTGAGTCGCTCCCGCCAGAGCGCTGACGGGCTCGCTACTTCACCGGGGAGTGGTTCCGCGGCGCGGTCAGCACCTCGGGCCGGAGCACGGCGTCGAGGTCCTCCTTCTTCATGAGGTTCAGCTCGGTGACCAGCTCGGCCACGCTCCGCCCGGTGCGGAGCGCCTCCTGGGCGACGCGGGTGGCGTTCTCATAGCCGATGTATGGGTTGAGCGCGGTGGCCAGCCCCGCCGAGGAGCGCACCCGCTCGGCGAGCAGCGCGCGGTTGGCGGTGATGCCGACGACGCAGTTTCGGGTGAGCGTGCGGCAGCCGGCGGTGAGGTGCTCGATGCTCTTGAACAGGCTGTGCGCGATGATGGGCTCGAAGGCGTTGAGCTGCAGTTGGCCGGCCTCGGCGGCCATGGTGATGGTGACGTCGTTCCCGATGACCTCGAAGGCGATCTGGTTCACCACCTCGGGGATGATGGGGTTCACCTTGCCCGGCATGATGGAGGAGCCGGCGGCCCGCGGTGGCAGGCGGATCTCGTTCAAGCCCGCTTGGGGCCCGCTGGAGAGGAGCCGGAGGTCGTGGCACGTCTTCGACAACTTGCACGCCACTCGTTTGAGCACCCCCGAGAGCTGAATGAAGGCGCCGGTGTCCTGCGTGGCCTCGATGAGGTTGGGGGCCGGTACGAGGTCGAGCCCGGAGAGCCTCGAGAGGTGCGCGATGGCCAGCCGCGAGTAGCGGATGTCGGTGTTGATGCCGGTGCCGATGGCGGTGGCGCCGAGATTGATTTCGCGGATCAGGCTGATCGCCTCACCGAGGCGCGACTCGTCCTCGCCCAGCATGACGGCATAGGTGGAGAACTCCTGGCCGAGCGTCATCGGCACCGCGTCTTGCAACTGGGTGCGGCCCACCTTGAGCACGTCTTGGAACTCCTCTGCCTTGGCCGAGAAGGCCTCGCGCAGGCCCGCCATGGCGATGAGCAGGTGCTGGATCGAGAAGCACGCCGCCACCCGCAGGGCCGTGGGGTACACGTCGTTGGTGCTCTGAGACATGTTGACGTGGTTGATGGGGTGGAGGTGCGCGTAATCGCCCTTCTCGCGGCCCATCAGCTCGAGCGCGCGGTTGGCGATGACCTCGTTGGCGTTCATGTTGGTCGACGTCCCCGCGCCTCCTTGAATGACGTCGACGACGAATTCGCTGTGGAGCCGGCCGTTGGCGATTTCTTGGCAGGCCGCCACGATGGCGTCGGCCTTGGCGTCGTCGAGCTCGCGCAGCTCGCGGTTGGCCTCGGCCGCGGCCTCCTTCACCAAGGCCAGGGCCCGCACCAGCGCCGAGGAGGCGCCGATGGGCTGGCCACTGATGGGGTAGTTCTCGATGGCCCTGAGGGTGTGCACTCCCCAGTAGGCGGTGGAGGGGACCTCGACGTTGCCCAGGAGGTCATGCTCGCTTCGGGTGCTCGCGCTCATGCCCCATGGTAGCCACGAAGGGCGCCTGGAACACGTTCAGAGCCACGACGCATCGCGTGACGGCTTCAGCAGTTGGGGCCGGAGCACTGGCTGGTGCCGTCGAAGCCGGTGAGGCTCCTCCAGGTGGCGAAGGTCAGGTCGCTCGCGCTCTTGGCCGGCCAGGCGAACGTGCCCAGGTTGAACGAATTGCCGTCGCTCGAGGTGATGGCGGTGCTGGGGACCGTGGAGAAGAGCTTGTATGTGTAGGTCCGCCCGGGGGCACGGAAGACGTTGCCGCGGAGATCCATTCGGGTCGCGAACGCGAATGCCATGAACGATGGTGGTGCGCCGCCGGCCTCCGGCTCCCAGGTCGTCGCCGGCCCGCGGAAGACGTTGTCGTGGAGATTCCCGATGGAATCGCGCGTCGTCCACACGCCGTAGAGGTAGTCGCCGTCGACGGTGTTGTGGTCGACCTCGACGCCACCGTCGGCCCCTGCCTCGAGCACGAAGCCGATCTTCGTGTGGCCCGAGACTCGATTGCCGTGCACCCGGCCCTGGCCCTCGGCCTTGATGCCCGAGGCAGCATTCCCCTCGAGGCAGTTGTTCGCGATCTCGTACCCCGCGGCAGTCGCTCCGACATAGATGCCGTGCTCGTAGCTCGTGTTGTCGCCGTTGAAGCTGATGGTGTTGCGGAGCACCCGAGTGTTGGTCCCCTGGAGGAGGATGCCGTCGCCGTTGTACGGCTGGCCATCCTTGCCATTGTTCATGATGGTGTTGCCCTGGAAGACGTTGGAGTCGCCCCTGATTTCCCTCAGTCCGTTGAGCCCGTTGTTCGCGATGGTGCAGTCTTTGATAATCACCTGGTGCGTGGGCGTGCCGCCGCTGGTGTTGCTCACCGCGACTCCGAAGCCTGGCGAGGCGCGAATCGTCAGCCCCTCGAGCGTCACGTTGGAGGCGTCGTAGATGTTGACCCCGGTGTATGTATTGTCAGAGCCCGAAGGCGCGGCGCCGTAGGAGAGCACGAAGCTCCCGGTGGAGCCGTAGCGCTTGAAGGTGGTCGCGTGCTCCGCGCTCGCCCAGACCTTGACGATCCGCACCAGGTCTTTCACTCCCGACTTGGGGGCGATGACCACGTCGTCGCCGTCGAGGTTCTCGAACGTCAACCCGGCCTTGCTCACCGAGACGGGCTCGTACGTTCCAGCCGCGAGGTGGATCACGGCGTTGGTAGAGTCGTTCGCAGCCGCGTGCCCATCGGCGAACTGGAGCGTCCTCCATGGCCGTGCTGGCGACCTTCCGTCATGCACCGCGGTGTCGTCCACTCCAGACGGTGAGACGTAGTAGTGCAGCACCGAGATCCGGAGCCCTGCGTCGCGTCTCGCCGCGCCAACCCCTTCGGTGTCTGAGGCCGTCGGGTCGGCCAACGCAGGCCCGCTGTCAGAGAGATCGACGACGGTCCCGCAGGCTGACAGCACAACCACCGTCAACTCCAGGAACCACGCGGCACGAGTCATAGGGCTCCTCCACGGAAAGGGCGGCTTCTCTCGTCAGTCGTCGATTGGCGCCGACCGTAGCCGGGAATGGGGGGGCCGGGTGATTCGTGCTCGTTGGAATGACCGGTATGGCTGGAAGAACGGCTCGCGCTCAGGGCTTTCCTTGTGCGAGGGCCTGCTCGGCTTCCTTCACGTCGTCGGCGAAGCGGTCGAGGTACCGAGACCGCTCTTCGCTCTGCCACTCCTCGGCTGAGAAGGCGGCGCTCCCGTAGCGGCCGGTGGTGTGCACGACGCCCCGGAGCGTGGCCATCAGCTGGCGATCCGGGTCGGCGTTCTCGTTGAGCAAGAAGCCCTCGACGTCTCGCAGGCCCAGGGGGAACGCGGGGCGCTCATCGAGGATGAGCTTGCCGAACACGAAGAGGTCCACTTCGTGGGCTCCTTCCGAGAGCTCTTCGTTGAACGAGAGCGCCGCGAAGGTGTTTCCCAGCGCGTCGTCCATTCGCCCGGCGATGACGTAGCGACCGGCCTGGCGGACCTCGACTCCGAGGTGCAGGTGCAGCGAGCCGTGCTCCACTGCCTCGCGGACCGCGCCAGTGAAGCGAGCCGGGGGCGACGGCGTGTAGAGAATGTCGAAGAAGGCGCCTCCCTCCACGCCACCGGAGCGCACCTGGAAGGAGACGCGCAGCGTGCCCGAGAAGAGAGGAAAGCCCTGCTTGGCGGGCTGGAAGCTCGTGGTGTACGTGCCGTCCCCGGCCTGGGCGTCTCCCGAGGAACCATCGTCGACGAAGGTCAGGGGCACGGGTGAGAGAGGCGCGGCGCCACCGAGGGTATGCTCGGCCTCGTGGGCGGTGGCGGCCTGCACCTGGCAGGGCCGGGGTGTCTGGTCCGCGGTGCTCCCATCGGAGCAGCTCACCGAGAAGTGCACCACCTCGTCACCCACCACGAAAATCTTGTCTTGCTTGAGCTGGAGCTGCACCTCTGAGCTGTCTGGTTTGAGGGGCTGGCTCCGCTCCGGCGCCGCGAGGTGGGCCTGGTCGGCGTGCTCGCGCATGGGCCGTGACGCCGGTGGATATCGAGTGCCCACTCGGTAGGTGTCGAGCGAGTACCGCGCTCGCTCGAGGCGCTTCTCCCACAACGCCTGGTGCGACTCGGCGTCGGCCTCCGTACCCTCCGGGGGCTTCGACGTCACGGGGGCCGAGGGCGAGGTTCCAGGCACCGGCCTTGCGCGGAGCTCGCCTTGGCCTGGAGCGGCATCTTCACGTCGAGCGTCGTCGGCGGAGGCGCTCGAAGGCTTGGGCCCCGCCGACTCGGTGGTCGACTCCGTGGCCCACCACAGACCGACCGCGACGGGCACGAGCAGCAGGAGAAGTCGCGCGCGTCGGCTCGGTGTGGGTGGAGGAGGCGACATCTTGGCTACTTGGCGTAGGTGACGACGTCGGTGCGCACCGGGCCCACGATGCCGGCCCAGTTGCCGTTGGTGTAGTGGTTGTAGACCTCGCTGGTGTCGCGCAGTGAGACCGAGTGGAAGCTCCACTTGGCCTGCCCATCGCTGCAGGCCGCCGTGCCTGTGGTGAGCGTGCCCCCGCAAAACCAATCACCCGGGTTGCAGTAGGAGTGGCCCGAGCCTCCCGAGACACCTCCCGAGGAATGGTAGGCGACGGCCTCGTCGTCTTGCCCAGGGAGGATGCCAGAGTAGAGCGTGCCCTTGGCGCCCGCGAACCGGTAGAACCACAATGACCGAGTGGTGTTGTGATCGTACATCGCCCGCGCGGTCGTGGTGACCAGGTCGCTCACCAAGGGCTCGCTGGTGGCCCAGCTCCCCATGTCAGCCAGCTCGCTGCCGCCGCTGGCCCCAGAGGCCACGTCGACCCACTTGATGTTCCAACCCGTCTGCGTGGTGCCGTCGAGGTTTCCGCACACGCCGCTGGAATTGGGCGCCGCGTTCTTCTTGTACCGGGCAGAGCCTCCATAGAGTGACAGGGCGTAGCCGATCTGCAGGTCGCCAGCGCTGTGCACGGCGAGGTAGCACCAGTTGCTCCCGGTGCAGAAGCAATCGAGCGCGTCGCGGACGCGGCCGTTCTCGACCGCGATGCGCTGAGTGCCATTCCAGTTGACGGCCATCTTGTTGACGCCCGCGGCCGTGGAGCTCGGGCCCCAGTAGCTGAAGTCGGCGTAGTTGCCTGGCTGGGTGGTTCCGCTGTTTCGACCGTGGATCCATAGCGTGTAGTTGGTGGCAAATGCCTCCGACGACAGCAGAACCGTCACGAGGAGAAGGATTGCGCTGCGCTGCATTCGCATGAAGAACGCCTCTGCAAGGAGTGGGGGGCGGTGAGCTCGTCACCGGTGACGCGACTCTCCACCGCACTCATCGGAAAAGCGAGCGCAGAGCGATGCCAAGCCGTGTCAATTCTGTGACTCGCCGCGTCAGTGCAGCGCAACACACGGGGTCGGCACCAACTCGAGTCGCTGCTCCTCGAGGCCGAGGGACGAGCCGGTCGCCAACGCTCCAGCGCTTGAATCGAAGCGGTCCAGAGCCCAGTTCGAGCCCCCGGCGTCTCGTGTCTAATGTGGCTTCATGATGCGATAACACCATGTTCTGCATTGCTGTCCAGCCATCAATTGCTCGCATGAGATCGGCCGGCTGGCCGTTGGTGGCCTCTGGGCCTTGACCGGTGGGCGATCAGTTAGGCCCCACTGCACGGCAGGTGATTGTCTCCGATTGAAGGTCTGAAGGGGCTGGGTCGCCAGCAACAGCACCCATGGTTGAACGAAGCCGCGAGGCCCGCGAATGGTACCATTGGTGACGTTGCCGGGGACCCTCGCCCACCTGGCCCTTGGTCGAGGGGCTGGATGGGCTCGCCGATGAGGACGGGCAAGCATCCCGCCAGCGCTCATTCGGGGCCGTGTTGGGCCGGCAACAACCGTCGGTGAGGCCAGCGCCGCCTTCAACGGCCACGTGACTTCGGCCGGTGCGCGGTGTACCGCCACGTCGATGCTCACGCTCGTCGCGGTGCTCCTTTCGGCCTCACCTTCCAGTGGACCCCCGGTGCTTCGGCTGAGGGCAGTGGGTGACATCATGCTGGGCTCCTCGGTGCCGGAGGGGCACCTTCCTCCCGATGGCGGCGCCCAGCTCCTCGAGGGGGTGGCCCCGCTCCTGCGTGACGCCGACGTCACCTTCGGGAACCTCGAGGGCCCCCTGTGCGACTCGGGCACGTCGAACAAGTGCCGGCCGGGGAGCAACTGCTTCGCCTTCCGCAGCCCGACCGCCTACGGCGCCCACCTCGCCGATGCTGGCATCGACGTGGTCTCCACCGCCAACAACCACGCGGCCGACTTCGGCGAGGCCTGCCGGCGAGAGACCGAGGCGACGCTCGACGCTCACCACATCGCCTGGTCAGGGCCTCCCGGCAGCGTGGCCAGGCTGATGGTCAATGGTCATCGCGTGGCCCTGGTGGCGTTTCACCCCTCCAGCGCCACCAATGATTTGAACGACCTGCCCGCCGCCAAGAAGCTGGTGAGTGAGCTCGCTCACGAGGTCGAGCTCGTCGTTGTCAGCTTCCACGGAGGCAAGGAAGGCACCAACGCCACCCACGTGGCCGACGGGGCCGAATCCTACCTGGGCGAGAACCGCGGCGACCTCAAGCGGTTCACCCACGCGATGGTCGAGGCTGGGGCGGCCCTGGTGCTGGGCCACGGCCCCCACGTCCTTCGGGCGATGGAGGTCTACCAGGGCCACCTCATCGCCTATTCTCTGGGCAACTTCGCCACCTTCGGGCGGTTCGACCTGTCGGGGCCCCTGGCCGTGTCAGTGGTGCTCGAGGTGTCGCTCGACGCCAAAGGGCGCTTCGTCGAGGGCAGGCTCTGGTCGACCAAGCAGCTCGGCCTCGGAGTGCCCGTGGTCGACGATGAAGGCAAGGGCGCGAAGATGATAGACTCTCTCGGGAGAGCCGACTTCCCCCTGTCGACCGTGCTGGTCGACGCCGACGGCCGACTCCTCCCCAAAGGGCCGTGACTCGGGCGCCTGGTGGGCGAAACGCCACGCCACGTCCGTGCTTCCACGTAAGGGAATTTCCAGCCTGCGGGAGCGCGACAGATTGGCTAATTTCGCATCGCGTCATTCCATGTTGCAACGCACAAATTATGTTTTATGTTGCGCCCGGTGGCCGTGAAGCACCTTGGCTTGTGCATCGCAGCATTCGTAGGACCGATCCAAACAGGAGAATCACCATGTCGAAGACCACAGAAGAAGTCGTGCAGGCGCAGTCTGACGCGTTGAAGGTCATGAGCTCGGCGGCCCAGAAGACCCTCGAGGGCTTCCAGAAGTTGGCGGCGCTGAACCTCCAGACCGCTCGCGCTTCCATCGAGACCTCGACCGAGCAGATCAAGGCGCTCCTCGCCGCGAAGGACGTGAAGAGCGTGTCCGAGCTGGTATCGAGCTTCGCCAAGCCCTCGGCCGACAAGTTCGTCGCCTACGCCAAGGCCGTGTACGCCACCTCGGCTGAGACCGGCTCCGAGCTGGTCGACGCGGTGCGCGCCACCGTCGAGAAGGGCAACCACCAGCTGCTCGGGCAGATCCAGGAGTTCGCCAAGAACAGCCCGGCCGGTTCCGAGGGCACGGTGAACTTCGTCAAGCAGGTGCTGACCGCGGCGACCTCCTCGTACGATCAGCTCACCGCGGCGACCAAGAGCTTCGTCGACGCCAGCGTGACCGGCCTCTCGGCGGCGGTTCCCACGATGCCCGTGATGCCCGTGCCGCCTTCGGCTCCTTCCGCTGCCAAGTCGGCCAAGGCCTGAAGGGCAGACCCTTCCGACGGGGCACCGTCGACAGAGGCGGCACCTTTCGAGGTGCTTGCTCCGCCGCCACCCCCCAAGCGTGAGGAGCTTCCCAAGGCTCACGACTCAAGGGGCTCACGCAGGCGGCACGGAAGGCATTCGTAAGAGAAGGGTCTTCGGGGGCCGTCGGCGTTGGTTGCCGGCGGCCTTCGTCGTTGGGTGGTCGAGCCTCTGCGAGTAGAGTGGCAGCGGCCGGCGCCTCCCGCGTCGGTGCCCGATGCTGCCCACTGAGACCAAGTCTCCCAAACCCTGGTACTCGCGCGGCGTGCAGGTCGGGCTGAGGTCGCTCCACATCGTCGCCATGGCGCTGCTCGTGGGCGGCGTGGCCTCGAGGGCCTCACCTGAGGCGCTGAAGCTCCCCGGCTTGCTCACGGTGGTGAGCGGGCTGTTGCTCTTGGCGGCGACCGTGCGGTGGCGCTGCCTGGTGCTGACCCAGGGGGCTGGCTGGGCCTTCTTCGCCAAGCTGGGCCTCATTGGGCTGGCCCAGGCGTTGCCGACGATGCGTCTCGAGCTCCTCATCGCGGCGACGTTTCTCACGTCGGTGGCGGCCCACATGCCGGCGGCCTGGAGGCACAGAGTGCTCCCCTGGCGGGCGCCACCGACCTCGTGACTCGGGTGAGGGCGCGGCGCGACAGAAGAGGCGCCACACTGCCGTGGGGCGCTTCTCCACCGGCCGATTGTCGACGTCTCGGAGCGGACGGGTGTCGGCGTCGAGGTCCTGGCGATGCCCTCCATGCTACGTAACGCCATGTGCGACGTCGCATCCTCACCGCCACAACCCTTCGGGACCTCCCCGGCCGTGCCAAGGGACTCCCCGCGCTGGATTTTCCCGCGGAGGGGGTGCTCTCGCAGCTCGATGTTCCGCTCGACCTGCGCCAGAAGGTCCTCGGCCATTTCCGGAATGGACTGACGCTCCAGTCTCTCCTCGTTCACCCGGAGCTCGACCGCGTCGTCGTCGCTCGAAGCGACCGGGAGGTGCTGCTCGAGGCGCTCAAGAGCCACCTGGTGTCCCGGCTGCCCGAAGACGCCGACACCGCCATCGCTCGCATCATCGAGCACCTCGGCATCCCCGACCTCACCCAGTGGCCGGCAGAAGTCTTCGATGAGAGCGACCTCCACCGGCTCAGCCTGGGCGAGACGGTGCGCTGGTCACGGCAGTACATCGGCGTCGTCTCCCTCGGGTCGCTGGCCAATGGCATGTCGGACTTCGGGGCTCGCGTCGCCGCCGCGCGCGCGAGGGACCTTGAGCACCCGCTCGAGAGGTCCCTGGGTACCGTGGGTGATGCCGAGCTCGATGGGCTCCGGAGCGCCGTGTGCGCGCTTCGCACGGGGAGCTATGCTCCCTGGCCCCTCGCGCTCTTCGAACCCTCGACCCGCGCGAGCCACGACGACCAGGGCCTCGAGCTGCTGGTACGCCTCACCCCACGCGCTGAGGGGGCAGTGGTGCGCTGGAGCCAGGTCGCCGCCTGGCGGAAGGGCCTCGCCATCTCCTGTGGTCGGTGTCGGGGCCCGTGCGTTCACGTCGCGCTCTTCCTCGAGTACTTCCTCGAGAAGACGTCGAAGCTCGACAGCGGCCTCTCGGTGACGATTCGCACGCTCCTAGCGCCGAAGTGGCAGCGGGCCCTCGAGCTGATGGAGGCCGAGCTCGAGGCTGAGGCCAAGCGCGAGGTGCTGTCTTTCGTCATCGACGGCGAGACCGACCTCCTCGAGGTGTTCGTGCACCCCGTGGGGAAGAAGGGGGTGGGCAAGGGCCGCCGCGTCTACCGAGACGAAGCCTACGGGCACGCCGCCAACCTGGAGCCGGGCGACCGCCGAATCGCCGAGCTGCTCCGGCTCGAAGCGCGTGAGGGCCTCCCCACGGGGCCCGAGCTCGGCGACGCGATGCTCCTGCTCGCCGAGCACCCACGAGTCCACTTGCGCCGCGAGGGCCCGGCGGTGCCGGTGCGCGTTCGTACTTCTGGTCTCACCGTCGAGCTCGGTGAGGGCACGGTCGAGCTGAAACCCGAAGGTGCAAGGGATGCCGCGCGCGAGTGGCACCCATCGTCGCGGGGGCCGCTGCGAGTGGTGGCGGAGGAGGGCGGGGTGAGTCTGGTGCTGATGCCTCCCTCGGTCCGGCGGGTGGCCGAGGCTGTGGGGCGCTTTGGGGGCACCTTCCCCCGGGAGGCGCTGCCCCGCCTCGCCGCGCTCCTGCCACGGTATGAGGCGGCGACGAACGTCGACCTGCCCTCGTCGCTGCGCGGCCAAGAGGTGCCGGCGCAGAACCGAATGGTGCTGAAGCTCGATACCACCGATGGCGTGGTGCTCCAATTGGGAGTGGAACCGCTCCCCGGCAGCGCCATCTTCGTGCCCGGTGCCGGCGTACCCGTGGCCGCCACCTTTGACGGCACGCATCGGCGCTTTGCCCAGCGCGCCTTCGAAGCCGAGGTGGCCGAAGCCTCGGCGCTCGCGGCCGAGCTCGGGCTGGGCGCTGCCAAGGATTCGTTCACCTGGTCCCTCGACCGCTCCGACGAGTCGGTGGAGCTACTGCGTCGCATCGCCTCCTTGGGCGAGCGGGTCACTGTGGAGTGGTCCGGCGTGCGCCCCAGCTTCCGGCCCGAGGTGGGCCTGGACCGGCTCAAGCTCAAGGTGAGTGCCCGTGGCCAGCGCGACTGGTTTGGCGTCGATGGGGCCATCGAGCTCGATGGCGCGCGGCTGACGCTGGCGCAGCTCCTCGAGGCGGCCCGGCACCGGCGCCGCTGGGTGCGTCTCTCGGAAACCGACTACGCGGCCGTGTCACAGGAGCTGGTGGACCGGCTCGCCCCCTTGGCGCACCTCGCGGGCAAGGAGCCCACGCCGACGCTGACGTTGGGCACCGTGCCGCTGGTCGACGAGCTGGCCGGACACGTGGCCGAGCTCGACGCGGCGAAGGGCTACCGCGAGCTCGTCGCCCGGCTGGCGGAGACCAGAGACCGAACCTACCGAGTGCCCAAGGCGCTCAAGGCGACCCTGAGAGATTACCAGCAGGAAGGCTACCAGTGGCTGTGCCGGCTGGCCGAGTGGGGCGCCGGCGCCGTGTTGGCCGACGACATGGGGCTGGGCAAGACGCTCCAGGCGCTCGCGCTCCTCGTCAGGCGCAGCGCCGACGGCCCGGGGCTGGTGGTGGCTCCGTCGTCGGTGCTGCACACCTGGGGCGCCGAGGCCGAGCGCTTTGCCCCGTCGCTTCGCCTGCATCTGTTTCACGAGTCAGACCGTGAGCTCGAGAAGCTCGGCGCCGGAGACGTGGTGGTAGCCAGTTGGGCACTCTTGACTCGGGAGGCCGCGCGGTTCCAGGCGCGACGCTTCACCACGGTGGTGCTCGACGAAGTGCAGGCCATCAAGAACGCGGGGACCCAGCGGGCCCAGGCGGCGCACGGGCTCGACGCGGGCTTCGTGGTGGGCCTCTCGGGGACGCCGGTCGAGAACCACATCGGCGAGCTGTGGAGCTTGTTCCGGGCGACCGTGCCCTCGCTCCTCGGCAGCGAGGAGTCCTTTCAGGAGCGTTTCGGCTCGGGCCAGGGACCGTCGCTGGTTGCGTTGGCGCGGGTGGTGCAACCGTTCATCTTGCGGAGGACGAAGAGCAAGGTGGCCAAGGAGCTCCCTTCTCGCACCGAGGTTGACGTGCTGGTGACGCTCACCGACGCGGAGAAGGAGCTCTACGAAGACGTGCGGCTGACGGCGGTGAAGGCGCTGGGTGACTCGGAGAGCAGCGACAAGCGCTTCGAGGTGCTCGCGGCGCTGACGAGGCTGCGGCTGGCGGCATGTCACCCGCGACTGGTGGATGCCAAGTGGAAGGGGCCGACGTCGAAGCTGGGCCGGTTGCTCCAGTTGCTGCGCGGGCTCTCCGAGGGCTCGCATCGGGCGCTCGTCTTCTCGCAGTTCACCACCCACCTGGCGCTGGTGGCCGAGGCCCTGCGCGCGGAGGGCATCGTCTTTTCGTATCTCGATGGGCAAGTGCCGACGGCGGAGCGCGCGAGGCGGGTGGCGGCGTTCCAGGCGGGCCAAGGCGGCGATGTCTTCCTCATCTCGCTCAAGGCTGGGGGCACGGGTCTCACGCTGACCGCCGCCAGTTACGTGCTGCACTTGGACCCCTGGTGGAACCCGGCGGTGGAGGACCAAGCGAGCGACCGGGCCCATCGGGTTGGGCAGACCCAGCCGGTCACCATCTACCGGCTCATCGCCGAGGGCACCATCGAGCAGCGGATCCTCTCGCTGCACTCGGAGAAGCGAGAGCTGGTTGACGCGCTGCTCCAGGGGACCGAGAAGGTGGGGAAGCTGTCGATGAGCCAGCTGGCGGCGCTGGTCCGAGGGCAGGGCGCGCAGGGGTGAGGCCGCTGTGCGTGTGAGCCGTGGGGCGACGGTTGATCGCCTACGTCGGGTTTTCGCCGGAGACGACGGCTTCCGGTGGTCGCGGTAGCGGGCGTGCGGAGGCGAGCGACAGGCACACGCGGTAGAGCTGGCCGACCGTGGCGATGCGGTCGGCGATGGCCTCTGGGCTCATGTCGACTGGCTTGGGCTCTTCATTCGGCATGCGGATCCTCCAGAGCTGCGATGTCGGCGAGGTCTTGGGGGCGCCCGGCGAGGCGCTTCATGGCGACGAGCCCGTCGCGCGAGACGACGAACAACACTCGCCCTTCCCAGGCGACCTCCAGGCGCGATCTCCAGACGTCAGTGAAAACGTCGGTGACCGCAAGGAGGTCAATCGTGAGGTGCTCTTCCCGTTCTACCTTGGTGACGCGGTGGATCCGCCGTTCCTTGGGCGTACCCGTTCCGAAAGGAATTGGCCCGGCGCTCAAAGTGAACCCGATCGACTTGAGGGTCTTCTCGGCTTGGGCGACGTCGTCCTCCGGCACGAGGAAGTCAATGTCCTTCGTCGCGCGAGGCACACCGTGCACCGCGACCGCGAAGCCACCGCAGAGGGCATACGGCACCGAATCCCTGCGGAACGCGTCGAGCGCCAGCCCCAACTCCTCCACGATGTCCAGCCGCGGCGTCATGGCCGTAGCATAGCGGTTTGCTACCCGAGGGTGATCCTCACTCGGCCATCGGGGCGCCAGATACGCGTGAGCGGGGTGCTTCGTTGCTCCTTCTCTTTCCTGCGCCACCCCGGCTCGCGACGGGGCATGCTCCCCGGAACCATGGCCCACCTTGAACGACTCGAAGACCCGGCGGGGCT
The DNA here is from genome assembly GCA_003153055.1 of Myxococcales bacterium. The sequence goes on from PMBV01000297.1 coordinate 37,265, forward strand.
GACCCGCTGGCGGCTGTCCGATGGTGCGGCGCAGGTCGAGCTTGCGCCGGAGCGCGGAGGTCTGGTGACCCGCTACGCAGTCGGCGGCGACGAGGTGCTCTTCCTCGACGAGAGCACCTTCGTCGATCGCTCGAAGAACGTGCGCGGCGGCGTGCCGTTGCTCTTCCCCTTCGCGGGCAAGCCGCCGCTCGGGAGCACCCTGGGCCAGCATGGCTTCGCCCGGAAATCGGCCTGGGCCGTCACGAGCTCGAGCGCCGACGAGCAGACCGCGCGGCTCACCTGCCGCTTCGAGTCCTCGCCGGAGACGCTCGCGGTCTGGCCTCACCCGTTCCGCTGCGACTTCGTCACCAGCGTCTCCTCGGGGCGCTTGAAGCTCGAGTGGTCATTCCACAACCCAGACACCCGACCGATGCCGCTGCATTTCGGCATCCACCCGTACTTCCGCTCACCGGACAAGGCGAAGGCGCGGGTCGAGGTGGGGCTCTTGCGGGCCTTCGACAATCGGCTCGGCCAGGAGCGCGACGTCGAGCGCCTCGACTTCGGCGGCGAGGAGCTCGACCTGCACTTCACGCCCTACGAGCGCGGAGGCATCTTTCTCGAACGCGGTGACGGCCGTCGGGTGCACCTCGCGTGGAGCAAGCAGTTCACGACGCTCGTCTTCTGGACGCTCCCCGGTCAGCCCTTCATCTGCGTGGAGCCGTGGACGGCGCAGGGGGCCAAACCCTCGGGGCTCGAGGTCGCGCCTGGTGGGACCGAGCGACTCACCGTGGAGTGCTGGCTGGAGTGAGGAGTTCGGACGCTTCCCAACGGGCGGGCGGACCGAGCGCCAGCACGCTCATCGCGCACGGGCGCGGCGGGCATAGGCCCGGGGCGAGCACCCGACGACCGTGGAGAAGTCCCTGGTGAAGTGCGCCTGGTCCGCGTAGCCGAGCTCGGCAGCGAGGCTCGCGAGCGACGGAGGGGCTGACGCTTCGAGCCGCGCGGCGGCCTCGTGGAGCCGGTACCGTTGGAGCACCACTTGGGCGTGACGCCCACCTTCGCCGCGAAGAGCCGCTGGAGCACGCGGACCGCGAGCCCAGCAGTCCGAGCGACGTCGCCGACGGTGGTGAGCGAGCGGTCCGCTTCGACGCGCTCCACGACGTCGCGGGCGAGCTCGAGCTCCGCCGACGTCACCGGCCGCGAGCGACACAGGAGCTCCGTGGCCACCTCGACGCGCCGCTTGAAGCGGTCCGCCTCGAAGATGGCCTGGGCCAGCGGCGCCACCCAGGGGAGCGTGAAGGAGAAGCGGGACTACGGGGCCGGCGGCGAGCGCGCCCACCAGCCCATCGGGAAGTGGCTGGCCTCCCTCCGCACTCGGGTGGAGCGGCCCGTGGTGGCCACCCTTGACGCTGGGGCCATCGCCTACTTCTCGGGCTGGACGGTGATCGATACCTGGGATCTCAATGATCCCCAGATCGCGTTCGCCGCCGCCGGAGCGGGCCGCGATGCCGCGGCCATCCTGGCCCGCGACCCAGCGGTCGTGGTGGTGATCTCGGGGAAGCGCGAGGAATTTGTTCCCCTCTTCGCCTACGAGGGCCCGCTGTACCGAGGGGCGCGGGAGGCGGGCTTCCGCCACGTCTCCACTGCTAACTGATCGGCATTGTGGCTACCCCCGCGCGTACCCGCGGAGGACGAGAGGCGCTGAGCTCCTCCCTGCGCAGGCGGGGCGGGGCCCACCGACAGGAGGCTTGTTGGGGTCCGGCTGTCACTCCTTCTGAGTGCTGGTCGACGCGCTGCTCGAGGGGACCGAGAAGGTGGGGACGCTGTCGATGAGCCAACTCTCTCGCTGGTCCAAGGGCAAGGTGCGCAGGGGTGAGGCGTTGCGTCGAGAAACCACGGCACCGAACAGGCTCCCAAGATGGCCCAGGGGCGCCAGCGACCCGCGCGTCGCTGGCCCACTGAGGCGTCGCCACCTGCTCCCCTCGAACGAGGTGGCAGCACCGTCTCAAACCGTCACGGTCGCCTGTTCGGTGCTCCTGGAGCGTGTTCATGCGCTCCTTCAACGCGTCGACAGATAGGCGACCGCGGCGTGGATGACAGCTAGGCAAATTGACGCTCCCACGTCTCCAAAGCCGAAGAGGGAGCGGCGAAACGCCGCATTGGTTCCGCGCGTGTTTGCCCCTACGTGCACACCATGGCAAGTGACGAGGTCCTGCGAGCTGGCTTCAGCGTTCCCCTCCTTCGTGCGAAGTCAGCCTCGGCTCCCCTTGGAGTTGGCGTCGAGGAGGAAGTCGGCCTCGAGTGGCTCCTCCGGGTTCGATGGGGCGCGGTGGCGAGCCAGGTGGCGGCGCTGCTCGTCGCCAAGGCGGTCTTCGCCGTCGAACTCGAGCTGGGGCTGATGCTGGGCCTCCTCGCCTTCGTGGGGGTGACCAACCTCGCCCTCTCGGTAGCCCCGCGGCCTCGTGGCGACTGGCTCACCGGCGCCGTCCTGGTCATCGACGTGCTGGTGTTGACGGCGCTTCTGGCCTCGTCCGGAGGCGCGACGAACCCCTTCACCATCTTCTTCCTGGTGCATGTGGCGCTCGGCGCGCTGCTCCTCCCTCCGCGAGCCGTGTGGGGCCTCGTTGCGTTGACGGTGCTGGCCTTTGGCGCCCTTCTCGTCCAACCGATGTGCTCTCACGCCCCCCTCGTCTGCGGGAGGCTTTCGGAGGGCGCGACCTTGCACCTCTTCGGCATGTGGGTCGCGTATGATCTCGCCGCGGCCTTCGTCGGACACTTCCTCTTCAAGGTGTCTCAGGCCGTCCGTCTGCGGGATCACCGTCTGGCTGAGGTCGCGCGACAGAACGAGCGGCTCGCGTCTCTCTCCGCCTTCTCTGCCAACGCGGCCCATGAGCTCGGCACGCCGCTGTCAACCATCGCGCTCGCCGCTGGGGAGCTCTCTTCCTCGTTGAAGAAGGGGGGCCCGCCGGAGGCGCTCCTCACGGACGCCGAGTTGGTGGTCGGGGAGGTCGAGCGATGTCGCACCATCTTGTCCGACCTGTCGTCTCGTGCCGGAGAGTCCATGGGTGAGATGCCGGTGCGCACCACGCCTCGCCGTTTGATAGGTCTGCTCCGTCGGAGGCTGCCCGTGGCGCGAGCGCGACGCCTCGAGGTCGAGCTCTGCGATGGCGCGGAGGACCGCCCAATGGTGGCCCCCGAGGAGACGCTGGCTGATGTCCTCCACAACCTGGTTCGAAACGCCTTCGATGCGCACGACGAAGGTGGGGTCACCGAGCCGGTCCTCGTTCGCGTCGAGGCAAGAGACGGCGTCATCGTACACGTGGCCGATCGCGGCCCCGGCCTGCACGAGACCGTCCGCGAGAAGCTCGGGCAGCCCTTCGTCACGACTCGAGGTGCACAAGGCGGACTGGGGCTGGGGGTCTACCTGGCTCGCTCCTATGCCGCGCGCACCGGCGGGTCGCTGCGCTTCGCCTCGCGAGCCGGCGGAGGCACGGAAGCCGAGCTCACCCTGAGGGCGAACGTTCTTGAAGAGCGCCGTGGCCGCTGAGGCCGTGAAGGAGGACGGCCGCACCATCCTCCTGGTCGACGACGAGGATTCCTTTCGGTCGCGGCTCGCTCGGGCGCTGACCGAGCGCGGCTTCGAGGTGTGGCAGGCGGCGAGCGTCTCGGAGGCGCTCAGGCTGACCGGAGCCGAGTCGCCAGAGTACGCGGTGGTCGATCTCAAGATGCCCGGGCCTTCGGGTCTCCATCTCGTTCGTCGACTCCACGCCCTGGACCCCACCACGCGCGTCGTGGTGCTGACGGGCTACGGGAGCATCGCGACGGCCCTCGACGCGGTGCGGTCTGGGGCGGTGCACTACCTGACCAAGCCAACCACGATCGAAGACATCCTCGAGGCCCTTCAACACGACGGGCAGCCGGCGCTCGAACCTCCCGAGGCGACGACTCCATCGCTCGATCGAGTGGCGTGGGAGCACATCGAGCGAGTGTTGGCCGACTGCGATGGGAACATCACCCAGGCCGCGCGTCTTCTCGGGCTGCATCGCCGATCACTGCAGCGGAAGCTCCGCAAGCTGCCCTCGTCTCGCTGAACAGCGCACAGGCGCCCGAAGGCGAATCGTGCGCGGCGTTCCGTCGCGTGGTGTTCAGTCGCGCGACCTCGTACCGCGTCAGCGCCAGGGAAGAGGGCGGTACATCGGGGCGCCATGAACCTCGTGACGTCAGCTTCCACTCATCCCCCGGCGGCCTTCCATGTTTGATTACCCGCTCTTCGAAATGCCAGTCTTGGGCCAGCGGATGCTCTTCGCGCTGGACGCCGTGCTGCACGTGCTGGTGTCGCACGGCGCGGCAGTCGGCGCGAGCATCGTGTTGGCGACCGCCAATTGGTACGCACTGCGCACCAAGGACGAGAGGTTCGACCAACTCGTCTACAAGCTGTTGATGGCGTTCTTCATCGTCTCCACGGCGATCGGAGCGCTCACCGGCATCGGCATCTGGGTTCACGCCAACATCATCAACCCGCCGGCCATCGGGAGTCTCCTGCGGGTCTTTTTCTGGAAGTGGTTCATCGAGTGGATCGTCTTCAACTTCGAGATGGTGTTGCTGCTCTACTGGTTCCTCAAGTGGAAAGAGTGGAGCGGAGAGAAGAAGAAATACAGCGTGCGCATCGGCATCGCCTACGCCGTCTCGTCGTGGCTCACCATGGCCATCATCACAGCCATTCTTGGGTTCATGATGACTCCCGGCGGCTGGCTCAACGACGAGTTTCCGCCCAAGGTCAACTACCTCGTCTCGCTGTTCAATCCATCGTGGCTCCCGTCGCTGGCCTTCCGAACCTTCGGGGCCATCGTGCTCTCGACGGGCTTCATCTTGTACTACACGTGGCTCTTCACTCGGAACGACCTCGCGCTGCGTGAGCGGGCCTTCAAGTTCTTCTCCAAGTTCCTCCTGGGGGCGATCGTCCCAGCGGCGCTCGGCGGATACTGGTACTACCTGCAGTTTCCGCCCCAGGCCAAGGCGCTGTTTCCCCAAGCGCTCATGACGACGCAGTATCTCGGGTACAAGGACATCGCGCTGATGGGGATCGCCGGTCTGGTGCTGCTCCTCGTGCTTCTCGGCTTCTTCTTCTTTAGTCGGCCCAAGCTCGTGCCCTTCCTTGGCACCACCCTGGCCATCGGTGCGCTGGTCATTCTCACGGGGGTCTTCGAGCGAGTCCGCGAGTTCTCCCGGAAGCCGTACATTGTCTATGGCTACATGTATGCCCATGGTATTCGCGTCGATGACGTGCCGCTGCTCAATAAGGAGGGCATCTTGAAGCACGCCGTCTTCGTGCCTGACAGCGTCAGGACCATCACTGACGAGAATCGGGCCGAGGCTGGGCATTTCCTCTATCGAACCGAGTGTAAGGTCTGTCATACGCTCAACGGTATCAACCCAATCGTGGACCGAGTGCGGGGCATGAGTGAAGACGCCATCTTCACGCGCATCGGTGTGTTGAATAGCCCCGCCACGCCCTGGATGCCGCCGTTCGTCGGGACGGAGGAGGAGCGGCGCGCGCTGGCGCACTTCCTCTTCCTCGAGACCCAGTCGGTGATCCCGGGCGTCGAGCTCTCCAGTCGCTGAGCAATTCAACACTTTTCGAGAGGTACCTTCGTGTTCAAGTTCATACCTAATGATCTGCCGTTGCCGCTGCCGGTGGGAGACCTCGAGGCGGTCTTCCTTCCGGTGTTTCATGTCTTGCTGGTGGTGGCGTTCGTCGTTCACATTCTCTTCATCAATGTGCTGCTGGGCGGCTCGTTCGCCTCGGTGTGGTACAACCTGGTCGGCGTCGTGAAGGGCAACAAGACGTACGACCGCGCCGGCTACTTGATGACGACGCCGGTGACCATCAGCGAGAACATGGGTGCCCTGTGGGGGGTGGCGCCGCTGCTCATCGTGAGCGTGATGTTCACCGCCTTCTGGTACTCCAGCGTGCTGATGATCTCGCCGCAGATCCTCCACATCATCTACGGCAACATCGTCGCGTTCCTCTTCAGCTATCTCTACAAGTTCAGCTGGCCCTACCTCCAAGAGCGCAAGGGACTCCACCTCAGCTTCGGCGTGGCGAGAGTGCTCATCTTCTTCTCGCTGCCCTTCGTCTTCATGACCGCGGTGCAGCTCTACCTGACGCCGACGACCTGGCAGGTCGGGATGCGGTACTGGGACGTGTTGTTCCGCGCCGACGTCTTCTTCCGCCTGGCGCACTTCTTCCTTGCGTCCTTCGCGGTGACGGGCGTGTTCATGATGCTCTTCGGCGCGGCGAAGCGAAAGCGGCCGGAAGACGCCGAGGCCGGGGAAATCATCATCAAGACGGGCAAGTCGTGGTTCGTCGTCACCACGGTGCTGAACCTCTTGGTGGGGCTCCTCACGTTCTTCCAGTTCCCCAACTACGGCATCGAGGCCTTCTACTCGAGCGTCTACCCGCTCATCCTCGCGCTCGGGGTGCTGACCGCCGTGACAGCGGGAGCTCTCGTCATCCGTGAGTTCTTCGTCACCGACACGGGCTCCGGCACCACCAAGTGGATCGTCGGGCTCGTGGCCGTCACGGTGCTGTCGATGGCGACCGCCCGGCACGGGATGCGGCTCGTGCTCCTCAAGCCGGCCATCGCCCAGATGGACGTGAAGACCGCCGAGTACATCGCGAGCGTGAAGGCGGCGCGCGCCGAGGCCCTCGCGACGCCGCTGGTGGCCAAGGCGCCGTCGTCGCCGGGGGAGGCGGTGGCGACGAAGTACGGGTGCCTCGCCTGCCACGCCATCGACAAGCGGGTGGTGGGCCCAGCGTACAAAGACGTCGCCGCCAAGGGGTACTCGCACGAGCAGATCGCCGCGCTGATTCGCAAGCCCAAGCC
>PMBV01000457.1 GCA_003153055.1 Myxococcales bacterium
CGCCTTGGCAAGGCGATGCTCTACCGCTGAGCTATTCCCGCTGGTGGTACGTGCTTCGAAAGCGACGCGTGTGTACCTTCGGCCTGACGGTCGGTCAAGCGAGTTTTTTGGAGTCCTTCACGAGGCCGGCGCGCCCCGCTCGGAGAGCATCTGGAGGAAGGCGCGGAAGTAGTTGGCCGCGCTCCAGACACTGAAGGCCGTGGACGCGTAGACCAAGATGGCGCCCACCGCGTTGAAGTTCACCTCGTACCAGTCCACCAACAAGAAGACCGGGTGCGTGTAGTGGACGCACAGGGCGACGATCCCCACCAACTGGAGCGCGGTCTTCCACTTGCCCTCCTGGCCGGCGGCGATGACCAGGCCCTCGCTGGCCGCCACCTGACGCAGGCCGGTGACGATGAACTCGCGCGAGAGGAGCACGATGACGATCCACGCCGAGATGCGCCCCAACCACACCAGCATCACCATCGCCGCGGCCACGATGAGCTTGTCGGCCAGCGGGTCGAGCAGCTTGCCGACGACGGTGATCATGTTCCACCGGCGGGCGAGGAAGCCGTCCACCACGTCGGTGAGGGCCGCCAGCGTGAAGATGGACCCCGCTGCCAGTGACGAGCGGGGGTCGCCGTCGCCGATGAAGTAGACGAACACCGGGATGAGGAGGATGCGGCCCAGCGTCAGCATGTTGGGCAGGTTCCACATCTCCCTCAAGAGCACCGATGGCGGGCGGCTGCCCTTGGCTTTGCGGCGGGCCTCACGGCGGGTCTGGCGCTCGGCGGCCTGCCGGTGCCGGTCCTCCTTCTGCTTGGCCTTGGCCTCGAGTCGCTGGCGCTTCTTCTCTTCGTCCAATGGCGGTCTCATCAGGTGGGAGTGAGGAGGAGCGCGAAGCCGTCGCCGGTCAGCTCGACCGCGCCCTGGCTGCCCAGGCCCATCAGCCTCGGCGTGACTCGACCAAACCAGCCCACCAACCGGCCCAGTGGCACCATCGTCGGCGTCCCCGGGGGAATGGGCATGGCCCGCAAGGCCCCGTCGAGCTTGAGGAGCACCTTGCCCCGGCCCTTGAGGTGCACCAGGTCGATGGCCAGGGCGCTCTCGTCGGTGAGCCGGCCGTTGTCGAAGCCCACCGACTCCTCGAAGGCGAACACCAGCTCCTCCCTCAGGTAGGCGCCCTCGTCGTCGAGGGTCGAGGTCGGCTGGTCGGAGAGATCGAGCGAGTGAAAGCCGCCCAACCCCTCGAGGTACACGACGCCGTGGCCCTTGGCTCGGTGGAGCTGCTCCGCCCCGTCGCCGAACGGCTCGGTCGTCGGTCGACCTCGGCGTCGCCGGGGCTCGGGAGCGAGCGTGACACTACCCACCACCGCGACCAGGCCCTCCAGGCGCACCAGCATCTCGCCCGCGACCCTGACCGCCAAACCTTCGGGGCCGAGCTGGAACGGCTCCTCCGTCGACTCGTGCGCCCAAGGCGTCGTCTGTCCGAGCTCAGCCAAGCGCCGGGTCGGCATGGGCACGAAGCCCACGGAGGGAAGGGGAGCTGGGGGCGGGTCGACAGCGGCGAACGCCTCGGACACTGGCTGCATCACCCAGTTTGACTCGTCAACCCGCGACTCGGCGGGGAGTGGCTCCTCGGGGGGAGCCTCGAGGGTCTCGGTCTCGGTCCAGCCCGACGGAGTTGGTGCCTCGGCGTCTGGGCGTTGCAGCTCCTGAGGTTCCGGCTCGCCGGCTTCGACGGCAGGCCCCGGCTGGTCGGGCGCCTCCGGTGGGACCCACGATTCACCTGGGGCCTCCGTGGGCCACAGGGGCTTCACCTCGGCGTCCTCCGCGGCGGGAACCTCGTTCAACCACCTGAGGGCCTCCCCAGCGGCCGGAGTCCATTGGGGGCCGGCGGCCGCTTCGGGTGACTCGACCCAAGCGGGCGAATCCCAGGTCTTCACTGGAGCGGGGGTGCCCAGGGGCACGTCGGCCACGTGCTCGGTCAGCCAGATGGAGGGCTCGGCTACCGGGCTGACGGCGTCTTCGGTCGTGAGGACCTCGACGGCTTCGTTGTCGAGCACCGGGAGCGTCGCGGAGGACTCGGAGGCCGGCAGCAGAGCCTCGAGGCGCACGTCGACCGATTCGACCGGACCGTCGAGGGGCACCAGAGGCGCGTCATTCATCGTGAAGGTCGGCCCGCTCTCGAACGCCGTGGGCCCCACGGCCTCCAGGTGCTCCTCGATGGTGAACTCGGGAACCGAGGGCGACGGGTCGGGCACGTGCTCTCCCCAGTCGGAGTGGAGCGCTGGAGCCTCCTCCTCTGCTCCGAGCTCGGGTTCGGGTTCGTGCTCGGATTCGCGCTCGGGTTCGCGCTCGGGTTCGTGCTCGGGTCCGTGCTCGGGTGTGGGTTCGCCGTACCCGGGAGGAGGCGAGGGCGGAGGCGCATCTCTGGGCGGGCTCGCCAGGGGCGGCATGGGGGGCTCCGGGGGCAGCATCGGCGTCAGCGAGACGTCGCGGGCAGCCGAGTTGGAGGACACCGAGCCCCGAGTCTCCAGCGCGCGCTCCATCTTCTCGGCCATCTGATCAGACCCGGCCAGCAAGAAGTGCTCTCGGGCCCTGGCGTAGTCGCCCTTCTGGGCCAGCGCGAGGCCCAGGTAGTTGTGGGCCTTCTTGTGCCCCGGATCGAGGTCCGTGCCAGTCTCGAATTCCCTGATCGAGCGCTCGAGATCGTTCGTCTTCAAGTACACCAAACCGAGGTTCACCCTCAGCGTCGGGTCGGCGGGGTTCTCGCGGACGAGCTGCTCGTAAACCCCGGAGGCGAGGTCGAAGAGCCCCAGCTTGAAGTAGGTGAGGCCGAGGAGGTTCTGGGCCTTCTCGTTCTTTGGCTCGAGCGCGTGCGCCTTTTCGAGGTGCTCGCGCGCCTCGATGATCTTCCCCGAAGCGAGCAGCTCGCCGCCACGGTACAGCGCTCCCAAGAAGTGCTCTTCTGCGGCCGGATCCGGTCCCCTCACGGTGGGCATTGTCGTTTCGATTCCTCCACCACCCGCTTTTTAGGGGTGGTCTTGTTCCGCGAGCTCGGACTGGGCCTTGTACTGGAAATAGAGCTGCAGGACTTTGCGGACGTAGGCCTGGGTCTCCGCGAACGGCGGGACCTGCCCGTTGTATCGCCTCACCGCATCGGGCCCCGCGTTGTAGGCCGCCACTATCTTCACCATGTCTCCGTCGAACTCGTTGGCCAAAACCCGCAGGTACCGCACGCCACCCTCGATGTTCTCTCTCACGTCGAAGATGTCCTTCACGTACATGCGCTGCGCCGTCTCGGGCATCAGCTGCATCAGCCCCGACGCGCCCGCCGAGGACACCGCCGTGGGAACGAAGGCCGACTCGGCGTGCATTACCGCCCGTACCAGGTTGATGGGGATCTTGTATCGCAAGGCCGCGTCGTCGATCAGCGCGTCGAAGGAGGTCAGCTCCTGCTTCGTCTTGGGGGTGATCTTCGCCGGGGCCGCGGGAGCTGGGGCCGGACGGAACTCGCCCTCGAGCTTCTTGGTGGCCTTGGCCTGGTCACCCCTGGGAGCGACGTTGGTGTACACGATGGTCCCGTCGGCCTCGACGTAGCGGTAAATACCGCCCGCCCCAGCGGTAAATGGGGCGACGAGCGCCAACAGGAGTACGGGTTTGAACGTCGTCGTCATGCAGGTGGTGATGAACCAGCCTACCCCCGTTTTCGTTCCTCCCGCAAAGAACAGTTCGCCGCTGACGGCCGTGGCAGCTCGACCCCATGGAGGGTAAGCAGCACCCATGGTTCGGCAATTCGACTTCCTCGTCCTCGGCGGAGGTGTCGCCGGCCTGACGTTCGCGCAGGAAGCAGCCCGGTACGGGACCGTGGGGCTCCTGACCAAGCGCAGCCGCTCCGAGGGCAACACCGTCTATGCCCAAGGTGGCATCGCCGCCGTCCTGTCGCCCGAAGACTCCTTCGACCGACACGTGGCCGACACCATGACCGCCGGCGCCGGGCTCAACCACCGCGACATCGTCGAGCTCACGGTGCGCGACGGCCCCGACCGGCTCAAGACGCTGGTGGCCCTGGGCGCCGAGTTCAACCGCCGAGGCGACGGCGAGTTCGACCTCACCAAAGAAGGAGGCCACTCCAAGCGGCGCATCGTGCACTCCGGCGACATCACCGGTCGCGAGGTCGAGCGGGCGCTGCTCCATGCCTGTGACGAGACGGGCCGCATCACCTTCTTCGAAGACACCACCGCCATCGACTTCATTCTCGAGAAGGGGCTCCCTCGTGGGCAGGCCCGGTGCGTGGGGTGCTACGTCTTGAGGGACGACGCCAGCATCGACACGTTCCTCGCCAAGGTCGTGGTGGTGGCCACCGGCGGCGCGGGCAAGGTNNAAGAACTTCCTCATCTCCGAGGCGCTCAGGGGCGAGGGCGGGCGGCTGCGGCTCCGGTCGACGGGCGAGCGGTTCATGAAGCGGTACGATCCCCGCGGTGAGCTCGCGCCTCGCGACATTGTCGCCCGGGCCATCGACGCCGAGATCAAGCGCACTGGCGACGAGTGCGTGCACCTCGACATGACCCACCTGGGCAAGCCCTACCTGGTGGAGCGCTTCCCCAACATCTACGCCACCTGTCGGGAGTTCGGTATCGACATCGCAGTGCAGCCGATTCCCGTGGTGCCGGCGGCCCACTACATGTGCGGCGGGGTGATGACCGATCGCGACGGGCACACCTCGGTGCCCGGGCTCTACGCCATCGGCGAGGTGAGCTGCACCGGCCTCCATGGGGCCAACCGTCTGGCCTCCAACTCGCTGCTCGAGGGGCTGGTGTTCGGCTTCAGGGCGGCCGTCGCCAGCGCCGAAGAAGTGAAGGCCAAACGCACCTTCCCCTTGGTGCCCGACTGGGATCCAGGGAGCGCCGTGCCATCAGACGAGATGGTGGTGGTGTCGCAGAACTGGGAGGAGATTCGCCGGCTGATGTGGAACTACGTCGGCATCGTGCGCACCCTCAAGCGCCTGGCCCGCGCCCGCCGCCGGCTCGACATGCTCCGCGAAGAGATCCGCCAGTACTTCTGGGACTACCAGGTGACCCGCGACGTCATCGAGCTGCGCAACATCGCCGACGTCGCCCACCTCATCGTGGAGTGCGCCACCCGCCGCAAGGAGAGCCGCGGCCTGCACTTCAACCTCGATTTCCCCCAGAGCTCCGACGCCTGCCTGTCGGACACCATCGTGTACCGGGAGGACTGACCCGCGTGGCGCTCGGCAGCAAGGAGATCCTCCCGGGGACAGACCCATGGAACGAGGCGCCCCGGCCCGCCCCGAAGCGAGCCGTCACCCCGGTGTGCTGGGGCCTCATGGCCATTTCCATCGCCCTCTTCGCGGCGCAGTCTCTCGGCCTCCCCCTGGCGGAGTGGGGGGCCCTGGCCGGCCCTCCGGTGCGGCACGGCGAATGGTGGCGGCTTCTGACCAGCGCCCTCTTGCACGGGAGCGTCCTCCACATCGCGTTCAACCTCTCGGTGGTGTGGACGCTGGGGCGAGGCCTCGAGGGCGCCCTGGGCTCGGCCCGCTTCGCCCTGGTGTCTCTGGTGGGCGCGTTGGGTTCGGCGGCCTGCGTCCTCACCTTTGCCTATGAGCAGTACACCTTGGGCCTCTCCGGGGTCCTCCTCGCGTGGGCGGGCGTCGCGCTCCCGCTGCTCGATCGCCAGGGCCGGCGCGACATGTGGGTATGGCTGGCCCAGGTGCTCGTCATCAGCCTGTTGCCGGGGGTGAGCTGGGCTGGTCACCTCGGCGGCTTCGTGGCCGGCCTGGGCGCTGGGCTGGCCGCCAGGAACCGTCGGGTCGGGCTGGCGCGGGCACTCCCGGTCGTCGCGTTCGTTTCGGCCGTGCTCATCATCGTCGCCATCGAGAGACACCCGTAGGTGAGCCGGCGCGTCTGCGTGTTCTGCGGCTCGAAGGACGGTGAGCGGCCGGCCTACCGGTCCATGGCCACCCGTGCCGGCCGGGCCATCGCGCAGGCCGGCTGTGAGCTGGTCTACGGCGGCTCGGCCCGCGGGCTGATGGGCGCGGTGGCCGACGCCGCCCTCGAAGGTGGAGCTCGGGTGGTCGGCGTGCTGCCCCAGGGGCTCCTCACGGGCGAGGGTGCCCACCCAGGCCTCACCGAGAGGTGCGTCGTCGCCTCGATGCACGAGCGCAAGGCCTTGATGTACGAGCGCGCCTCGGTCTTTTTGGCGCTCCCCGGAGGCTTCGGCACGATGGACGAGCTGTTCGAGGCGCTGACCTGGGGCCAGCTCGGGGTGCACCAGAAGCCCGTCGGCCTCCTCGACATCGATGGATTCTACCAGCCCCTGCTCACGTGGATCGCCCACGCCGTGCGAGAGGGCTTTGCTTCCAGGGCTGCTGCCGAGGCGCTTGAGGTCGACTCCGAGCCCGAGCGGCTCCTCGGTCGGCTCCTTGCTACAGTTTGTTCCGGAAATTCCGACACGTATTCGTAGGCCCAGCGCAACGCAGGCGCTTTGTCGGAGCCTGAGGCACCTCAAGACCGCAGAGGTCTTTTCTCTGTCCTGGGCGGACGGCCTTCCCCACTCCTCCGCCTCGCCCCGGGGCGAGGGGCCCGCTCTGGCGCCGCGGGGCGAGGACGACCGCTTGGGCGAACAACGTCCCTTCCTACGGTCAAACGCGAGCGGGGCGTGGCGAATCGGTTGGGCGTTCACTGACCGCACCAATTCACCCTGACTTGAGAGCTTCAGGGTTCAGGCACGGCCCACGGTCTTCCGCCCTCTGCCGGTCAAGGACACCCGTGGACACCGAGGACCCTGTCCGTGGGAGCCACCTCGAGCCTCGCGTTGTTCGGTGTCCAGCCCGGGCGCTGGATCAGCAGAGTGGTGACAGCTTCACGCTGTGCCGAGGTGGACACCCGGAGTCAGAGTCAACGAGTGCGGCACGTGAACGGTGGGGCGAGCCGCCACGCCCCTCCAGCGTTTGGCCGTAGGAAGGGACGTTGTTCGCCCCAGCGGTCGTCCTCGCCCCGCGGCGCCAGAGCGGGCCCCTCGCCCGTGGGGCGAGGCGGGGGAGTGGGGACGGCCGTCCGCCCAGGACAAAGAAAGAATCTCTGCGGCCATGAGGTGCCTCAGGCTCCGACAAGGCCCATGCGCTGTGCCGACGAATTTCCAGACTGTAGCCAAGTGACGGGCGGCCTTGCCCGCCGATGACCCACATCGCTGACCTACCTCAGGTCGCCTGATCGATCTGCCTGTCCTCGAATCGGTCGGTCACGGCTTCGTTCGCGGGCGATCGCGATCGCAATGTCGCGGTTGCGGCTTGCATCTATTCTCAGTGTTCGATATTCATAATCCACCACTGAATATGTTCCTTTGAGTGGTGAATCGAAGCTTTGAAAGGGGGAACGTGAACCTTCTTCGCCCTGATGAGATCGAACGGATCGAGCGGGACCACGCTCGTGGCGTGTCGGCCCGTTTGATCGTCGACGTCTTCGCCGAGCGGGGCGTTCGCCTATCGGAGGCGACGTTTCGCAAGTACGTTCAGGCGGGGCTGCTCCCTCGCAGTCGTCGAGTGGGCAGGAAGGGCAAGCACCGGGGCAGCCAAGGGCTCTACCCGGTGGAGGCAGTGCGGCGGATCAACGCCATCAAGAAGATGATGGCTGCTGGGCTGACGCTGGAAGAGATCAAGAGCTCGTTCGTGGTCTTGAAGAACCACATCGATCTCGCGAATCGTGAGCTGGGCGAGGTGTTCGACGGGCTCGAGCGCATTCTCGACGAACGGGGCGATGAGCGGCACGATCGGGAGCTCCAGAGTCGGCTTCGCGCGCTCAAAGAGATGGCGTACAAGCTCGTCGACGAGGTCGCCCGCCTCGGCTCGGCGGTCACCGCCAAGACCGATCTCGCCCACGAGCCGATGTAGGCAAGCAACGTTCCAAAGACGACGACGCAGGAGGGACACTATGGACGAGACGAAGGAGATGACGGACCTCTTGAAATCGGACGACACGCAGGAGGCACGCCGTCGCTCCAAGACGATGTCTCGCAAGGAGATGGCCCGCGACCTGCGCAAGCGAATCCTGACTGGCGACATCGACCCGGAGGAGGCCGCCCTGCTGGGCGAGCTGACCAAGTCGCGCCCCAAGACCAGGTGCGAATGCGTGGCCAGCGCCCGGCCGTGCGTCTTCGTGTCCTGCAAGTACAACCTCTATCTCGACGTCAACCCCGAGACCGGGTCGATCAAGCTCAACTTCCCCGACAAGGAGCTGTGGGAGCTCGAGTACACCTGCGCCCTCGACGTGGCCGAAAAGGGGGGCATCACCCTGGAAGAGGTGGGCGAAATCATGAACCTCACCCGGGAGCGCATTCGCCAGGTCGAGACCCGGGGCCTCGAGAAGGTGCGCACCGCCACCGAGGCCGAGCCCAAGCGCCCGAAGTGAAGAGACGTTTCTCTTTTGACCCCTCCCATACAAGGTTGCTACGCCGTCCTCCGTGCTCGCTCTCCTCTCCGTGTCAGACAAGCGCGGACTGGTGCCCTTCGCGCAGGGCCTGGTCCGGTTGGGTTTCTCGATTCTCTCCACTGGAGGCACGCTCGACGCGCTGAAGGCCGCGGGCGTGAAGGCCACCAAGGTGTCGGATCACACCGGGAGCCCGGAGATCCTCGGCGGCCGAGTCAAGACGCTTCACCCGAAGATCCATGGCGGCATCCTCGCCCGCCTGACGCTCCAGTCTGACCGTGATGAGCTCGACGCCCACGGCATCACCCCCATCAGCTTGGTCGCGGTCAACCTCTACCCGTTTCGCGAGACGGTGGCCAAGGGTGCCCCCCGCGACGAGGTCATCGAGCAAATCGACATCGGCGGCCCGGCCATGGTGCGAGCCTCGGCGAAGAACGCGGCCCACGTCACCATCGTGGTAGACCCGGCCGATTACGAGGCGGTGCTGGCCGAGCTCGAGAAGGACACGTCAGTGAGCGAGGCGAGCCGTCGACGGTTGCAGAAGAAGGCCTTCGCCCACACGGCGGCCTACGACGCCGCCATCGCCAGCTGGCTGGCCGAGCAGGAGGGCGAAGTGTTCCCCGAGCAGCTCTCGGTGTCGGTGAACAAAGCCCAGCTCCTGCGCTACGGCGAGAACCCGCACCAGCGAGGCGCCTTCTACCGCGACCAGAACAAGGCCGCCGAGCCCACCGTGGCCTTTAGCGAGGTCCTTCAGGGCAAGGAGCTCTCGTACAACAACATCCTCGATCTCGACGCCGCGCTGGGGGTGCTGCTCGAGCTCTCCCAGACGCCGGCCGCTGTCGTCATCAAGCACAACACCCCCTGCGGTGTGGCCATCGACCCGGTGCTCGAGCAGGCGTACCGGCGGGCCCGGGCCATCGACGAGACCAGCGCGTTCGGAGGCATCGTGGCCCTCAACCGGGAGGTCGACGAGGCCACCGCCAAGGCCCTGGCCGAGACCTTCCTCGAGGCGGTCATCGCCCCCAGCTATGCCCCCGCGGCCCTCGCGCTGCTCGCGGGCAAGAAGAACCTTCGGCTCCTCGGCGCTGGCCCAGCTCTGGCGAGCCCGAACGCGGGCGCCCGGGCACAGTTCGACGTGCGCAGCGTGGCCGGCGGCCTGCTGGTGATGGATCGCGACGCCGTCGAGCCCCAGTCCGACTGGAAGGTGGTGACCAAGCGAGCCCCGACGGCCGAGCAGCTCGCGGCCATGCAGTTTGCCTGGCGCGTCTGTAAGCATGTGAAGTCCAATGCCATCGTCTTCGCGAACCCCACCGAGCTCCTGGCACAAGCCGGAGGGCAAACGAGCCGGGTTGATTCGGTGAAGATCGCCGTCATGCGGGGAGGGGAGCGATTGAGAGGGAGCGCCGTGGCCTCGGATGCGTTCTTCCCCTTCCGCGATGGCGTCGATGAGCTCGCCAAGGCGGGGGCGAGCTGCGTGGTGCAGCCGGGCGGCTCGATGCGAGACGCCGAGGTCATCGCCGCCGCTGACGAGCACGGCTTGGCGATGGTCTTCACGGGTGTTCGTCACTTCCGTCACTAGGGCCCCAGGTCCTTCATGCGCATCGTCTGCCAGAAGTGCTCCTCCGCCTATGCCATCGACGACAAGTTCGTCACCAGCAAGGGCGTGCGGGCGCAGTGCCCTCGGTGCCGCCACCTCCAGTTGGTGAAGAGAGACGAGCCAGCCCAGAGCTCGGCTCCGGCCCCCCAGCCGCCGCCGGTCCCTCCGCCAATGCCCTCGCAGCCGGGCCAGCGAGCGCCCGTGTCACCCCCGCCCGCGCCGACGCCCTTCCTCTTCGATCTGAGCGCCCCTCCGGTGCCGCCGAGCGCGGGTCGATCGAGCGTTTCGTCGCCGGCGCCCTTCGCCTTCGACTTCGCCGCTCCACCGCCCTCCGGGTCGGCTCCGGCACCCATCGATCTCGGTCCAGCGCCTCCGTCGGGCCCGTCACGGGGCGGGCAGCCGGCACAGGGCTTCGACTTCGGTGAGCTCCAACCACCGCCGCCACCGGTCGCTTCCTCGCCTTCGGGTTCCTCTTTCGACTTTGGCGGCTTCACGGCCCCGTCAGGGACGCCGGTGCCCGAGCCCGACGCGGCGCTCCTCGACTTCGTCTCGGCTCCGACGGCGGTGTCTTCAACCGGTACCTCTGGAGTCAAGTACCCAGTGGCTCCCGGTGCTCCCGACGAGGCGGAGACCTTTCAGTTCGGGATGCCACCCCCGCCCCAGCCCGGCAGCACGCCCTTGTGCAAGTCGTGTAACAAGCCTCTGCTCGACCCCTTCGATCAGGCGCTGGGGACGTGCGACGAGTGCCGGAACAAGGTGGCCAGCGACCCGACGCCCGAGGGTGAGGTCGAGGCGTCTTCGAAGGTCGAGCGGGTGTCGAGCGGCGAAATTCAGGCGAAGCTCAAGGCCGCGCAGGAGCCCAAGCCCTCGGTGCCTCCACCGCCAGCGCCGGTCTTCGGGGCCTCCGCCACCAAGCAAGAGCCGGCTACCGTGAGGTCAGCGGCCCGCGAGCGGCCGACCTGGAACGCAGGGCGCACCATCGGCATCATCCTCGGCCTCGCGGTCGCCGTCGGCCTGTCGGTCTACTTCGTCATCAAGCGGCCCTGGGCCCGCAAGGCGCCGACGCTGGTGGCCAAGCACGACACCAGCCCTCGGCCCGTGGAGGGCATCATTCAGCAGTGGCGCCTCAACTACCCCGAGCTGGCGGGCGAGTCGGTCAAGAAGTCGAAGGACTACGTCGAGCTGGGTGAGACGCTGATCTCCAAGGATACCACCGGCGCGTACCGCGACGCCGAGGAGGCTTTCCGCAAGGCGCTGGTGCTCGACCCATCGTCCGACCGAGCCATTGCCGGCTGGGCCCTCGTCCTGGCCTTCGGTCGAGATGCGCAGATCGACGACGCCACCGCCAAGGCCGCCGAGTCGATGCTGATGACGGCCGAGCAGCGCAACGGGGAACCGAGGGTGTACGTGGCCCACGCCCACCTGCTCATCGCCCGCGGTGGAAACCCGAACGACATCCGGGTGCTGGCGGAGCGGGGCAAGAGCAGCCCCAACCCCTCGGACAAGGCCCTCGCCGCGCTGGCCATCGGGCAGACGCTCCTCACCAAGAACCCCCAGCTCGCGTCGGCGGCCTTCCGCGAATCGCTGGGCCTCGACCCCAAGTTGAAGCGGGCGTACTTCTCGCAATCGCAGCTCGCCGCCTCGCTGGGCAATTACAAGGAGGCCATCGAAGACCTTGAGCATCGCCTCGAGCTGGACAAGGACCAGTGGGAGGCCGCCGAGGGCCTGGCCAGGCTGTACGTCGACGTGGGCGAGCTCGCCAGGGCCCGGAAGGTGCTGGAGACCGCCAAGGAGGTCCTCCCCTCGGCGGGGCGACCGCGGCTAACGCTGGCCATGCTCGATTACCAGCACCTGGGCGAGCTCGCGAAGGCCGAGGGCGAGCTGCTCTCGCTGACCACCGCCTCCGAGCTGCCAGCCTCCGAGCGAGCCGAGGCGTGGATGCACATCGGCACCGTGCGCCGGCTGTTGGGCGAGCCGGACAAGGCCGCCCAGGCGCTGGAGCAGGCCCTCGACCTGAGGCCCGATCTCTCCTCGGCGCGCCTGCAGAAGTTCCTGGTGTTGATCGATCGCGGCGTCCTCTCCTCGGCGAGGCTCGAGCTCGATGCCCTCAAGGGAAAGCTGAAAGACCCGTCGCTCGAGGGGCTCCTCGAGGGCCGGCTGCTCCTGGCCGAGAATCGCCTCGACGAGGCGCTCAAGGCCTTGACCGACGTGGCTGACGGTGACGCCCGCCGGGCCGACGCCGTGCTCCTGGCGGGGGCGGCCGCGGCCAAGGCGCGGAAAGACGGCAAGGCCTGGGAGCTCTGCCTCAGGCGAGGGCTCAAGGTCGACCCGCACTCGCGCCCGGTGCCATCGCTCACCCAGCTCTACGTTCGCCCGGCTGATCTCCTCAAGGCCGCCGTGGGGGCCTTCGAGCACCTCTCTCCCACCAGCGAGGAGGACCCCAACCCTTCACTCTGCGAGGGTCTCGTCGCCTGGTATTTGGAAGATCTCCCCTCGGCCGATCGAGCCTTTGGCCGGGTCAACACCATCGACCCCCGCAACGCCGACGCCTATGCGTTCCGGGCCCTCATCGCCCTGGCGAGAAAAGACACGGTCACCGCCCAGCGCCTGGCTTCCCGGGGGGCCGATGCCAGCAAGACCAACGCCCTCGTCTACGCCGCCCTGGGGCTGGCCGAGCTGCAGGCGAACCGCCCGGAGGCAGCCAAGAGCGCCGCCACCTCTTCGCTCAAGCAGAGCTCCTCGCTCCTCCTGGGCAAGACGGTGCTGGGAGAGGCCACCGCGCGCACCAAGGACCCCGAGGAGGCCCGGCGGATCCTCACCAGTGTGCTTCTCGCAGATCCACTGTACCGCGATGCCAAGCGCGTGTTGTACAAGCAGCAACTGTGAGAGTCCTCGTCCTCGGGAGCGGCGCGCGCGAGCACGCCTTGGTCTGGAAGCTGTCGTGCGATCCCTCGGTGTCGCTGATCGCCGCGCCGGGAAACCCCGGCATCGCTCAACTGGCGACCTGCGTCGACGTCGACCTGGCTCGGCCGGCTGACGTGGTGGAGCTGGCGCGCCGTCACGCCATCGAGCTGGTGGTGGTGGGCCCAGAGGCGCCGCTGGTGGCGGGCGTGGCCGATGCCCTGCGGTCCAGCGGGTTCGCGGTATTCGGTCCGTCGGCGGCCGCGGCGCGGGTCGAGGGCTCCAAGGCCTACGCCAAGGAGATCATGCTGGCGGCCAAGGTGCCCACGGCGAGGAGCGAGCTGTTCGATGACGCGAAGGCCGCCGCTCGCCGGGCGCTGGCCTGGGGCCCCGTCGTGGTGAAGGCCGACGGGCTGGCGGCAGGCAAGGGGGTCGTGGTGGCCGAGAGTGGCCAGGAGGCGAGCGAGGCCTGCCTGGCGCTGGGGGCGCTGCCCGCTGGCAAGCAGATTCTCCTTGAGGAGCGCCTGAGCGGCCCCGAGCTGTCGGTCATCGCCCTGTGCGACGGCGAGCGCTTCGTGCTGTTGCCGCCCTCCCAGGACCACAAGCGCATCTTCGACGGAGATCAGGGGCCCAACACCGGCGGCATGGGGGCCTACGCGCCGGCGCGCTTCCTCACCGAGGCCGAGCTCGACCAGGTGGGCGCCACCGTCATCGCGCCGACGCTGGCCGAGCTGAGGGCCCGGGGCGCTCCCTTCATCGGAGCCCTCTACGCCGGTCTGATGTTGACGCCCCAGGGCCCCAAGGTTCTGGAGTTCAACTGCCGGCTGGGCGACCCGGAGACCCAGCCGCTGATGATGCTCCTCGACGAGCCGCTGGCCCCCCTGCTGCTTGCCTGCGCGCTGGGCCGCCTGAGCCAGCCCCGCGTGGCGACCCGGGCCGGCATGGCCTTGGGCGTGGTGCTCGCCGCGAGGGGGTACCCGGAGGCGCCGGTGCTGGGCGACCCCATCGAGGGGCTCGAGGCGCCGCGGCCGGCCTCGGTGCAGGTGTTTCACGCTGGCACCCGTCGGGCCGACGGCGACGTCGTCACCAGCGGGGGCCGGGTACTGACGGTCTGCGCGCAGGCCGCGACGCTCGAGCAGGCCCGAGAGGCTGCCTACGCCGCGGCCGAGCCGCTCCGCTTCGAGGGCCGGCAGTTCAGGCGTGACATCGCAGCCAAGGCGCCGCGCTAGCGATGCTGCGTCGCTCCCTGATGCTGGAGGTGATGCTGCCGTTCCTCGCGTGGACCGGCCTGCTCTGCGTCTTGCTCTTCGTGATGGCCTTCTTGAAGGGCACCGATCTGCTCCTGGGCAGTGCCGTCACCGGGTGGGATCTCACCCGCCTCATCGTGTTCTTGATGCCTCAGTTCCTGGTGCAGGCGGTGCCGATCGCGTTCCTGTTGGCGATCCTCCTCGGCCTCGGGCGGCTGGCGGAAGATGGTGAGCTCAGCGCGCTGCAGGCCCTCGGGGTGTCGCCGGCCGAGGTGGTGCGGGCGCCGCTGGTGCTGAGCGTCGGGGTGACTGTCCTCTTGGCCGTGATGATGTCGACCGCCCAGCCCTGGGGGCAGCGAATGGTGCGCGAGGCGGCCCACGACATTCTCCGCCGGAACCTGATGAAAGACCTGAAGCCCGGGGTGTTCCACGAGGAGGTTCGCGGCCTCACGCTGTACACCGGGGCCGCCGACGGCGCTGGGCGGCTCAAGCAGGTGCTGGTGCACGACGAGCGCGACCCGGAGCGCCCGCTTCTGGTGCTGGCCTCGAAGGGCACCGTGTCGGCCACGAGCTGGGAGAACCTCTTGGAGTTCGAGCTCGATGACGGCGAGGTGCACCGTGCGTCGAGGGAGACCGACGAGTACACGGTGATCGGCTTTGGTCACGCCACGCTTCACGCTGGAGTGGGCGATTCGTACCTCCAGAAGAACCAGCTCAACAACATGCGCGATCAGCAGACGCCCTTCGAGCTCATCGAGGGAGTGCGCGCGGCGGAGCGGCGAGGCGAGGATCCGCGCCCACTCGCGGTGACGTTGCACTGGCGGCTGGGGCAGATGCTCATGCCCCTGTCGTTCGCCTTCCTCGGGGCCCCGCTGGCCATCGCGCGGAGGCGGGGCGGCCGGGCGTGGGGCGCGCTGCTCACCATGGCCGGCTACGTCGGGTTCTACGTGGTCGCCCGGCTGGCGGTTCAGCTGGCCGACGCGGGCTCGCTCCCGCCGCTGTTCGCTGGGCAGCTCCCCAACGTCATCTTCGTCGGGCTGGGGCTCCTGGTGCTGCTCCGGGTGGTGAAGCGAGGCGCCACGTGAGCTGGACCCTCACCCGGTTGATCTTCCGCCTCTACCTCGAGGTGTTCCTCGGCCTGTTGGCTGGGGTGCTGGTGGTCTTCTTGGTGGGCGACTTCTCCGACCGGTTGGGCGCCTACATCGACCGGCCGATCTCCGACGTGGCGCTCCTGTACTGGAACAAGCTGCTGGTGGCGATTCACCAGCTCACTCCGGCGGCGATGCTCCTGGCGGGCGGGGTGACCGTGTCGACGCTGCGCAAGCGCGGCGAGTGGATCGCCATGCAGTCGCTGGGGCTCTCGCGAATGGTCATTGTCCTCCCGGTGGCGCTGGTGGCGCTGACCTCGGCGGCCGGGCTGGTCGCTTACGACGAGCTGGTGGTGACGCGGGCGGGGCCGGCCATCGACCGGATGCTGGTGGAGCGCTTTGGGCGCTACGGTGACTTCTCGCTGTTCTACTCGCCGCACCGGTGGTTCCGCGTCGAGCACCACCTGGTGTACGTGCGCGGTGAGGCGGGGCCGGGGTGGCTCAAGGACGTGAGCTTCTATGAGCTCGATGACGCGTTTCGCCTGGTGCGCCGCTTCGACGCCGCCGAGGTGAAGTACCTCGCTGGCGATCGTTGGGCCCTCACCCAGGCCGTGGAGCGCGCGTTCCCCTCGGCTGACGTGTCGACCGTCGAGCATCACGAGCAGCTCGTGTTGAGGCTCCCTGGGTCCTCTGCTGACACCTTCTCAGTCGCGCTCGGCCGCCCGGAGTACATGCGCACCGGCGAGCTCTTGCAACAGCTCGCGGTTCGCGAGCGGGTGGGGTTCGCGACCGAGCGGCTGCGCTTCGCCTTGCACAACCGCTTCACGTACCCGGCGATCGGCGTGGCCGGCACGATGCTGACTCTGGCGTTGGCGTTGCGGCGGACCCGTAAGGGGCACATTACGCAGGCGCTGCTCGAGGGGTTGGTCGTGACTTTGGGGTTGTTCGCCATGGTTCTCGCGGCCAAGTCACTGGTGCTGGGCGGGCGGCTCTCGGCGGGTTTGGCGGCCTGGGGGCCGGTGCTGGTGCTGCTCGCGGTGAGCCTGGGCATGGGGTGGAACGCCGAGCGGCCCCGGAGGGCTGCCTGAGCTGAGGGTCTCTCGATCTCTCGTGCGGCAGATCTGGTGGTGTCCCATGGGCCATGCGAGCGGATGAGGTCGCCGCGTTCTCCGAGCGGGCAGGGCGGTGCGAACGTGCCTTGAGGTACGAGGGTGGGGTTGGTGCCCACCGACCGAGGCGGTCTGGCCAGCCCCTCGACCCGAGACCGCGGTGAGCACACGTGAGGGTCTACGAGCCCGACCCAGTACTCCACGGTCGACTGGCACGGGCTTCCCGCCCCCCTCGGCCCCAAAGACCACCTACCGAGTGGGCACGGGTCTCCCAGCGTGTCATCACGGTGTACAAATCTGTACTCCGTGATGACAGGGCTGGGGACTGACCCGTCCTCGAGGTCGGGTACCGAGGCGCAGAGTTCCGAGCTCGTAGTGCGCGGCGCGGGGCCCGATGAAGGTCCTGTAGCTGGAGCGACCTGCTCCGCTCGGCGCCGCCCGTGTCCCTGGGGCGAGTCGTCAAGCGAAGGACCGGCGACGCGCTGGTGGTGTTCCTCAGCGACGTGGCTGCGGGTGCCGCGCGCTCAAGGCCGCCCGTCCTCGGCTTCATCGCCTGTGGAATCGCGTCGATGGCCCAAAGTCGAGGGGCTGGTGGCGGTGAGCAGGGCGAGGGCTCCCTGACCCGCTGCCCGCCCTCGAGGCTGTTGGGTGGCTCTCCGGTGGAGGTGGACCATTTCGGCAGCGCAGGAGCGGTTCGCACGAGCTGGTACTACCCGGGAGCGAGTGCCCGCCGGTAAGCCTCGAGCGTGCGGCGGGCACAATCGTCCCATGAATACCGGAGCGCCCGCTCCCGGCCGGCCTCGGAGAGGCGTTGCCGCAGGCCCTCGTCGCGGAACAGGCTCTGTGCCGCCTCCTTCCATGCGAGGGGGTTATCGGGAGAGACGAGCAGCCCCGCGGGGCCGATCACCTCGGGGTGGGCGCCGCTGCCCGAGGCGACGACCGGCGCTCCGCACGCCATGGCTTCGAGGGCCGGCAGACCGAAGCCCTCGTAGCGGGAGGGCACCAAGACCGCGGTGGCCCCCGCGTAGAATCGAACCAACTCGGCATCGGGAATCGGCGAGAGCTCGATGGTCTTCTCTCCGAAGCGCAGCACCCTCCGCGCCCCTCGCCCGGCCAACAGCACCAGCGGTATGGGCAACGCCTCGGCGATCGACTGGAGCACCCCGAGGTTCTTGTGCGCCTTGATGCTGCCAATGGCGGCGAAGTAGCGGGGCGGCAGGCCGCGGCGGGCGCGGAAGTCGGCCAGCTCCGAGGGCGGGGCGGGGCGAAAGCTGGCGTCGACTCCGTTGTAGATGACCTGGAGCCGCTCGGGCTCGAGGCCCAGGTGCGCGGCCAGCTCGCGGCGGCTGAACTCCGAGACGGTGATGAGCGCCCTGGCCCGCTGGGCGCGTGGGCCCACCACCATGCGATAGTAGGCCACCCGCGTCAGCGTGGCGCTCTCGGGCAAGGCCAGGTGCGTCGCGTCGTGGAGCGTCACCACCAAGCGACCAGGCCACAGCGCAGGCACCGAGAAGGACGTCGCGTGGAACAGATCGGGCCCGGCTCGCACGAGCGTCGCCGCGAGCGTCGGCTGTTCGAAGGCCGAGAGGAAGTCGACCGAGGTGTGCACCAGCGGAATCCGCGGCGCCAGCTCACCCAGCTCCTCGGCTGAGAAGCCCGGGCCGACCAAGCCATGGAACTGCCAGCTCGGCTCGAGCAGCGGCATTCGCCGAGTGAGCTCGAGCGCGTAGCGGGCGATTCCATGCAGGGGGCCGCGCACCATTCGGAGATCGATGAGCACCTTCGGCACGTCACCGAGCGTACCGCAGCCGCCCCGGCATGCTATGGCGAATGTCGATCGTGTCCGTCTTGCCGCCAACGCTTCGGTCGCTCCGGGTCGCCTTTGCTCACGACTGGCTCATCACCTGGCGCGGTGGCGAGAAGGTGCTGGCGGCGATGGCCGAGCTGTTCCCCTCCGCGCCCATCTTCACGCTGTTTCATGAGAAGGGGGCCATGTCGCCGGCGCTCGAGGCCCACCGCATCGAGACCTCGTGGCTCGATCGGCTGCCGCTGCTGCGCGAGCGTCATCGCCATGCCTTACCCCTGATGCCGCTGGCGATGCGGGGCCTCGAGCTGCCCGAAGTCGACCTGGTCATCTCGTCGAGTCACTGCGTGGCCAAGGCCGTCCCGGTACCCGAGGGCGCCCGGCACCTCTCGTACGTTCACGCGCCCTTGCGCTACATGTGGGATCGATTCCCCGACTACTTCGGGCCGGGCAAGGCGAGCCTCCCGGTGCGCCTGGCCGCGCGGCTGATTCGGCCCAGCTTCCAGGCGTGGGACGTCGCCACCTCGAAGGGGGTGGATCGCTTCGTGGCCAACAGCAAGCACGTCGCCCACCAGATTTCTCAGCGCTACCACCGGTCGGCGCGCGTGGTTCACCCTCCGGTCGAGCTCGAGCGCTTCGTCAGCCAGCCCATCGAAGGCACCGGCCGGGGAGCGTACTTCCTCTGGGTGGGCGCCCTCGCCCCCTACAAGCGCGTCGACCTGGCCATCGAGGCCTTCCGCCGGGCGGGGCTCCCGTTGTGGATCGTCGGCAGCGGCCAGTCGTCGCAATGGCTCAGGAACCTGCCCCCCAACGTGAAGGCCCTCGGTCAGGTGCCCGACGAGGATCTCCCGAGGCTGTACCGCGAGGCGCGGGCCCTCGTCTTCCCCGGAGTTGAAGACTTCGGCATCACCCCGCTCGAGGCCCAGGCCTCGGGTCGCCCAGTCATCGCCCTGGCTGAAGGCGGTGCGCTGGAGACCGTCACGCCGCAGACTGGCCTCTTCTTCCCCGAGCCATCGGTCGGTGCCCTGGAGCATGCCCTGGGCCGGTTCGACGCCTTCGAGCGGCACTTCGTACCTGCCAGGGCTCGAGCCTGGGCCCAGCGCTTTGGCCTCGAGGCCTTCCAGGACGCGATCGTCGAGGAGCTCAGCCTGGTGATGGCCGGCGAAGAGCCGTCTCCCCGCGGCTGACGAGGTCGCTCGAACGAGGTCGCGCCCAGCGCGGCGCTTTGACGTACGCTGGCTGGCGGTGCGGACCCAGGCTGTGCTCCTCGTCGTCCTCTCGTGTGCGTGCGCCACCACGTGGCCCTCGTCACCGGTGACCATCTCCTCGCTCGCCTGGCCCTCAGACACCTCGGTCCGCTGGTACGACGTCGCCGGAGCCTCGGAGAGCGCGGTGCGTGTGTCCCTCTCCGAGCGGGGGCCCCTCGATCACACCGGGGCTCGCCACGACGCCTTCACCGAGTGGTACCTCTCCTGGCACCTCACCTTCCTGGTCTCCGAGCCGGGTTGCGCCACGGGCCCGGTCTCGACGTCGATGCACGTGCGCGTCACGCTCCCGCGCTGGCAACCTCCGTCGATGGCCGCGCCCGAGCTGGTGGCTCGGTGGCGTACGTACCTCGACGCCCTCGCCTGGCATGAGCTGGGCCACCGCGAGCGAGGCCTGGAGGCGGCCGCGGCCATCGAGGCCGAGCTCCCGCTCCTCGAGCCCAGGGCCTCCTGCGAGGAGACCGAGCAGCTCGCCAACCAGGCCGCCCACCAGATCATCGAGCGCTTCCGCCAGGCTGACCGCGACTACGATGAAGTCACCCAGCACGGGGCGACCCAAGGGGCCGTTTTCCCTTGACGACGGTCTGACCTAGGTCAGGTACAGGACCTGGGCGAGTCGTGGTAGGCCATGCGCCACGGTGTTCACCAAGTTCCAGCGCTTCTACAACTCCATCAAGCTGGTGGCCGACGTGCTGACGCTCGTCTGTGCCTTCGGCCTGGCCTACCTCACCCGCTTCACCTTCTTCCGCTCGGAGTCGTTGCCGGAGCTCCAGGAGACCCTGGAGACCCTGGGCCTCATCGTCGTCCTGTTCCCGCTGACCTTCCGCCAGGCGAACCTCTACACCACCAACCGAAACCGTACCCACATCTCGGAGGTCTTCGAGCTGTTCCGGGCCACGCTCTTGGCCACGCTGTTGTTGGTGGCGGTGTCGTACTTCGTCCGCGAGCGGTACAGCCGGCTCACCGTCGTCATCTTCTCGGCCTACGCCTTCGTAACGGTCTCCATCGTGCGGTTGGCCTTCCGGGCGGCCTTCAATGCCCTGCGTCGCCGGGGCTTCAACCTGAAGACGATCCTGGTGATCGGCGCGGGAGAGCTGGGCCGCCGCGTTGTGGAGACCATCGAGCTGCACCGGGAGTTGGGCTTCATGGTGAGCGGGCTCCTCACCCGGAGACCCGAAAAAGTGGGGACTCGCGTGTTGGGGGTGCCAGTGCTCGGGCTCTACGAGGAGGTCGGGGCGGTCCTCGACCGGACGCCGGTCGACCAGGTGATTCTCGCGCTCCCGCTCGAGGAGCAGGGGCTCCTCAAGGTCATCATGGCCGAGCTGGCCCAGCGCACCGTCGACGTGAAGGTGGTACCCGACCTCTTCAGCTACGTCACGCTGAGGGGCGGGCTCGAGGAGTTTGGCGGGCTGCCCATCATCAGCCTGCAGGGGGCGCCGCTCGAGGGCTGGAACCGGGTGCTCAAGCGCACGTTCGATGTGCTGGTCTCGGGCCTGGCGCTGGTCCTGGGCTCTCCGGTGCTGCTCCTGGTCGCCTTGTCGGTGAAGCTGAGCAGCCGTGGCCCGGTGTTCTTCGGTCAGGAGCGCATGGGCATCGACGGGCAGCTGTTCAAGATGCTCAAGTTCCGCACCATGCGGGCTGACTCCGACCAGCCGGCTCGCTTCACGACGCCTGATGACCCCCGGCGCACCGCCGTCGGCACCTGGCTCCGACGCACCTCGCTCGACGAGCTGCCCCAGTTCTGGAACGTGCTCAAGGGCGAGAT
>PMBV01000145.1 GCA_003153055.1 Myxococcales bacterium
AGCCATGATCGAATGCTCCTTGCTGGCTTTTCTCCCAGCGGTTGTTGAGGGGGCGGGGCCCGCCGGCTCCGTCCCCGCTTTTCTCCCGCTGCCAGTGGATCAGGAAATCACCCAGCAAGGTCCAGAAACCGGCAGCCGTGCCGAAAATCGCGCCGGCGGCACGGAGCGCCTACATCTGCCACCAGCGACGGCCGCTGCCGGTCGAAACCACGAATCAGACCTGACCTGTCCCTCCCTTCCCGTTGGCTACTACTGCTTAGTTGTGGTACTCAGTTTTGCGTGTGCACACTGAATATGCATGCTGCGACTGCTTGTTGGCGCAGTCGGAGGAGGTGAACATGGAGTACCGAGCGAAGGTCACTCACGAAGGACGCCAGACGCTGGCGGAGTTCCCGGACTGCCCCGGGTGTCAGACGTTCGTCGACGCCGGCGAGGACATCGGGGAGGCAGCGGCCGAGGCGCTCGAGCTGTGGCTCGAGTCCCACCTGGCCCACGGCGAGGTTCCGCCGATGCCGAGGGCTCGGACCGGTCGCATGGTGCGCGTCAATGCTCAGCTCGCGGTGAAGCTGGCGCTTCGGTGGGCGCGCCAAGAGAGCGGGCTTTCACAGGCGGCGGTGGCTCGCCTGGCCGGCGTGTCACAGCAGATGATCGCCAAGGTCGAGCACCCCGACTACAGCCCCGGCCTCGACGTCATCGAGCGCGTGGCCAGAGCGCTGGGGCGGGCGGTGTCCATCGAGCTCCCCCACGTTCCGAAGCGCCGCCGTTCGATTCCGGCGCACGCGAGCGCCTGACGCGTTTCGCGCGGAAACCAGGGCCCTGGCGGCCCTCAGGAACGACGATCGCCACGCGACCCTGGCCCGGAAGGTGCTGAAACTGAAGGTGCACCGCGAGTCCCCGAGCGAGCTGATTCCGCTCGCCATAGGAGACCCTCGTTACACCCTCGTTACAGCAGACACCCAACCTACTGAAATACAACAACTTTCCAAGTGGAGGCGCCGGGAATCGAACCCCCTATGTGGTCCGGTTCGAAACGCTTCGAATACCCCCACTGGTACGCCGATCGGTCGGTGACTTCGAATTTTCCACCGGACCCCGGTTCGACTGTGACTAAGCGATGGGAAGCCCAAGAAGGTGGGCGAACACAGGGGCCACAGACCCCCAGACCTGCAGAAGGTCGGCGCTCAGCCCCAGCAGGTCTCGAAGGCGGGTACCTATCATTCGCGAAACCGATGGCGTTCGCTGGGCCGGTGCGGCCAGAACCTGCTGAGCGAGCGCAACAATTTGGTCCGCAGCCTCATCCTTTTCCGGCGCCGTGAGCTGTTTGTCAGCCCTCAGAGCCGTCACGAGGTCCTTCACCAGTGGGGCCAGGTCGGGTGAAGTGGAAGCCAGCACGGGATGCATGGACTCTAGCCTCGACAACGCGTCCCCCGCCTGAGCGGCCGACACAGCGGCACCAGGGGAATTCTGCGCCTGAGCCGCGGACGCATTGTTGCCCTGAACCAGCACGCCGTAGTTGTGAATCACCTGTGACTCCTTCGCCACCGTCTGCTCGCTTGGCGAGAAGACCATGCCCTCGCCGAGAATGCCGGCCGCTTCCAGCTGAAGCGACCATTGAAGTATCTCGTTCCGGACGGCATCGAGCACGCCATGGAGCGAACTGGCTTGGATCCGGCGACTGAAGCCGATGCCCATTGAGCTCTTCGTACTCTGCCTAACAAAGGCCATCTCCTCCGGATTGAGGGGAATCGACATAGCCTGGGTCTTCTTACCCGCATGCCGCCCCATGGCAGATAACTCGCCAACTGATTGCCAGACATAGAACACTGAGAAGTGACGATAGACATCGTCCGACTCTCCAAATTCGACCGGTCGCGTTCCATGGAACGGGTTCAAGGATACAAGTACAGAAGGAACCTGGCGATACTGCGGGACTGATGTCTTCTCCATGTACCCGTTGAGCTCCAAACTCAGGCGCGAGGCGAACTCGCTGAGCTTGAGCTTTGTCGCAACGACCATCGCTCTTCGAACGAGTTCGACTACGTCGGTCTTCCCATCCTGCGCCATCGCCTGAAGCTCGAGAACGAGTGACATCTTACCTCCAGTGGTGGACCTCGCACAGAAGGATACCACGCCAGGCAGTTCGCGCTGGCGCTTTGGCGGCCCACTACGTCAGGGAACGGGATGCTGCCAGGGGTCGACCTGCACCGTGACGGTGCCGTTGGGGTGCACGATGTTGCTGACGACTCTGAAGTGGGTGCCGCGATGCTCCATGCGGCCATAGGTGTGGGCAGGATCCAGAGTGCCCTTCACAACGGTCCCGGTGACAGCACCCCCGTCCGCGAAGAGCTTGTCATGATCGAACTCTGGGAGTCTGAGCGTGACGTCTCCTCGGCTCGGTTGGGTTACGTTCCGAGCGGGATCTACGTACCGCAAGACTACGTCGATCGCGGGAGTGCCCTTCAATGTGACCTGCACCGTCCCGTCAGGCTGTGGTTCGACCTTGGAAACCGTCCACGTTGCCGCACTCACCGCAAGGCCGGTGGACTGTTCACCACTGGGGAACTTCAGCGTGTACGAGTAGCGGTTACTCTCGTAGCGATCCAGCTTTCCCCTCACTACGGTTCCGGTGATCGTTCCTGCGTCGAACGGTCTATCCACGGACGTGAGGACTTCGATGACCAAGTCGCCCCAGCCTTCGCCCGCACGGTCCGGATCCTCGTTGACGCAGGTAAGCACTGCCTCGATCTTCCGTTCGTCCATCGTTTCCCCCTCTTGGTTGGTGACCCAAGATCACGTAACGGGAGGGCGCGGGAGCAACCACCAAGGGATCCCTGACATTGCTTTCGCGGCGCGCTCGGAGATCCCCCGCTACGTCTTTCAGCGGAGGGAACCGCACATGGCAACCGTCATCAAGTGGGTCCAGAGACTCGACGTTCGCAAGAGCCGCGATGGGTACGAATTGTGGCGTGTCTTCGTCTACGACTCCCGGACAGTGGAGAAGCTGGTCTTTCGAGGTTCGGAAGAAAAGTGCAACAAGGCTGGGTTCTTGGATCTGTGGTTCTTCTAGTGGCGTGTGGGTTGGTTTGATTGAAGAGGATGGCTGTTTTGATGGATTCCGTGAGGTTCCCCAGGGCGCTCCGATGAAGACGCTAGATTCTTTGGTGATGGAGTTTCGAGGTGCGCTTCGCGAGAGGCGAACCGGTTATGTGGTGGCGTGTGAGGCGGTTTTGGCGGAGATTGTTGCCGTCGAAGATGTGAAGGTGATTCCCGGCTTGCTTGGATTGCTTGATGATGCAGCTGAGTATGACGAGTTGATGTTCTCGATTGTGCATGCGGTTGAGCGGTGGGATGATCGGGCGTATAGTCGAGCGGTTGTCGATGTCGTTGTTAAGCTCTGGGAGGATTCTCCGCGCTGGGCGCAGGTTGTTCATGTTCGAATTCTCAATTCAGAGAAAACGCTTGAGGCTTATGTGAAGGACTTGGAATCCGCTGATGAGAGGCAGAGGCGCACGGTTTGTGATATTTACACGGCGATCGCTCAGCGCTGGCCGCAGCTGGCAAGTAGGGCGAAGGGGGTTCTTGAGCGGCTGGGCTGAGTTCTCTTCAGGAGTGGCATGACTTCGCTGCGTGAGCGATCAGCGAAACCGGGATGAAAGCCGAGGCGCTTCGTGATGGTCTGATGTATTCGCCGCTCAGGTCGAAGGTGGCGGTCCCTGGAGCGAGGGCGACGGCTTCGTCTCTCGCCACCTCGACCAGTCGATCGCTCTTCACCACCGTCATCCCTGGCTGGGGAGCGCTCCCGGTGCCGTCGATCACGGTGGCATGGTCTCAATGTTCTTGGGGACGAACTCTTTGAACGCGCCTATTCTTTGAACGCGCTTATGTCGTCAAGGGGGTGTGGATGGCCGGCTGAATCCGGGTCAGTTTGACGGTCTGGGTCGATCGACTGGTCGTGGTCGTGGTCGTGTCGCCCGCCGAGGAACGGGCCGCGCGGCTTCATGCGCGGCCCGTTCCTCGGCGCACCCGTTGCGGCTTCGTGGTGGAAGTGGGCTCGGTGGCGACGTGAGCGATCGGCGACGCCGGGATGAAGACGTCAACGCCGCGTGATTCTCTGGGTGCACCGGCGTGTCAGCCCAGGGTCTTCTTGAACGCGGCGTG
This sequence comes from Myxococcales bacterium, assembly GCA_003153055.1. The sequence goes on from PMBV01000145.1 coordinate 4,159, forward strand.
TGCCTCCTGAAAACGCGGAGGTTGCGCGAACGGCGCGCGACGATCATCTCGGTGTCCCTGATGGCTCACTCCAGTACGAGGCCGACAAGGCCAGCGAGCACCTCGCCGGCAAACTGAAGCCGTTCTGCGGCTGGCGAGGAAGCGTTGCGCAGCCGCATAGCCACCGTCGATCGACTGGAAGCCGCTCGTCACGCGACCGATGGTGAAGGAGATCAAGGACGGATAGCCGGCCTTTCGAGCCGGCGTCCGGAGCGTAGCCGAGCGTAGCGAGGAGAGTCAGGGTGACGGAAGGTTCGCGAGGTGGGTGGGCTGTAGCCCCGGAAAGAGCACACTGGGCAGGCGACCCCGTTCTCGGCGAAGGTCGAGGGATTCAGGCAGGTTGGGGCAGCTCAGACGTACAGCTCGTGCTGGGGAGGGCCGCGCGCAGGAGCCCGAGGAAGGGGCCGGGCTGGCAGGCGAAGGTGCTCGAGAATCTCCCGGGCGACGGTGGACGAGAAGACGCACGCCACGACGCGACCGCCGCACTTGTCGCACGTCAGGACGTCTGTTGTGAAGGTTTTCTGGAGCAGTTGGGCCCATGGGACGCGGTACTTGGTNNTCCTCGGCGAAGTAGATGCGCCCGTTTCCCCGTTCGGCCACGTCGCGAAGCAGCGCGGCGTCGGCGTCAGTCGGGCGCCCCATGCCGATGACCGAGACCGTCACGCCCTTCGAGACGAGGTTGGCCACGGTGCGGCGGTAGTCTTCCGGCTCCTCCGAGTCGCTCGCGTCGGCGAAGAGCAGCACGTGCCGGGTCGCCTTCTCGCTCTTGAGCACCTCCCGCTCGGCCGTCTTGAGGGCCACCCCGATGTAGATGCCCCCACCCCCGGAGAAGCCTCGAGCCACCGCGTCAACGGGGAGACCCCGCGAGACAGGGCTCATCGGGAGAATCTCATGGAGCTCGGTGTCGACCATGTGCACCGAGACCTCGTCGCGGGGGTTGAGCAGCTCGAGCGCGCCCACCACCCCCTCGGCCGCCAGCTCCATCTTCGTGCGCCCGTCGGCCACCCGCGCGCCCATCGAGCCGCTCGAGTCCATCACGATCGACATCGCCACCGCCGCCTTGCGCTGCTCCTCGCGCACCTCGAGCGACACCGGCAGGACGTCCTCCAGGGGCGATCGCCGATAGCCTCCCTCGCCGAAGCTGTGCCGTCCGCCCGTCATCACCAACCCGCTCGAGCGTGCCCGAGGGCTTGTCGGTGACGAGGAGCACCCGCGGCGGGCCCTCGACCCGGACGACCGCCCGGCCAACGTCGTTCTCGCTGACTCCGTCACCCGTGGCCGTCACCCTGACCTCGTACGTCACGAGCCCCGGTGCCTCCACCACGTCGCGGAAGGTGAGCGTCGTCGTCCCCTGCGCGAGGTGCCGCGTCGTCCGGGCCAGCGGTGCCTCACCACGCGACAACAGCACCGTCGCGTCCGCCTCGGCCGTCGCCCTCACCGTCGCGGTCAACAGAAACGGCTCTCCCACCGCCACCCTCGGAGGAACGGCCAGGCCCGTCACCGCCACGTCGAGCGCCCCGTCGTCGTCGCGCCCCACGAAGCGCACGTCGACGGGAACGCCGCGAGCCAAGAGGCGCCGCGCCGGAGCCCGGGCGTCGAGACCGGTCGCCCGCCCGTCGGACAGCACCAGCACTCGGCCGGAGCGCTGGGCCGGAATCAACGCCTCCGCGGCGTCGAGGGCACCCGCCAGATTCGACGCCTCCGCGTCGACCACCGTGGTGAAGCCCCCGAAGCGCTGCTCGGCCGAGAGGGGCATGTCGACTCGAACGTCGCGACCGAAGGAGAGGACTCCGAGTCGATCACCAGGACGGCGGCCCTGCTCCACGAGCCGCACGAGCTCCTCGGCGCTCGCCTGGCTCCCCGGTGGCATCGACCGCGAGCGATCCACCACCACCACCACGT
>PMBV01000334.1 GCA_003153055.1 Myxococcales bacterium
GGGCCCAGCGGCTCAGGGTGATGGCGTGGGGAACGACGGGGCTCGCGGCGGTGGGAGCCGGGGTATTCGTGGGGTTCCTCCTGCACGCCAACGCGGTGTACGGCAGCCCGACGACGGAGGGCACCTTCGCATGCATGGGCCAAGGCGCAGCTCGACCAGGGCGTCGAGTCCTCGCTCGATCGGCCAGGCGCGGCAGGGAGAGGCCACAGGGGAGGTGCAGGCGCCGAAAGCTGCGTTGGAGCCGAGTGAGTATTCGCGTGACGGCGTTCATCTGGCGGGCGATGCTGATGGGCTACGGAGGATGCGTCTATGAAGAGCGGAACCTGGGTACTCATCGCGGCGGGAGGGCTGATGGCATGCGCCGCCGCAGGCTGGAGGCTGTCGCAATTTCGCACCAGTGAGAAGAGCGGCCCAGTGGCAGTGTCTTCAGGCTCGGTGACGGCTCCGGCCCAGGCGACTACGAAAGAGGCGTCTGCGCCGGAGCCTGCAGAGAAGGAACCGGCACCAGGCGACAACCCGAGGGTCGTCAAATGGGTGTTCAGCGCAGCTGCGGGCGTGGAGATGGCTAGGAACGAGGTGACACTGGATGCCTACAAGATGTGCTACCACGCAGGTGCGTGCTCGCTTGATGGCGTCGATTCGGTGGTCTACAAAAGGGGCGGAGCACACTACCAGGGTTCCTGTCACTGGAACGACTATCAGCCGGACCATGCTGACATCTTTGATCGGATGAACCCCATGAACTGCGTGAGCGTGTCCGACGCAGAGGCGTTCTGCGACTGGGTGGGCGGGAGACTTCCAACCTACGCTGAGTGGGTCGCAGAGGCGACGAACGGAGGCCAGAGGGCGTACCCGTGGGGCAACGAGAAGCCTTCTTGCGAACGCGCCGTTGTTCTCGATGATCCAATGGAACCCGGGTGCGGAAAGCACTGGTGGAAAGTGTGTTCGAAGCCCCTCGGCAACAGTGCCTCCGGGCTGTGTGATATGATTGGAAATGTATCAGAATACGTCAGCAAGGATGGCGGGTATTTTGAAGTAGGGGGGAGCGATGTGAAGGGGTTTGAGGAGCTTGAGTCAGCCAACCTACTGCGAGGAAGCGCCGTAGGTTCTGATCAGCGCGACGATCGTTTCGGGTTTCGATGCGTCCGCAACCCAGTTCCTCGATAACTGGCTGAACTGGATTCGATCGACAATGGCCGAGCAAGTGAAGAAGCGTCCGTCCAAATGGAGCGAACTGATTGTGGATGTCGATCCACCGTTCGACAGCCAAGCGTCTGCAGCTGACAGGAGAAGGAAGTACGAGGACGCCGAGGCTGATGCCAAGCGAGCTGGTGGCGAAAAGCTCTGCCAGTGGCAAGAGAAGGAGAAGCTTGTAAGTCGCGATTATGGGAACATGCGGGCCCCTCCGCATCCGCCTGCCATGCCATGGGGCTTCCCCTTTCCCACCGACGAGTCGCGTCGAATTGCAAAGGCGTATGGGCGGGTGACCTCGCCCTACCAGCCTCGATACATCGTGGTTCCAGCGAGCCAGAGGGCGGAACCGCAATTCCATACTGGGGTAGATTTTAGTCTCCCGGTGGGAACTCCGCTGCTCGCCGTCGCCGATGGGGTTGTATGCCATTGCGGTCCTGCGAATCTCGGCGGGTGGACCGTCGTTCTTGATCACGGCGACGACTATTTTACGCAGTACATGCATTGTGACGAATTTCGGGCCCAGAAGGGACAGAGAGTCCGCGCTAAAGATGTCATAGCCTGTTCCGGTGGCGGCGAGCCAAGTCCCCAGGAACGACGCGGTTCGAGTACTGGCCCTCACCTTCATTTTGGAGTTGCGTATCAAGGGCTTTGGAATGCGTTCATTGACCCGGTCTTGATGTACACTCTGTTTTCGCGGGTGCCCAGGTTCGGTGGCCCCTTTGACACGCGAGGCCGCCCGCCCAACATCTGGCGTCACTACGCGAACAACGAGAGCGCCGAAAACGGGGTCGGCGGCTACTACGCCGTTGGTCTTCGCCGGAATTACCATGGTGGCGTGCATCTGTTCCCGGATAACCGGGCAGCCAACACACCAGTTCGGGCCATGGCGCCCGGCTTCATCGTCGCCGCGCGGCTCCCTGGCAAGGGCTCGACGGCCCTCCACGCAGACGTCCTTCAATCCGTCGGGAACTGGCCGGGCTTCGTTCTGGTGCGCCATGAACTGGAAGAGCTCAAGGCCGAAGGCGAGAAGGGCAGCCGCGGCACATTCTACAGCCTGTACATGCACCTCAGGTCGCCCCTCTTCAAATCTGAAAGCGACTCGAGGAAAAGTGGTATCGCACCTCCTGCCGTCCTTGATCCGAAGGACCCGTACCTGGAGGTGCCGTGGTTTCTCTCCCTCGCGGAGCGCCGCTACGGAGCCTTTGTACACACTGTCGACGAGCGACCGCCCGCGGCCACCCCTGGCAAGAAGGCCCCCGCCACCAATGCTGTTCAGCCGCTGGGTCAGCTCTTCTGGGCGGCAGAGAAGGTGGAAATCAAGTCTGACGCGACGACGAAGAATGAGTATCAGGTCACCGATGCCAACGTGAAGACGATCAAAGTCTCTTCACGCGACGCCGAAAGCAGCACGACGGGAGCGGCAACTCCCGGGGTGGACTGGGTCTACAAGCCGTCACCCGGCGAGCTGATCAAGGCAGTCGATGAGCTGGCCTGGGGCTCCGTCGTCACCTTCACTGAGCCGTTCCTTCCAGTCAAGGCGGGTGAGGTTCTTGGCTTCGTTGGTCCGCTCTCCAAAGACGTTGACCTTTCGAAACTGACGATTCCCGCTCATCTCCGCAACGCGAATGGCCGAGTTGCAACCGATGGGCACGGAGCGGCGCTCGCACAGAAGTTGACGTTGGGCTCTGGGTTCCTGCACTGGCAGGTCTTCGCACCGAAGAAGGGCGAGAACGGCGTAGAACTGCTGGTGAAGTTGGCAAAGGAGGTCACCAAAGGCGTGACGGTCGATTCCAGTCTGCCCCAACCGCAGCCTCCGGTCTTCTCGGCTATTTCCGATACCAACAATGACTGCTTCATCAGCATAGGCGAGCTGCGGTCGCAACTGAAGCCGGCGCTTCCCGAAGCGGACCGCGAGGCTTTCGAGACGGCAATCAAAGATGTCGAAGAAGACGTCAAGACGGACTTCAGCTACGCACGGGCGGTCATCGAGATGCTCGACGGGGCGACATCCTTCGCTCCTGCACAGACCGACGTCGATTGGAATCCGGGGTGCAAACTCAAGTATCCGCTGCTGCTCCAGCTCGAAGAACAATTTCTTGTTCCACCGAACGAGAATTCCCGGACTCGTGGGAAGTATACACTGACTTTCAGCTTCTCTCGTCTGATTGGGGACCAGGTCGTCCCTCTGGCCTGTGGTCCGCTGTGTGACCGGTCTGTGTGCAGCCCGACCGCGAGGGGCCCAGGCCCCTGCACGCCGAAGCCGTTTGTGATCGACCCGGAGCTCTTTCGCAAACGACGGGATGCTGAAGAGAAGCTGGTGACCTTCAAGCTCATGGTGCCCGCGGACGCAGACCGCATGACCATCGACTTCGGGCCGGGGTTGGCCGGAGAAGCCATGGAGCCCCCAGTCGGGAGCGATCTCATTCTGCTCAAGGACGCGCTCGCTTCCAGGTGGCGCGGCTCGACCATCAAGCACCTCAACGAGTGGTCAGTCGACAGCGTCGAGAGCATCGCAGACAAGCTCAAGGACCACATCGAGCTCACCACCCTCGCCAAGGAGTTCGCCTGGTGCGACCCAGAGAAGGAAGTGACCATCGAGCGCAATGAGCTCGAGAATGCCGCCGTCCATTACGCCAAGAAGAAAGTCGAAGCCGCTGTACAGTTCTTTGCAGGGAAGGACTCTCTCCTTCCGGCCAATGGGACGATCGAGGATCTCCACCCCACCACCGCGGTTTGGCTTCTGAATCTGCTTGATAGGCACAAAAAGGCAGCCCTCGTCGAGAGCATTTCAGCGAAGGCCTTTCGCAAGGAAGATGCCGCTCCGTTGTCGGTCGCCTGGGTCACCAATTCGAACGAGCCGAAGCCCGAGGTGGGTGGGCACGTGAACGTGCTGGTCATCGACGACGACTTTGGAGAAGAAGGCAAAAGCACAATCAGCGTGATTGCCGAGGGACACGGCCGCCTGGAGTTGGCCAGTCTTCCCTACCAGCACGGAGGCGTGGCATTGGCTTCGGTCAGCGTCTGTTTCTGGGGTGACTGGCGGGTGGGAACCTGGCCGTCCCCAAAGGGCAAGGCCAAATTCGGCTTCCAGACGCTGAGCATCCAACCTCTCGCGTTCGAGACCCTCTCAACCGAGGAAATCGGCAGTCATCTCAATGCTCCGGTCAAGGCCGGCGACGGAAAGTTGGGTTGGCTCATCAAGGTGAAGAGCCCAGTGCGGGCGGTCGAAGGCTTCGTCACCATGCAGAGCCGAAAGCCCGACGGCCAGTGGCCGGCTCCCAGCTCCCGCGAGGATGCCGTCGTGGCAGCGACTGCACGGCCTGTGCTCGAGGTTCCGACGGAAGACGGAAAGGGCGTGCCGAAGGACGCGGCGGCCCTGGACGTGAGGGACGGATTCATCGTCGGGCTCAAAGACCCCAAAGGCAAGGACGCGAGCGTTTCGCCCGGGTTCAAGCTCAGCGACTTCCGCCTTGCGGCCACCGACATCCTCGTGGCCTGTCCACTCCTCGATGCGCTGCTGCAGATCCGCGCCAGGGTGAGCGAGCTGCAACTGAGCATCGACTCCATTGCGAGCGATGGGGTGTCGATGGTTGTCCGGCCGACGGTCGCACCAGCAGCAACGCCGGCCGGCACGCCATCGAAGCTGGTCGCCGCCTGCGAAGCGGTGGCGAAGGAAGTCGCGAAGACGACCCGTCTCGCGGTGCGGCCGGCGAACGACAAGCTCGGCCGCGTGGAACTCTCGGTGGGAGGAACCATCGCCCACCTGACGAGCTGTCCCGCGCTCGCGACGTACGCCTCGGTGCTGCGAACCAGCTCCAGCGGGGACTTCATCCTCGACGCCTCGGGGAGCCTCGGCAAATTCACCCCGACAAACCTTCGCACCGCCTACGCGGGCTCTGGCTTCCGCTTGGCTGTGACTCTGGCGAGAGCACTCGAGTATTTGCTTTCCAAGATTGGGAAGTTTGCCGTTGTGTGGCTGTCCCGCGACGGGCTGGGCTGCCGTATCAACAGTCGTACCCCCGCGGCCGCCACCTTCGTTCGTGACTGTGGCCTCTTCAGCTCGACGAGTGTCGAGAAGGACGGACTCACCATGACCGTCAGCCCAGATGCGCAACGATTCATGTCCGTTCAATTCGAAACGGGCCCACTCGTCGCTGCGCTCACCAAGCGGGCTGATATCAAGCCTGGCGAGCAGCTTCAGTACCGGTTCTTCTTTGAGACGCTCAACGGGCTCAAGTACTTGGTGGGTGATGACGGCGCGTCGTGGCCGACGGACGAGCGGGCGCCCCTGACTCCGCAAATCATTGAGTCGCTTGCTTCTCGCAGGCCCAAGCCAGAGCGCCCCAGCTACGGCCCGTCGGCACCGGCTGCCGACCTCTTCAGCAAGGTCACCATTGATGGTTTGGTTCTGACGTGGATGACCAGCAAGGGGGTAGCTGGCATCGAGGCGCGTTTCTTCTGTCTCGGCTTGCCTGCTGACTGGGCCAACTTGACCGTGAAGGTTTCGGTGGCGACGACGGGAGCCTTCGCCACGGTGCCGGGAGCCGGAAGCCTCAAGCGGCCGCAGGACGATGCCGTGCTGGTTGTACAGGTCCCCGTACCAGACAGTAAGGACTACACTGGGAACGTGAGGATTCGGGTTGAGGTTCAGATGAAGGGGAAGGCCTTTGACCAGGTGACCCCCATCGAAAGGAGCCTCGACTGCGAGCCCAAATGGCTCCAGGGCAACCTGACACTCGACGACACGGCGCCCGAGGTGCTTGTCATTCGCTGCCGGGGCCAGGGCTTCGAGCTGCCCGAGGTCGTCAACAGCACTGAGTCGCCAGTGGGCTCTTCGCGCGAGTTCGTGCTGGAGGTCGAGGACGTGACCGTCGAGGCTGCGCAGGGCAATACGCGCCCGAGGGCGCCAGCCCTCCCAACGGTGACCTACGCGCTTCCCGGGAGCCACACCGGCTTCCTGAAGGGCGCCGGGCCAGAGGCAGGCCTGTTCGAGGCGAGACTGGCCAAGGTCGCGGGTACCGCGAGGGCGGCCCCCATTCCGATGGTGGTCGGGCGCACGTACAAGCTGAGTCTCGCGCGCCCGAGGTCCGATGGGCCTACCCGCAGGCCCGTGCGCGGGAAGCCCCTCGCCCCCATCTCTCAGACCTACACCTTCAGGGGCCCGGCGGTGACTCCGACAGTACCCGGAGCCGCTTCGGGTCCGGGCGCGAGGAAATGACATGAGCCAGAGTCCCGATGCGAGACCGCTCCCTGGAGTGGATCTCGGCTACTACGGAGCAGTCCGGTTCCGCGTTGCTCCGCTGGTCGAGCTCGAGCCAGACACGACGCCCATCACCATTGACTCCGTGCGGATCAACGCCTTCACCCTCACCGGCACAGTGAGGAACCTGAAGGAGACCGTTGGGTGCAAGCTGGAATGGAAGGTGTCGACATCAGTCTCTGAGTCCGAGAGGGCCACCGAACGCACCGTCGCTCACCCGCGACCAACAGTGTTGGTTCCGAGCGGGGCGACCTATGAAATCAAGGAGCAAGGCGCGAATGGGCCTGTGCCGCTCGTGGTGGATGCCTTCGAGCTCGACCTGATTGGGACTGGGCGTTTGGGCTACACACTCGAGCTGCAGATGATTGGGCAGGCTCCGAAGAGCGTTGCCAGTAAGACCTCGGGCATTGAGGTCAACTTGCCCGTCACAGTCACCACTTGGATGCCGAGTGCGCCCGCGCTCCCCACCGTACCCTCCGGTCGCGAGTCGAATACGAGCGACAGCGAGGTGGCCGCGGATGATGTCGTGGCGCTCGCCGCTCGGGCTTTCGCTGATGGTTCACCCCCACCTCAGAATCAGGGAGCTAAGGAACCGGTGGTGGTCGGCGGGTTGGTGTCCTTTGACGTGGTTCCCTGCCAGGGCTTCGTTGGGCATCCACTGAGGCTCGACATCGCCGAGTTCGTGGATGACTCCCACGAGATGGAGGGAACCCGCACATCATTCCTTTGGACTCCGAGCGGGATGGGCAAGGAGACCTTCAAATGGCGGATCGGCATGCTGAGTCGCGGAGAAGCCCACATCCTTGCTCCGAGCACGGTTGAGGCTGGGTCCCGCGCGTTCCGCTGGACGGTGACTGCTTTTCGGTCGGCGCCGCCCCCGGGGGCTGCGGGCGAGGCCCCTGGCTCAGTTACCGAGACTGACGTGGTGACATCGTCCTCGGTGGAGTTCTGCACCGCCGAGCATCCGCGTTTGGCCCAGCTTTCGCTGTCGGAGCGGGCTGCCTCGACCACCGATGGCTCGTTGTCAGAGCTGGTCGTCTCGGCGACGTTCGAGAATCTCGACCACTCCCTCGAGTTCGACATGGACCTCGAACTCATGGTCAAGAGCGAGAAGGTCAATCAGGGGTTCGTTCAACTGTCGAAGCTCTTGTCGGATCTCGGTCGAAATGACGACTTGAAGTTGAAGACGTCGGCGCGGGTCAAGATGGCTGCGCTCAACCAAGCTGCAATTCTCATCAGCGGCTGCCGCGAGACCTTGAGGGCGTTCGACCCGGAGCTTGGGCTCTTCGCAGCCATCAGCTTCGGGTCTGCCGCCGTCTCGACACAAGGGAACTGCGTGTTCAATAGTGTGGCCAGCTACACGCCAAACCTCGAGTCAGCCCCCAACGCAGCCGGCTTCGCCCCCTTTCGCGCCGGTTGGCTGACTCGGCCCGAGGTCGGCATCGCGGTGTGCACCAAGTTGAGAAAGCTCGACGGCGAGCCTGTCGATCTGGCGGGGAGCACCTCGGTCCCACAGCCCTTGTGGAGCGAATACCGAGTCTTCCTGGCCATCGTGGTTGGCGAGGCGGGGGGGACTTCAGAGGTGTCCTGGCGTGGGGTTGCTCATACGATGCTGAATCGAAAGAACGCTCCTTTCCCAGATTGGGCGACTTTTACGAGTATCGAGAAGGTGGCAAGCGCGAAGAGCCAGTTCAACGCCTACGAGGGTGCGAACTTCCGGGCGGCGATGGCCTACTTCGAGCGCAAATACGTGAAGAAGGACGTCGTCGATAGGACAGCGGACGAAAGAAAGTACGCCCGCATGGAGGATGTGCTGATTCCCGTATTCATGGCTGGGGTCGGGGAGCGGCCTGAGACAGGCGTGGGTCCGCACAACGGCTGGGGAGTGAACTACTTCTTCAGCCCGAAGCTCTTGGCGCAGGAGCACAAGAGTCCTCCGACGTGGGCCAAAGACTACGAGGACGTGACCGGTCGCTTTTCGCCTCCCGGCGGAGGAGTCAACCCAGATTTTCGCTTCTTCCGCCGTCGCCCGGGCCAGTCCTGAGCGGGCTCTGTCCGTCGGAGGTTGTCGAGGCCGCGTTGGCCGACGGCGTCGAGCCCGTCGCCACCTCACGCCTTGACGGGCTTGGTCCCCGAGCGCCCTGTGGAGAGCCTCCGAGGCGCATGTCGACCGCGCGACGCCTCCACTATTCCTACGCCGAGTACCTCGACGCGCTGGCGATGAGCGAGCTGCGGCTCGAATGCCGGCCTCTCGACGTTCCCCGACGTGAGCGTCGTATACGGTGAGCTCCAGCGGGCCCCGGAGGACAGACACGCCATTCTCAACCCGACCATCCTGGTCGAGGTCCTGAGCCCGTCGACAGAGGAGTACGACTGCGGCGAGAAGCTCCGGCATTACCAGGCCATTCCGTCCCTCCAACTGGTGCTCCTGGTCGCCCACGACACCCAGCGGGTCACCGTGGTTCGCCGGACGAGCTCAGACTGGGAGCGGTCGCCGGTGGTCGAGTCGGTGGATCTCCCCGGCGGGGGGAAGCTCGTGCTCACCGAGCTGTACGGGCCGGGCGAGGGCTGACGTCCGCGGTGCCGGTGTGGTCGGTTCTCGTCAGTACACGGGGGTGTACAGTTCGGCGATCCGCTCGACCTCCGCCTGGAAGCAGAGCTTCGAGGGGCCCGACCCCATCACCCATCGGTTGACGTTGACCTCGTAGTTGATGACGACCGCTTCATCCTTGCAGTTGCGGCACACCCACTCCTCCTCCCGGTGCTTTCGACAGTTCACGACGCACTTCGCAAACTGGTTCCCCTCGTGGATCGTCGTGCCGCAGAGACAGCATTGCGTGTTCGAGCTCGGTCCAGGCATGACATCCTCCGTCGAATCGAATGGAACACCACTGAGAGAGTGCTGCCGCTCGACGGTACGCTCGGTCCGTCCACGATTCCACTTGGAACCCGGCTCGCCCAGGCGGATCCGGTGCCACTGCTTTCGCACAACCCGATGAGGGGGTGATAGACGTCGACGTGCATGGCTCGCCGCAAGAAGTCTCGGGCGACGACGGCCCTGGTCGTCGCCGATGATCCCGAGCGCAACCGCCTCAGGGAGCTCAAAGCGAAGCTGGGCCAGCGCCGCGATGACATCGCCGAGCTCGATCTCGAAATCGAAACCCTCCGTGGCGAGCTCTCGACCTTCGAGGCGTCGTACCGGGTCCGCATCGCCGACGAGAGCCAGGCCCTCCAGCGCGTCGAGCGACTCCTCCTGCACTTCGAGCGGTGGACCGAGCTGCTCCGAGAGACCCGACCCACGGCCGTGCCCCTCCAGGCCGAGCGGCTCGACTCCCGCAGAGCCCGCGAGCTGGGAGAGCAACCGCCGGGCCCGCTCCCCGACCAGAGCGCCTCCGACTCCGAGGCGGGCCAGCCCCTCGAGGCACCGGCCAAACCGCCCGACCGACTCAAGGCCGCCTACCGCGCGCTGGCCCGCCGCTTCCACCCGGACCTCGCCCGCACCGAGGAAGAGCGAGTGCAGCTCAGCGAGCGCATGGCCCGCATCAACGCCATATACCGTGACGGCGACGTCGATCGCCTCGAGGTCATGGTCGAGCAAGCCAAGGGCGGCGAAGTCGACGACACCGAGGCCGAGCTCGGTGAGCAGCTCGCGCTCCTCGAGGAACGACTCGCCTGGTTCGACGTGGTGCTCGAGAACCTCGCCAGCGAGCGCACCGCCCTCGAGCGAACGCCGACCTGCGTCCTCCTGCGCGAAGTGGAGAAGGCCTCCAGCCGCGGCCACGACCACCTCGTCGAGATCAAACGAGGGCTCCGCTCTCGAATCGAGAAGTCGTATACCCTCATCAAGACCGCCGCCTACCAGCTGGAGTCCGAGGTGAAGCGCTTCAACAGCCGAGCCAGCTCGTTGACCACCCGGCAGGCCGAGGCCCTCGAGCGGAGCTTCGACCCGTTCTCGGACAAGCGCGTGGTGCGCCTGGGCCTCGAGGAGCTCAAGAGCCTCGCCGCCCACCCCGCCGCCCGCCAGCTCGCCGAGCGCCTCGAGCGCGAAGCCGAGACGCGGCCCGCCGTGCTCCGGCTGCTCCTCTTCACGTACATCGCCGAGCTCTCCAAATTCCCTTTGCCTGGCCTCGAGCGCTTCGCCGACATCAGCGTGAGGCTCGCGGCCCTGGCTCGGCCCCAGGAGCTCCACGCCACCCTCGAGCGAGCGCTGGTCGACGCCGATGCCTGGGTTGAATTCGGCGTCCGCAAGGCGTCCGAGCGCGTGGCCCACCTGGGCCTCCGGTTCCGGGGCGAGGCGGTGCGCGAGGCCCTCCCGGTGATGCTGCGCGCCCTGCCCATTCGCCGGGAGCTCCGCCGAGTGCTCGGTGTGCTGGGCGAGCGCGAGAGCTGCCCAGCCTGCGCCACCGAGGTCTTCGCCGTGCCCCTCTTCCGCACCCATGGGCTCGATGACTTCCGCTCGCTCGTGTGCCCCCGCTGCGGAGCCACCCTCAAGAGCTACTGGATGCCCAAGGGCCAAGACGTGCAGGCGGTGCTGAACGACGCCTTCCTCGACTTCGAGCTGGTGACCGAGTGGTCCTTCCGCCTCGGACGGAGCAGCTTCGGCGTGCAGCTCTTGCCGCTTCAGGTCGACGAGCTCGACGTGGGGCGCCTCAAACGCCGGGTGTTCGATGACGTCTTTCAGCGCTACCAGCTCGAGGTCGAGCTCGGCCAGCTCCACCTCGTGCAGGACGGGGTGGTAGTGAACGAGAAGACTCCGCTGAGCCAACTGACCTCGACCAGCTTCGTGCTCACGCTCGAAGAGAGCGCCCCGATGCGCGAGGACGAAGCCCTCGAGATGGTGCTCCACCGGGTGCGCAATCGCTTCAGAAGTGGAAGCTGAACCGGCCGAGCAACAGGGCCGATGGCTGCAGCCACCCGGCCTCCACCGACAGCTCGAAGGCGCCGAACAACACCCCGATGGCCATGCCCGCGTGGGCCCTCAGGAAGTCAGGCCTCCCCAGCACGAACCACGGCCCACCCAAGGGCTCGAGGAAGATGCGCTTGATGCGAAAGCGGAGCAGCACGTCGATGGGAATGGCGACCTCTGGGTAGCCTCCCGGGAGGTTCAGCGCGACCCCGGACCGCAGTCCGATTCGTACCACCTCGCCCAGGGCCTGGTGCACCGAGAGCGTCACCTGAAACTGCGGAGCGGCGGGGCCGAACCAAACCCCACCGGCAGCCTCGATGGAGACGCCCACCGCCGAGGCCGTTCCCGACGTCATCAACACCGCGCACAGGACGAGAGCCCGCATGGGCATGAAGCTACCTGACTCCTGTCTCGGGCAGGGAAACTGAAGCTGAATCTACAATCAGAAGAGATTCTTCTGTGGCTTCACCACCGGCACAAGTGAGAGGAGAGTAGAGAACGTGGGATGGTGTAGGTCGGGAGCCGAGAAGGAACGCGCAACCATGATGTCTCAAGAAGCCTTCTTCGCCGTGTGGGATCGACTGCTGGATCCAGTGCTCCTCGTGGACGTGGAGCAGCGAGTCCGACACGTCAACCTCGAGGCTGAGAAGCTGCTGCGAGTCGAGGCCGAGCTGGTGGTGGGAAAGCTCATCGACGCTCTGCTCCCGCTGCCGATTCGAGAACGACACCGGGCCGTGGCCCAAGCCTTCATCGAGTCGGGTGAGCAGCGACGGAGGCTCTCTCACCCTCGCCTCATCAAGGCTCGTCGAGGCGATGGCGTGGAGGTGCCGGTCGAGGTCGCCATCTCGACCGCCGACGTCGTGGGCGAGCGCTTCTTCGTGTTGGTGCTGCGAGACCTGAGCGAACAGCTCACCCTGCAGGACGAGGCGGCCGCCCTCACCCAGCGCCTGGCCCGCATCGAGCGCCTCGAGGCCCTCACCACTCTGAGCGCCGGGCTGGGCCGTGAAGTGCTCGCCGCGCTCGATGTGCTGCAGGCCCACGCGCTGCGCAGCCGGGCGATGCTCGAGCCGACGAGCCCTCCGTGGCGGGAGTTCGAGCCGATGCTCGCCGCCATCGAGAAGGCCCGGGGGCGGGTCAGCGACGTGACGCGCTTTGGCCAGGTCGGCTCGCCGGCGGGGCCTTCGTTGGTCGACCCGACGGCCATCGTGCGCCGAGCAGGCGAGGTGGCGGACCGGGGAGCCTCCGCGAACGTCACGGTGACGACCACCATCGACGCTCCGCTCCCGAAGGTGTGGGTGGTGCCGCACGAGCTCGAGCAAGCGCTCGCCAATCTGCTCGCCAACGGGATGGAGGCCATGCATGCCCGAGGCGGCCGACTGGCCCTGGTCGCCCGCGCGGTCGCCCTCGACGCGCCGCTCACCTGCACCACGCTGACCCTGACCACGGGCGCCTGGCTCAGCATCGCCGTGGGAGACGAAGGCGAGGGCATCACCGACTCGGTCCTGCCGTACGTGTTCGACCCGTTCTTCAGCACCAAGCCTCGGGAGCCACGGGGCGCCGGACGAGGCCTGGGCCTGGCCATGGTGTATGGCTTTGCCCGGGGCGCTGGCGGGGCCATCGATGTCGAGACGAAGGTGGGGCGAGGGAGCCGCTTCTCCCTCTTCCTGCCGGTGGCGAGCGACACCGCCTCGAGCCACCCGCCAGTCGCCTCGGCCGAGCTCGGGAGGAAGGTACGCCGGGTGCTGCTGGTCGACCCCGATGTCTTCGTCGCCCGCGCACTGAAGCGAACGCTCGAGCTGCTCGGCCACGCCTGCCATGTCAGCACCCATGCCGCCGATGCGCTGTCTTTGGTGCGGCTGGATCCAGGTGCCTTCGACCTCGTGGTGTGCGAGCTCAATTTGCCGTCGATGAGAGGTGATGAGCTGGCCTATCGACTGTCCATCATTCGGCCGGGGCTCACGGTGTGTGTCATGGGGCCAGCGGATCGCCTGCCTCGGGCCGATGGCTTCCGGGTGCTGCCCAAGCCAGTGACGGCGAGCGACATCGACGTGGTGCTCCGCTCACAGTAGAGAAGAGGGCGCGCCCCGAGACGACCGAGCCCAGAGGGCGCCACCGGTGAGTCCTCCGACACCTGGCCGGAGACACCCGAGGAGAGGAGCGCCTTGGCTCGACGACGCTCCTCTCCGATTGTTTGGTCTCATCTGCCACGTCGGTGACGCTGCCCCCGTCGCAAGGAGACGCCATTGAAGCGTCGCCCTCCGAGGGAGAACGAGGCACGCACCTGCTGGGGCGGCTTCGGACGAGCTGGTTGAATGGCCACGACTAGACGACCCGGCGAACCCGGGCGAGACGACTTGTTCTTGGGCATAGCGACACTCCGTTCGACGAAACGATTGCACTGCGCTGCGGTCGTTTGGTTAGCGAGCGGAGATCATGGTTGGCGTTCCCCGAGGGAGCCGAGGTGATTCTTCTCACAGGCCCACATTCGCAGTCAAGCCAGGCACCGCGGATGATGCCGGTGGACTCACGGGTGATGGCCTGCCCTTGGGTGAGGCGCGACGACGACAGGCAAACGCCACGGCGGCGTCCGCGTCGTTGCTTTGCTTCAACGCGTGCAGCGGCTTGCCCGGTCAGCCGGCGCTGGCTGACTGCCCGCCCCGGGCACCGAGGAGGTCCTCCACCGCATCGAGGAGCGCGTCGGGCGAGAAGGGCTTGGCCAGGAAGCCCGTCCCCGGGCCGTCCTCGCCGCGTACGAAATCCTCACCCGTGTACCCAGACATGAAGAGTACCCGGAGCCCCGGGCGGATCGCACGCAGCCGCCGCGCCAGCTCGTCCCCGCGAAGGCCCGGCATCACGACGTCGGTCACCAGCAGGTCCAGGCTCCGAAGGCGCTCGGCCGAGATCGCGAGCGCGTCCGATGCGTCGGTGGCCTCGATCACCGTGTGCCCCGCGCGGTCGAGCGCTCCTACCACCGCCTCGCGCACCTGCCGGTCGTCCTCCGCCACCAGGATTGTACGGGCGACGTGCGGAAACACCGCCCGGGGTCTCGTCTCGGCCGATGCGGCATCTGCCGCGACGCGCGGCAGGAACACCCGGAACACGGTACCCACGCCCGGCTGGCTCTCCACCGCGACATGCCCCCCGCACTGTCGGAGAATTCCGTGGACCGTCGCGAGTCCGAGCCCCGTCCCCTTCCCAGGTCCCTTCGTCGTGAAGAACGGCTCGAAGATGTGGCTCAGCAGCTCCGGCGCCATGCCGCACCCGTCGTCGGCGACGGAGATGCGCACGAACCGGCCCGCGTGGATGCCGAGCTGCTGACGGGCCTCCTCCTGTCCGATCTCCGCCTCCGCGAGCTCGACTGCTATCCTGCCGCTCCCATTGGGCAGCGCGTCTCGGGCGTTCACCACCAGGTTGACGATCACCTGCTCGAGCTGGCCTGGATCGACCCGCACCTTCGCCCCGCCAGAGGCCCCGTCAACGCTGAGCTTCACCGCCTCGCCAATCAGACGGCGCAGCAACGGCAACAGTTGGGCGATCAGCTCGGCAGGATCCAGGGTCCGCGGAACCACGACCTGCTTGCGGCTGAACGTGAGCAGCTGGCGCGTGAGGTTCGCCCCCCTGCGAGCGGCCACTTCGATTTCCTCCGCCTCGGGGCGCAGCGCCGAGCCCGCGGGCAGTTGCTCGAGGAGGGCATCGGTCGCCCCGAGAATCGCGGTGAGCAGGTTGTTGAAATCATGGGCGACCCCTCCGGCGAGCCGCCCCACCGACTCCATCCGTTGCGCGTGCTGCAACTGGTCCTGCATGCGGCTCCGCTCGGTTGCGTCCTCGAGGCCGATCACCGCGCCCTCGAACTGCCCCTCGGCCCCCAGGAGCGGCGCGCCAATCAGGTCGAGGATGACCAGCCGCCCGTCGGGCCAGCGAATTCCATGACGTGTCCGGACCGGAGCTCGAGTGGCCTTGATGACCGAGAACGGCAGCTCCGCGGGATCGAGGGCAGCGCCCGTGGGGTCGCAAATCGACCACTCGGGGGCGTCGTAGCGTCGCTGCGTGATGACATCGCGGCTGAGACCAAGCAGGCGCTGCGCCTCCGCGTTGGCGTAGGCGACCATTCCTTCCGCGTCCACCCGCACCAGGGCGACCGGGCTCGACTCCATGATGGCGGCGACGCGATCGCGCTCCCGTCCGAGGGCGGCCCGCGCGTCCGCGTGGTGGTCCCGCTCCGCACGGAGGAGCCGGGCCGTCTCGACGAGGTCGCGGTGCGGGCGCTGAACCGAGTCGATGAACACCGCCCGGTAGACCAGGAGGTAGGACGCGAGCGCGTAGAGGTGCCCGAGGGCGTTCACCGTGTCTGTCATGTTCTGGAACAGGGTGAAGCAGGCCTCGGCGAGAATGCTCAGCGTGAGCGCGGAGAGGTAGAGGGCTCCGGGCGTCCCTCCCCGTGGCCGCTCCGTCCGCGCGTAGGCCACGATGGCGAGGGCGAAGGCGGCGATGATGACGTACTCCGCCCCGACCTTGAACGCGGTCAGCCCGACGCCGTCCACCCAGGCCGCCGGGAGCGTCCCCGGGTGGAGCACCGTCGACCAGAAGGCCGCCACCCCGAGGGCGAGTCCCGCGGGCCCGAGCACCCAACGGCTGAAGGCGCGGCCGCTCGTGTCCGGGCGCACGAAGGCGCTGGTGAGGAGCCCTCCGGCCATGACGGCGCGCATCAGGAGCCAGAGCTGCGGGGCCTTGTTGAGGTTGAGAGAGTTCGAGGTGAAGAAGTCGGGCATCCCCGGGAAGCACAGGACGTGCAGGAGCGCGATGAGGCCGACCGCGAGGAACGTGCACGAGACGAAGAGGGCGTGGCGGTCCCGTGTCTGCCCGTGGGTGAACCAGCCAACCCCGAAGATGGAGAGATCCGTGACCACCCCGAGCAGCTCGACGAGGTCGTGAAAGGCGAGGTACTTCGGCCCGGGAATGACGAACTGGAGGGGCTCAGCGAAGAGCCGGATCAGCACGAGAGGGACGAGGCCGACCGCTCCGGTGATCGCGAGCGAGCGGAGGGCGGAGTCCCACCCTTGCATCCGCGAACCAGACCGTGCGGCAGCCATGTCTTCCTCGATTCGCCACCCTGGCAGACGGCCGTCGCCGCCCACCATCCTGGCACCCGAGGCACGCTAACGCACTCCGCAGGGGCTTGACGAGGCCGGACCTTCGCGCGTGAGCCCGGCGGGCGAGGGCCAGCGCACTGCGGGGGGTACGGAGTGACGCACCCCATGAGCATCGGCGCCGCGCGACAGTCCACTCGCGGTGCCGCGCGGTCCTGGCCATCGACGCAGCCGTGTGGCACCCGACAATCGGCGTGAAGTTCCAGAGGTCCGAAACGGTCAAGGACACGAACCTTTCGGTCCCCGGGCGCTTCGCGCTCTCCAAAGTCGAAGGCGGGCGCGGCGACGACTGAAGGGGGTGTGAGCGCAGCGGACGGTCGTCGCGCTGGTCCTCATCGAGCGCCCGCCTACGGCATGAGGTCCCGATGAGCGCGCCGCTCCCGAGTGGGCATTCCCATGCCTCTGTGCCTGTGGCCGGCCCCGGCGGGTCTACCGGCCGGGCTCAGCATGCCCAGGATTGATCCTACTGAAAGCAGTGCAAGTTGCCTGTGGAATCCCACCAGACGTCGCGACCGAAGACCTGATAATAGCAGGGCCTGCAGCCATTCCAGACATACGTACAAGTCGCCCCGAAGACTGTGCATTGCCAGGACGGACATGCATGACGGGTCGAAGCCCCCCCAAGACGTCGAAGTAAATCCCCGGCCAATCACCACTCGGATCGTACTCCCCTCCTCAAACACCAAATAGAGCGGCCAGCCCAGAGTCACCCCATTGACGGAAAGCACCACAGCCACCTCACTGCCCTCGGCGTGGTTGAGCCAACCACGACGCTACCAGCAAGGACAACGAGACAGCCAGAGCGCCCTTGGTATAGCGCCGGGAAGCTGCTCCCGGAACGCGCGGAGTCGAGCGGTGCGGTGGGTACTGACCGAGCCTGTCTGCGCTATGCCGCAAGGCGCAATACTCGGATACCACCGTGGTGCGCAATCGAGAGAATCCAGCGACATTGGGCATCCACAACGTCGAGATCGTCTGCAAATGGATACCAAACATCGTCGAATACTTCCGCTAGCTGTTTGGCCCACATCCGATCAAGCTCGTCGAATCGGTGCCAATTGAGAAATACCTCCTCATCGAGCTTGCTGTCGACGGAACCTACGAGCAGACGCGTCAGGTCAAAGTCGCTCCGCGTGGCATCCTCGCCTTCGATCGGAACAGACCTAGATGCGATCGATTCAACTATCTCCAAGCCATCGGTCGCGCCCGACAGCCCGAGTCGTTGCAGGAGCAACGCTCGAAGCGCAGATACCTCATTGCTGCTGGCCTGCTGAATCGGAAGGTGCTGCCCCGGGTGGCTTGCTGCGAAATTCTTGATCTTGAACTCGTCCATGAAGATCACTCCACGATTGGTACTGCGCCGCTGGAACCACCACTGCCGCGCTTTCCGGTGGTGTAGTCCCACCAGTTGATGTGCGGTTTCGTCTCCGGTGACCCCGGAGGAGCGTTGGGATGGCTAGTGCAGCTGGGATGTCCGCGCTGCGCTGGAATAGCCGTCCGGAGTCTGCTCACCGGCTCGACGGTGGGCGCCACTCGACCGGAGTGAAGTGGTTGACCGGGCCGATGCCGCCGCCCACGTCGGGTGGACTCTGGAGCGCAGCCTTGAGCCACTCCCACGCACCAGCCACCGCGTCCTCCACCGAAGCCCCCCGCGCCAGCCGCGCAGTGATGGCCGCCGAGCTGGTGCAGCCCGTGCCGTGGGTGTGCGGCGAGTCGACCCTCGGGCCGCGGAGCTCATGCACGGTCCCATTGGCATACAACACATCGACCACCTCGTCCCCCTCGAGGTGACCACCCTTCACCAGCACATGCTTCGGGCCGAGGTCGGCCAGCCGTTGCGCCGCCTCCCGCGCCTGCGCCACCGTGCGAACCGGAGTCCCCAACAGGGCCTCGGCCTCCGGGCCATTGGGCGTCAACAGGAAGCATTGAGGCAGCAACGCGCTCACCAACACCTCGACAGCCTCCGGGGCGAGCAGCGCCTGGCCGTGCTTCGATACCATCACTGGATCCACCACCAACGGGAAGCCGAAGTGCCTCGCGCGCGCCGCCACCACCTCGATGACCGCCGCCGAGCCGAGCGCTCCCGTCTTGGCCGCCTGGGGCCGCACGTCCGCGAGGAGATGGTCCAACTGCTGAGCGACCAGCTCGGCCTCGAGCACCTCGACGCGCGCCACCGACCGAGTGGACTGGACAGTGATGAGCGAGACGACGGCCGTGCCGTACACTCCGTGCTGATGAAACGTCTTCAGGTCCGCTTGGAGGCCAGCACCTCCCGATGGGTCCGAGCCGGCGATGGTGAGGGCAATGGGCGTCGGGGTTCGATTCACGACGCCTTCATAACCGCTCAGCCCAGGCAGAGCACGAGCGCCGCTCAGCTCAGCGCGGTGGCCGCGGGGCCGAGACCTCGAGGCTGACCCGCTCGGCGTTGTGGTTCCCTGCCGAGTCGAACAGCTCGAAGACGAGTCGGTAGGCGCGCCCATCTTCGAAGCCGAAGGAGCCTCCACAGGCGTCGTGGCCGATGATGATGCTCTCGCCAACGAGGGGCACGGGGTACTGCTGGCGCACCGACGAGCCCCGCATTCGCTGCATGGTGACGACGAAGTACGCCGAGCCCTTCTCTTCCACCGCGACGCGGAGACGGAGCTGGCGTACCAGAGTGGGCCCAGCCGAGTACCACCCCTCGGACACCGCGGGCTTGGAGCGGTACTTCGGCGCATCACGGTCGGCCGTCGACGCGGTCCTCCAGGTGGGCCGTGACTCGCCTTGGAGCTCATTGAGGAAGACGGCGCCTCCGAGGCTGCTCCCCAGCACGAGCGTGTAGCGCGAGTCGGGCGACAGCGCCTTGGAGGCCTTCAGGCGCACGGCCACCCGCTTGGCCTGCGACACCCAACCCCGCTCGACCTTGAGGGGGACCGAGCTGCCGTCGTCAGCGAGCAACGTGAGGCCCTGGGCACCGACGAGGTCCGACACCCGGGTCTGCTCAGCGCCGACGCCCTCGAGAATCCACTGCACGTTGGTGGGCACCACCGCCCCCGGCGCCGGGAACAGGAGCAGCCCGTCAGGTCGACAGTCCGGCTCCGCGGCCCGCCCCGTGATGGCAACGGCGAGCCCCAGGAGCAGCAGCGAGCGAGGCACCACGGCCGGTCAGTGGACCGGAGTGCCTGGATCCGTCGAGTCGATGGGCCCGAACTTGGCCTCGAACTTCGACAGATTGTCTTGAATGGCCGAGAGGAGCCGCTTCATGTGCTTGGGGTTGGTGATGATGCGAGAAAGGACCTTGGCCCGAGGCTGCTGCGGCTGGACGTAGATGAAGTCCAGGGTGAATTCCGTCTCGGAGTGGTTGACCAGGGCCATGTTGGCATAGCGGCCGTTGGCCACGTCATCGTCGAGCTGAATCTGCAGTTGAATCTCGGGAGGCTTGGTTCCTTCGGACATGGTGCCTCCGTAGCACGAGTCGCGCGGTGGATTCACCGGCTCCCTGCCGTCGCTGCTACGTTCCTCCTGGTGCTCGACGAGTCGAAGACGGCCCCCTTCACCCTGACCCCCTCGGGCGGAGCGGGCGGCCGGGCGGTGCTCCTGCTCCACGGCTTCACCGGGAGCCCCTGGGAGGTCCGTCTCCTCGGCGAGGCCCTGGCTGCCCGCGGCTTCGGCGTCCACGCGCCCCTGCTCCCGGGGCACGGCCGGTCGCCTGAGGCCATGGAGGGCGTCGGCATGGGCGACTGGGTCAGCGCTGCACAGTCGGCCTTCGACGAGCTCGAGCGGGCTCACGGGCACGTCTCCATCGTGGGGCTCTCGATGGGGGCGTTGTTGGGCGTGGTGGTGGCGGCCGAGCGAGCCGAGCGCGTGCGAGGGCTGGTCTTGCTGGCACCGGTGGCGCGGCTCCAGCGGCTGAGCGCCCGGGTGCTGCGGCTGACGCGGGGCACGGGGCTGCCACGGCTCTTGCCCAAGTGGGTCGAGAAGCACGGGACCGACCTCGAGCTCGACGAGGAGCGAGCCGCGGCGCCGCTCTTGCCCCGCTACCCGCTGGCGAGCGCGCTGGAGCTCTTTCGGCTCCAGGACCTGGCCGAGGCGCGGGCCCCTCAGGTGACGTGCCCGTCGCTCCTCATCGCGGCGGCGCGGGACCACGTCGTCGACCTTCGTGGGGTGGAGCTGCTCCAGCGGCGATTGCGAGGGTCGCGTCTCGTGGTGCTGCAGCGGGGCTACCACATCATTCCCCGCGACCGCGACCGGGCTCTGGCGGCGACTGAGACGGCCGAGTTCCTCGATGGGCTGCAACCTGACGTGGCCGGCCCGGCCAGGCTCGTCTAGCGTTCGCCGTGTGTTGACCAAGCTCGTCCTCGAGAACTTCAAGAGCTTCCGAGCCGCGGAGATCGACTTTCCGAAGAGCCGTCTCACTGTCTTGGTGGGCCCCAATGGGTGCGGGAAGTCGACAGTTCTCGAAGCGGCTTTCCAGGCCCTCGCGCTCGACTCGGTGACGAAGCGCGCAGAGCCGGGTGGTGACGGGGCGAAAGACGCCGTCAGAGTTGGATCGCAAGGGTTCTCCGTTCGAGCGACTGTCGAAGCCGGCTCGGCTCACCCTCGAGCTCGCATTGACACGCAGGCTGTATTCCGAGACGGAAAGACGACACGAACGGCTGCATTGACGATCGAGGACCAGACGAAGGTCTTCATCCCCGACGAAGGCGTCATTGAGCCATTCGTGGTCTTGGGGGAAGAGCGCCTCTCGACAGACGACCTGTACCAGGCACTCCCCCGTCCTCGATACTTCAGCGTGAACCTGAGCGAGCTCCGACTCCCACTTCAGCCGTCCGTCGGGCCCGAGACACTGACCATCGACGCCGAGTTGATCATCCAGCGGATGCTCGACATGAAGCTCGGGAGCGAGCCACTGGCCTACGAGACGCTGGTCCGTGATGTTCGAGCCATCGTTCCGGCCGTTCGCCAGATAAGCCTCCAGCGGCACTTCGACGTGGTCGAGAAGTACGGCCTTCGCTTCGACATGGCCACGGGGTCGGGCATCCCTGCGTCACAGGTGAGCGAAGGCACGCTTCTCACGCTCGCGCTCTGCGTCGCGGCTCGGTCGGCTGGGCAGACGCTCCTGCTGATCGACGACATCGATCGAGCCCTGCACCCATCAGCTCAACGGCAGCTCATCACGTTCCTCAGAGCAACCGTTGAAACGCAACCAATTCAGATCATCTGCACGACCCATTCCCCGTGCATCCTCGGCGAGTTCCGCTACGACGAAGTGCGAGTCTTGCGTGAGGCAGACGGCGCTTCGCAATGCATCGCTCTCGATCAGGGCCCCGAGGCCGCTCGGTGGATGAAGGAGCTCGACGCGGGTGAGTACTGGTCGTTTTTCGAGGGGAAGCTGTTCCAGAACCAAAGCAAGTGAGCACCTACTCCATCATCGTCGTCTGCGAAGGCACGACGGACAGCCGGGCGATTCGGCCCCTACCCACGACCAGGCCCTTCCCGCTTCTCGGCGCAGGGGGATTCGCCTCCGTCCTGCGTCAGACTTGCCAAATTCCAGGACAAACTGTAGGTGGCTCGAGAACCGAGTCGTTGGCCAAAGCACAGAAGGCAGAGGAACAACACANNGTGGATTCTGATCCTTCTCACCTTGCTGGCTGGCGAAAGCGGCGCGAGTTCACCTTCGCTCACTCCGGCTGTGAAGTTCAAGAGTGGCTGGGGCACCGCGCTCGACCTTTCAGGCCCTTCTCTTGGCCCAGCTTCCGCCGCAAGCTGGGCAGCCGACTCTGCTGACGTCTTCATCCGCGGGTTGAACCAGGATCTGAAACAGGAACTCTTCACCAAGTCATGGCGGAGCGGCAGGTGGAGCAGCAGTTGGTTCGGACTTGGGGGAGAGCAGATGCGCTCGGACCCGTTTGCCTTCTCGAGCACATTCGGCGTTCTTCATGTTATTTACCGCGATGACAACGATGCCATCACTCACCGCTGGTGGGATGGAAGTTGGCGAAGCGAATCCATTGCCGGCCCGATTCGAGGCCGGCCAACTGCGATCGCAAATCCAGGCGAAACATGGGACCTGTTCGTTCGTGGAGGGGACGACCAGCTCTACTACAGGTCCCAGAACTTTGGTTGGAGTCCTTGGATCGGCCTCTCCGGCACCATGGCGTCTGATCCTAGCGTAATCGGATCGCTGGGCGGCCGAGAAGACGTGTTCTATCTCGATAAGTCCGGTGGTCTCTCCCACCACTTCAGAACTGACGGAACCTCCGGTTGGCACTTTGAATCGCTCTCACGCCCCTCAGGAACAACCCTTGTTGGAACACCGGCTGTTGCCTCAACGGGCCGAAATCAACTCGATGTGTTCGTCCGCGGCTCCAATAATCAGCTTTACCATCTCTCAAGCGATGAGTCTGGTTTGTTTTCCGTCACCAACTGGGCCTCAAGACCCATCAGTGAATCGCTTTCTAGCGATCCCAGCGTTGCGGCCACAGGCAACAATCGCATCGATATCGTCTATGTGACAACCTCCAGCCACCTCGGATCGACTTCGATGCAAAACGGAAAGTGGTCTGCTGCCGACACGGGCGGGAGCAACTACGCCTCGTCCACGCCATTCTTGTTGCCGTGGGCAATCAACAGAGCGGACGCGTTCGCCCAGCATCTCGACGGGAGCCTCGAGCACAAGACCACCGAGGTTCTTTGCGCCGTCGTCTACGATTCGGCTGCTCCCGGAACTCAACCGGTCCGGTCCTTTTGTGGTCAAGGGCGCGGAGGGCAGGCTTGCACGAGCCTGAAGCCGGACGGCTCTGAGATCTTCTGTCAGGATGCCAGCCGCGATTACCTCTCTCACCCTGCGCCGGTCTCCACTCCCCCTCTTCTGGGTCCGTGGTACCAAGGCGCTATCGATTGGGCAAAAGCGGGTGGGCATAGCTACGTCAAACTCGACCCGGGTCAACTCGGTCTCGTGGGCAGCGGCCCAAGAACTGCCGGTTGGCCCTTTTTGAACGATCCGCCGTTCGGCGCGGCACTTGTTGTCCCAAGTGGCATCAATCTAAGCGGCTCACAGGATGTTCAGAATTGGCCCACAGTGTTGCGACCATTTGTTGCCCATGGAGCGGCTTTTGGTACGATCATTCAGCTTGTTGATTGGGGCACCGATAATCTCGGAAGCAGGGTCCTACAAACGGCAGACGCCGTCGGAAACGCATCGGTGAGCTATTTGACCCTGAACGGCTACAGTTCGTCGCTCGGAAAGGAGTGTCCGTCACGCGCGGCAGGAGTTATCACGCCCGCGGACATCCCAACCAACATTCCCTTGTCTGAGCCAAATGTCGGCGGAGAATTTCAAGGCGCAGCAACCGGAATTTGGGTGGGAAGGACGAACCCTCAGGCTCCCATTCAGATACAGCAGATCACGGCCCTCCACCTCAACAATGGGTTGGTCCTTGGCATAAACGGTGCGGCCAAAGAGCCGTGGTGCACTTTCAATGAGGACGAGTGCGTCAGCTTCGGTACCGGCGCTTCCACTCACCTCTCGGGTCAATGCCCAGTTGCCGCAACCGATCCTTCTCGAACCTGCGACCCGCAGCACTTCTTGACGCCGGTCCCTCAGGAGGGCTGCAACTGCAAGCATCACAGCTGTGAAGCAGAGTTCTTCTACACCCAAGGAAGTAGTACAAACCATGTTTCCGTCGGCAACAACTCCATGTGTGACGTGAATGTCGGCATCAGCATGGCCGGCGGCTACGCGGACATTGCGCAAAACATCATTCTTGGCGGACCCACACGATTGATCGGAATTGTGGCGGATTCACATCGGCCTGACACATCGAACATCACCGTCGAGAACAACTACATTTCGGACTTTGAAATGGGAGTCGAAACTGACGGATCGGTCTACTTGGAGATTGGCGACCGGGCATTTGACAAGATCACGGGCGGGCTCCTTGAAATCCTTGACGACCGTGGCAACCCGACCCTCGGTTCCGATGGCCTTCTCATGCTTCGGCCGGCAAAGGAGGTTTGTTCGCCACCAAATAATCCGAACAATGTCAACAACTGGCTTGCAATCCGGCAACGGGTCTGGGACTACGCGCAACACTACTACTTCTCTTCCGGGGATGAGTTCTATTCCTTCGGCGAGTCGCTTTCTGTTCACCACAATGTCATCAATTCCACTACCACCGGGATTAGCCTATATCGCCAGCGCGGACCCATGGTGTTCTCGAATCGAATCTCAAACAGCAGAGCATCGACGGACCCATCGGTGGTGCAGCAGGGGATTGGTGTTTCAAATACGGCTCAGGGGTGGGTTTATGATAACAATTTTGTAAACATCGACGGTTCGGATATAGTTGTGGCCGGCACTCCGGGAGTCAATTCCCTGTATGGGGCTTTCGACAATGTTTTCGGCGGTTTTGTGACCGGCAACGGAGCATGCTATTCCATGCCCAATTTCTTCGATAAGCAGAGCCCTCCTACTGGAAGTTCACAAACGAACTGCCAAATCGAGTACAAGCCGGGTTTCATGGACGCGACCCGTGCGAATTCGCCCTGTGGGATCAATAGCGTGGTTCCTCAAGACGGCGGATGTGGGTCCTTCTGATTTGGTAGTCGAACGAATGCCTCCCGTGCGCCGTGAGCGATCACTGACGCAGGGAGGAAGGCCTAGGTACCCCGTGATAGTCTCCACCCGGGAGCGTGTCAGGCCGCGGGCTTCTCTCGTCAGATCGACGAGACGTCCCGGCTGATCAACCGAGCGCCGATCACCAAGGTCAGGGCCGCGGCGACAAGGCAGACGCCGGCGAAGAGCAGCTGCAGCCAGGGGCCCGCGGAGATGCCATCGACTAGTACGTAGCCAATGCCGAGGCTCAAGATGCTGATGAAGAAGGACGTGTATTGCATGGACGTGCGCATGTCCCTCGAGAGCGCAGAGATGACCGTGCCCAGGGCTCCGACGAAGGCGGCCGACGCCGGCGCCCCCACGAGGAACGCCACCCACCAGGCCACCGACGCCCCCAGCGTGTCGGCCTGTGGCGCGAGCACGCTGAGGCGACCCAAGAGCAGGCTGCTCGGCCCCACCAGGAGCAGATGGAAGAGGAACGGCACCACCATGGCCCCGGCGAGCTTGCCCACCAGGAGCTGTCTCCGGGAGATGGGCGCGAGCATGAGGAATGGCATGGTGCCGCACTCCCGGTCGTGGAGCACCGACGTGCCCGACATGATGGCCACGAACAGGGGCAGGTTGGTGAAGAGGAGCGTGCCCAAGGACGAGGTCGCCAATTTGAGAAACGCGTCGTAGGCCACCCCGAACGCCTGCAGGCGCTGGCGAATGAGCTGCGCCACCTCGGGCTGGCTCGAGGCACCATCGAGCACCAGGAACAGCGTGCCGAAGATGAGCAGCCAGAGGGCGTAGTTCGCGGCCAAGATGAACAGCATCCACGGTTGGCGCGTGTGCTCGAGCACCTCGGTTCGGGCGATGCGAAGAATGGACCTCATCGTTCGATGGCTTCCTGCCACGCCTTGAGGAGCGGCCCGACGGTGGGAGCCCTGGGTCCGTCGAGCTCCAGCTCGCGGCGAACCTCGCCATCGACGATGATGGCGCGATCGCAGACAGCCTCAGCGTGGGGCAGGTCGTGCGTCACCAGCACGCAGGCGAGACCCTGGTCGGCCCTCCGGCGCAGCTCACCGTAGAGCGCGGCCGCCGACGGTGGGTCGAGGTTGGCGGTCGGCTCGTCGAAGAGGAGGAGCTTGGGTGAGAGGAGCAACGCTCGAATCAACGACACCTTCTGTTGCACTCCGGTCGACAGGCGCCCCACCGGCTCGTCCAGGCCGCGGGTGAGCTCGAGGGCCTGAGCGAGCGGCTCGGCTCTGGCGTCGACCTCCAGCGGCCCGAGCCCGAAGAGGCCGCCGAAGTGCTGGAGATTCTCCCTCCCAGTGAGCAGTGGGTAGAGGCCAGGCCGCGCCGTCACCAGCCCGACGAGGCCGGCGGTGGTGAGCGCGAGCTCGTGGGCCTCGATGCCGCACACCGACACGCTCCCCAGCGTCGGGCGGAGCAGCCCTGCCATGAGCAGCAGCAGCGTGCTCTTGCCTCCCCCGTTGGGCCCGACGACGCCGAGCACCTCGCCCTTCGCCACCGTGAGGCTCAGCTTCGACAGGACGACCCGTCGCCCGAAGGACCGCCCGGCATTCTTCATTACCACGACCGGGTCGGCTCGAGGTTTGTTGGGCTTGGTCATCGCTCGCTGGGCCGGTCGCATACCACAGCGCGGAGGCGTCAGCCGGGGGATGCTCAGCCAGCGCCTCGGCCTGGACCGTGCTGCGCCCCGGCATTAAGAGGTGAAGGTTCTCGTCTTCGAAGGAGTCACCATGTTCCGTTTCGTGCAAGTCGTCCTCGACAAGCTGAAAAGGGATCAGAAGCTCTCGTGGCGGGTCCTGGTCGACAAGAGCGTCACGTACGCCGCCGCGACAGCCTTGGCTCCTTTCTACCTCCGCGGTGCCAGCCACGTCGGCCACCGGGTCAGGACGCTCGGAGGCGGACCGCGGCTGGTCAACTACGGCTTCATGAGCATCGGCAACGACGTGCGGATCTCGTCGTACGTGGTTCCCGTCGAGCTGTGCGCGAACGAGGGCGCCGAGCTCATCATCTCTGATGGGGCCCACATCAACTACGGCGTATCGATTGGCGCGACCAAGTCGATTCGAATCGGGAAGCGAGTTCGCTTGGGCCCCTATACGCGCATCGTCGATTCCGATTTTCACGACGTGTACAACAGAGCCAAGCCGGCCGAGCCGAAGCCCGTCGTCATCGACGAAGACGCCTGGCTCGGCATGAACGTCATCGTCTTGCCCGGAGTGCACATCGGCAAAGCCGCTGTCGTGGGCAGTGGCTCAGTGGTGACGAAAGACATACCCGCCTACTCGGTCGCGGGAGGCGTTCCCGCGAAGGTACTCCGACAGCTCGACCCCGAGAAGTTCGTGCCCGACGTCACCAGCGGTGTGCCCGACACGGTTGGCCCCTGAAGCCGGAGCGCCCGCGAGTCAGTTGACGACGTCGTGGTCCTCTCGCACGGGGGTCTCTCGCGCCGCTCCGCCCCTGGCCGATATTTCGGGTTCGGGGCTCTTCACGAGGGAGTTCGGGGGAACCGAGCGAGTGAGGACAGCGCCGGCCATGATCTTCGTGCCGCGGCCGACGGTAATCGGGCCGAGGAGCGTCGCCCCGGGCCCCACGTGCACGTCTTCCTCGAGGGTCGGAGCGCCGGCCTCCTTGGTGACCGGATCGAGCCCCTCTCCGAGCGTCACATTGTGGAAGAGGATGCAACCGGGCCCCACGGTCGCCGCGTGGCTCAGGACGATTCCCGTGCCGTGCACCAGCGACATGCCGTCGGCGAGCTCGGTGTCCCAGTGGATCTCCGCGCCGTAGAGATGACGGATCAACCGGCTGACGACCTGCGGCGCCGCGGGGATGCGCGCGTCGCGGACCAGTCGCATCACCCGGGCGGCCACGAGCATCTGGAAGCCGACCTTTCGGACGACATCGAGAGGCAGCCTCGCCGCTGACACCTTCTCTTGGTGGTACTTCCCCCGGTAGCGTTGCAGCGAGCCGTAGTCGGCCCGCACCGAGCGTGCGAATGCGGTGAGTAGATTGCCCATGGTGGAGTCTCCAGGTTGGGGCCGAATATAGCGGCGATCCTCCGGCTTTGCCCAACCGTGGTACACCCCCAATGCACCCCTATGGCCTTCACGCTCAGTGTCGTCGTGTCGACGTACAACCGGTTGCAGCTCCTTGGGGAGCTCCTCGATGCGCTGGGGCGGCAGACGCTCCCGGCCGACCGCTTCGAGGTGATAGTCGTCGACGACGGCTCGGCGACGCCGGCCGCTCCCACCCTCGAGCAACGGAAAGATGCCTACCGGCTGACGGTCCTCACCCAGGCGAACGCTGGAGCAGCGGCAGGGCGGCACGCTGGAGTGCTGAAGGCCCAGGGCGACGTGGTGGTCATCACGGACGATGACATGCTGGTGCCGCCCGAGTTCCTCGCCGAGCACCTCAAGGCCCACGAGGCTGGCTACACCTTGGTGCTGGGGCACATCGAGGCCGAGGTGAGCTTCGGCGAGAAGCCGTTGTTCGAACGGTTCCACGCCCTGCAGCTGGCGCGCTTCGTCCGCCGCTTTGCCGAGCACCCGACCGAGGTCCGCGGGGTCATGGTGTGCACCGGGAACGTGTCGTTCCGGCGGGCCGAGTACCTGGCCGTGGGTGGCTTCGACCAGGGGCTTGGTCGGTCGGAAGACCGCGAGCTGGGCCTCAGGCTCCAGAAGGCCGGGGCCAAGCTGTACTTCGCCGATGGAGCCCGCACCCTCAACCGGAGCGATCACACCGACTTCTCGGTGTGGATGAAGCGGAACTTCAACTACGGGGTGTTCGACTCGCGAATCGCCAAGAAGCACCCCGAGCGACTCGACGCTGACCCGTGGCACTTCCTCTTCCTGGTCAATCCGGTCTCGAGCGGCCTGTTGTTCTTGAGCGCGGCCGTCCCACCGGTGGGCAAGGTGCTGTCGGGGGCGGTGTACCGAGTGGCCGATGAGCTCGATCATCGGCGGGGGCTCCACCCCGTGCTGGAGCGCATGGCCATCGCGGGCGCGACCCTGACCTACGGCATGGAGTACTTCAGGGGAGTTCGGGAAGAGACCGGCTCCTTCACCGGCGTGGTGTCTGGCCTGGCGAAGCACACCCTCAAGCGGCTCTTGGGAGAGACGGAGCACGCCTAGAGCGCCCCGTGCTACACCGCGCGCCGTGGCCCTCGCGTCGACGCTCTACGACTTTCAGCTCTCCCTCTCGAACGTAGACCGCGAGGTGGAGCAGCAGCTCTCGTTCAAGGTCGCCCGCCACCCGTCGGAGCGATTGGAGCGCGTGTGGCTCAAAGTACTCGCCTACTGTTGGCAGTGGGAGGAGCGGCTGGGCTTCGGGCCGGGGCTCGGCGACCCGGACGCGCCCGACCTCGAGACGCGCGACTACACGAACCTGGTCACGCGGTGGGTGCGCGTGGGCAAGGTCGACCCCGCGAAGATCCAGCGCGCGGTCGACCGGAACGCCAACGCGGTGGTGGTGGTGCTCTTCGAGAGCGAGGAGCGGCAGGCGGCGTTCCTCGCCGAGGCCGCCACGCTCAAGACGAGCCGGCTGGCGAAGGCCGAGCTCGCGGCGGTGGACGCTGAGTTCCTCAGGCAGCTCGCAGAGGTGGACGAGCGACGGATCAAGGCAACCGTCACCTTGTCTGGCGACCACTTCTACGTGGACCGCGGCGGGGTGACGCTGGACGGGCCGCTGGTGCGGGCGTCTTTTCGGTAGCGGCGCCCGGGCCGTGCTCGGTCGCTGGTCGTCGTGGGCCTTCGGCTCCGGGAGGTGTGACGCCGAGATGACCTCGACCATGACGTGAGGCCCGTCGCCGTCGGGCCGAGCCGGGACCATGCTGTGCGCCTCACCATGCACCCCCAGGACCCCGCCCAGGCCAGCGCGCGCCTCCACTGCCAGGTGTCTGGGTGAGCCGGTGCTGGGAACACGCAAGGCCCGGCGGTACGCTCCTTCAGCCCATGGCCGATGTCCCGAGCGACGACCGCAGTCTCCCGACGCTCCTGGGGCCAGGCCCCACGGCCGCCATCATCGGCGTGGTCGTCTTCTCGCTCGGCTGGGGTCTGTCTCTCACCGACGGCGTCCGACGCCTCGTGGGGCTGGGGCTGGGGGCGCTCTACCTCCTGCTGGCCACCGTGGGCATTTCGTGGGCTGTCAAACGAGACATGCGAGCCCACGTTCATGTGCTGCTCGTGGCCCTCGCCATCCTCGGGGTGACCACGATGGTGGTGCTCCCTCACTCGGGGCCGTACCTCACGCTCCCGCTGTTGAGCATGTTGCTCATGTTCACCTCACTGTGGTGGGCGCTGGCGCAGACGGTGGTGGTCCTCATCGCGCAGAGCTGCATCATCCTCAACGAGGGCTACACGCCGAAGATGGCTGTCATGGCGGCAGCCGGCTACGGGGCCTTTGCCATCTTCGTCTTGGTCTTCACCCGCATGGCGCGCACCGAGCAGAAGGCCAAGAACGAGGCCCAGCGCTTCGCCGCCCAGGTCGCCGAGCTCGCCACCGAGCGAGAGCGCACCCGCATCGCCCGGGAGCTGCACGACAGCATCGGCCACGCCCTGACAGCGCTGCACGTGCAGATCGCCGCTGCGCGCACGCTGCTCGACTCCGACACCGAGGCGGCCAGGGAATGCCTCGATCGAGCCGGAGAGCTCGCCCACCAGGGGTTGTTCGAGGCACGCCAGGCGGTGACGATGCTGCGCTCCGAGCCCTTGGGCGGGAGGCCCTTCGCGGTCGCCCTCGATGCGCTGGTCGACGGCCAGCAGGGCGAGCCACGCATCTCCCTCTCGGTCACCGGCGCGCCCCGCCCGCTCGCCGCCGCCACCGAGTTCGTCCTCTACCGGGCGGTGCAGGAAGCCATCACCAACATCCATCGCCACGCGCAGGCCACGCGCGCCGAGATTGACCTCGAGTACGGAGAGAGCACCGTGAGGTTGAAGGTGGTGGACGACGGCCAGGGCGCCACCTCGACAGACGGAGGCCACGGCCTCATCGGCCTCCGCGAGCGGGTGCAGACGGTGGGCGGGGCGGTCTCGGTGAAGACTTCCCATGGGCAGGGCTTTGCGCTCGACGTCGAGGTGCCAGCATGACCATTCGAGTGATGCTGGTCGACGACCAGGCCCTGTTCCGCACTGGCCTCAAGTTGCTGCTGTCGGCCAGCCCAGACATCACGGTGGTCGGCGAAGCAGCCAACGGCCAGGAGGCGCTGGTGCTGGCCGGTACCGCGCGCCCCGACGTGGTGCTGATGGACCTCAAGATGCCGGTGCTCGACGGCGTGGCGGCCACTCGCCGGCTGAGGGTCGAGGTGCCTGAGTGCCAAATCGTCGCCCTGACGACCTTCGAGGACGACGAGCTCGTCTTCGAGGTGTTGCGCGCCGGAGCCGTGGGGTACCTGCTCAAAGACGCCAGCCCCGAGCGACTTCGCGAGGCCATCACCGCGGCGGCCCAGGGCCAGTCGGTGCTCCAACCATCGGTGGCGTCGAAGGTGCTGAACGAGCTGAAGCGCTCTCCTCGGGCTCCCACCGTGGTGCCCGACACCTTGTCGGAGCGAGAGCGCCAGGTGCTGAGGTTGCTCGCCCGAGGCGCCGCCAACAAGGAGATCGCCCGCGCGCTGTTCCTCGCCGAGGGCACGGTGAAGAACCACGTCACCAACATCTTCACCAAGCTGTCGGTGACGGATCGCACTCAGGCGGCTCTGAGGGCGAGAGACCTCGGCATCCTCTGACCGTCGAAACGTAAATACAACTTACACAATGACCGAAACTCCCGAGCTCGGCACGTTCGAGAACTCGTCATGAGCTACGTCATCAAACGCGGAGACACGCTGTCGAGCATCGCGGCCCGCAACCACACGACCGTGTCGGCGCTGGCGAGCGAGAATGGCATCAAGAACAAGAACCTCATCTTCGCGGGCGCGACACTGCGGATCCCAGGGC
The DNA here is from genome assembly GCA_003153055.1 of Myxococcales bacterium. The sequence goes on from PMBV01000334.1 coordinate 32,045, forward strand.
ACCCCGGCACGGATAGCTTTGCGTCCCCGAAGAAGAAGGCGCCAGGCCCGACCAAGAAGCCCAGCACCACGGCGCCCACGACTCCGGCCGGGAAGAGCGGGAGCGTGACTGGCTCTCCGAAGCTCGCTGCCGCGGGTCGGCAGGCGGCCCTGGGCATGGGTGGGTACCACTCGCAGGGCAAGTGCGCGACGGGTGTGAGCCGGGCCATCCAGAACGCGTACGGCATCAGCGTGCACGGCAACGGGAACCAGATTGACAACAACCTGCCGCGCAACAAGTTCAAGCAGATTGACATCCCGCTCTCCGAGGCGCTGAAGATTCCCGGCCTGGTGCTGACCTGGGAGAAGACCTCGACAACGCTGGGGAGCAAGTACGGTCACACGGCCATCACCGCCGGAGACGGCCACACGAGTTACAGCGATTTCATCGAGAACAACACCAAGCACGGCGCGGCGAGCCGGCAAGGGCTGAAGATCTTCGCGCCGATCTAGATTTGGGACGCGGGTGCGAACCGGCCCCTGGTCCTTGCTACGCCACCACCCGGCCAGGGCGTGCTTCGTCATCGCCCTCGGCTTCGTCGAGAGAGCGCGCGGCCGGCGGTGCCCTCACAGGCAGGGGCACGACGGCGGGAACGTCAGCAGACGCCGGCAGCCACTTCCTCAGCACCCCCACCAGGTCCTCGAGGCCGTAGGGCTTGAGGAGCGCCCCGTTCATTCCCGCCGCGAGGGCTCGCTCCTGGTCTTGCGGCATCACGTCGGCGGTCATCGCGATGATGGGCATGGTGAGTCCCTCCGCCCTGAGCGCGCGCGTCAACTCGTACCCGTCGAGCTCGGGCATCTGGAGGTCAGTGAAGACGAGATCGACGTGGGTGGACCGCAACAGCCCGAGAGCCACCTTCCCGTCGGGCGCCTCCAGCACCTTCAGCCCCAGCCGAGCCAGCATCTGTCGGGCGACCAGCATGTTGACTGCGTTGTCCTCGGCTACCAAGACCGTGCCAGAGAACACGGCGGACTGCGTCTGTGGCATGGGCAGCTTCTCCGGGGCCGATGGTGCGCACGGCAGCGAGAGTCGAACCCAGAAGGTCGAGCCCTTCCCCAACTCTCCCTCGACACCGATGGTGCCTCCCATCGCCTGGACGAGCTGCTTGGAGATGGCCAGCCCCAGCCCGGTGCCCCCGAAGCGCCGCGTGGTCGAGGCGTCACCCTGAGTGAAGGGGCGGAACAACCTGGCCTGCTGCTCCGCGGTGAGCCCGATGCCCGAGTCAACCACGCTGAGCCGCAGCTCCGCACGCTCGGCCGCATGGGCGACCTCGACGTCTATCCGCACGCCGCCTGTCTGGGTGAACTTGACTGCGTTGCCGACCAGGTTGGAGAGCACCTGCCGAAGCCGAGCTGCGTCGCCCAGGTAGCGGCGAGGAGCATCATCCGGGCGCTGGACCTCGAGGAAGAGCCCCTTGTCGAGCGCCAACGCGGCGAACAGCTGCCTGACATGGTCGAGGAGCTCGTCGAGCGCGAAGGGCTCCGCCTCGAGGGCCAACTGGCCGGCCTCGATCTTCGAGAAGTCCAGCACGTCGTTGATGACGGCCAGGAGGCTCCGACCGGCCTGGCCGATGGTGCGAACCAGGGCCTTCTGCCCCTCCGAGAGGTCAGTGGTCGACAAGAGCTCGGCCACGCCCAGCACACCGTTCATCGGTGTGCGGATCTCGTGGCTCATGCTGGCGAGGAAGGTGCTCTTCGCCCGGCTGGCGGCCTCGGCCTGGGCGAAGGCGGCCGCGAGCTCGGTATTCTGCCGCTGGATGGTGCGACGAAGCACGAAGTCGCGCTGGCGCAAGACGTCGAAACTGAGGCCCAGCAAGACGCTGAGCAGCGTCATCGTCAGGGCGTTGGCGTCGTTGGAGAGCCGCAATGAGGGGTTCGACTGGAAGGCGCTCTGCCCGACGAGGAAGACCCCGAGGCCGAGAGCCGATTGGGCCAGCGCCGTACCAGGGCCAACCCTGTAGAGGGCGGCGAGGGCGATGCTGATGAGCAGGAAGGGGCTGATGGCGTTGGTCACCAGCTGGTCGATGGACGCGAGCCACGCCCCGAACGCCAGGTAGAGGAGCGCGAAGAGCGGCGTCGGGACAGCGCGGAGCCGGCGATGGGAGCTCCGCTTGGCCACCCGGGTGAGCCCCAGCCCCGCCAGCGCGACTGGCAGCATGACGCCGTGAGAGACGGCGACGAGCTCCCGCCACTGCGACGCCACCGATCGATCCGGGTCCGCGGCGCCGAACGCCACCGCGTGCACGAGGTGGACGAGCGCGGCGACGAGCAGACCCCATTGCAGCCGCTCGAGGTTCTGGGTCGTACGCTCGACGTCGAACTGCTCCCGCTCCTCGCTGGGGAGTAAGGGCCACAGGCGAGAGAAGAGGCGCACCCAAAATGTGTAACCACCCGACCGAAGCGCTCGCCCGATCGGGTGGTACGACCGAGCTTCGAGCCGTCACGGTTGCGTCCACCGAGGAGCACGATGTGCGACGCCGCAGCCGCGTTCCCGAGCAAGACACGATTCCTCGCGCGATTGCTGGGCCAGCCCCCGGCACAGCGGAGGTCAGCTGGGTCGGGCGCGACCAGAAGGTCGGCCGTTTGGGCGACGCAGAGGGTCAAGACCAGCCCATTGACGGTCGATTCTCGGCGAAATACGACCTTCGTCGATGGTTCCCCCGGCATTGCGAACGAAGACCCTCAGCTCGGTCGTCTCCCTCTTCCCTGTTCTCCTCTTTGCGTGTGCTGGGGCCCCAGAGAGTCAATGCAATCCAGGCGCCTGGAAGAAGGACGGCTCCAGTACTCACTGCGCCGCGTGGAGCACCTGCGCCGCGAGCATGTACGTGGCCCGCGAGGGGGCCGGCAACAGCGATCGCCAGTGCGCGCTCTGCCCATCGGGCACCTTCAGCACGAAGGAGAATCAGGCGAGCTGCACCAGCTTCCGCCCCTGTAGCCCCGGCTCCTTGGTGTCCCAGGAGGGCACCGCGACCACGGATCGCACCTGCGCCGCATGCGCCGACGGCACGTTCAGCACCCAGGCCAACGCGAGCGCCTGCACGGCCTGGAGCGACTGTCTGGCCGGCACCTACGTCACCTCCGCTGGCACCTCGACCTCGAACCGGACCTGCGCGGCCTGCGGCACTGATGAGTACACCACGCAGACCAATGCGAGCACGTGCCGATCGGCGATCAGCTGTCCGGCAGGCGAGCGCCAGACGGCCGCTCCGACCTCGACCTCGCCGGTGCAGTGCGCCGCCTGCGACCCCGGCACCTACTGCGCCGGAGGAACCGCCGACCCAGTCTCATGCGGGCCGGGCACCTGGGACGACGACCACAGTCCCGCGACTGCGTGCGTGGCCTGGCAGGACTGCGCCGCTGGCACCCACGTCGCCTCGGCTGGCACCTCGACCACGAACCGGACCTGCACGGCCTGCGGCACCGGTGAGTACAACACGCAGACCAATGCGAGCACCTGTCAGTCCGCGGGGGCCTGTTCGGCGGGCCAGCGCCAGACGGTCGCTCCGACGTCGACCTCACCGGTCCAGTGCGCCGCCTGTGACATCGGCACCTATTGCGCCGGAGGGAGCACTCCTCCAGTGGCCTGCGGCGCCGGCACGTGGGACAGCGACAACAACGCCTCCACGCCCTGCGCGGCCTGGAGAGATTGCCCGGCGGGCCAGCACGTGGAGTCCACTGGGACCGCCCTGTCGAACCGCGTGTGCGCCGTTTGCACCGGCGGCGACACGACGTCGACGATGAACGCGGCGAGCTGCTCGGCTGGGGCGTGGCTGCTGAGCTACTTCGGACCGAGCCAAGACGTCCCCAACGACTCGCTCCACCTCGCCTACAGCCTCGACGGGCTGCGCTGGGGTGGCCTGGCGCAGCACCAGCCGGTGTATGAACTGACGGGAATGGGCACCAACCACATCAGGGACCCCTTCATCGTGCGGAAGAAAGACGGCACCTTCGCCTACCTCGCCACCGACTGGACCCTCGCCGAAAACAACAGCAGCTACTGGGGTCACCCGAGCTCCAGCATCGTGGTCGCCGACTCCGCGGATCTCGTCACCTTTACCAACCCCCGCCGGGTCAGGCTGACCAGCCTCTCCGGCCCCAACGGCGAGCCGATGCATGCCTGGGCGCCTGAGGCCTCGTACGACGCCGACAGCGACACGTATGCGATTGTCTGGTCTGGAAACGACTCCAGCGGCGCCAACCGAATCTACGTCAGCACCACGCACGACTTCACCACGATTCTGAACCCGACGCCCGACGTGCTCTTCGACCCCGGGTACTCGGTCATCGACGCCACCATCGAGCGCGCCGACGGGGGCACCTACCTGTTCTTCAAAGACGAGACCGACAATGGGACCCGGGGCAAAGACATACAAATCGCCCGGGCACCGACGCTCGCGCTCCAGCCGGGCTCGTTCTCGATGTGGAGCAGCGAGTACGTCACTCGCGGCGCATCCCAGACCGTCCGGCAGGCGACGGAGGGCCCGTTTGTGCTGTACCAGCCCGAGAAGAGCCGGTGGATCATGTACGCAGACCTCTACGGCAATGGGGGCGTCTTCGGCGGGTGGACGGCCCCCTCGCTCGACGTGGCCCCCAGCAGCTGGACCGCGCTGCCGGCCTCCGACTTCAGCTTCCCGGAGGGGGTGCGCCACGCCCATGCCGTTCGCATCACGCGGGCCGAGCTCGACGCGCTCATCGCCCACTACGGCGTCTCGTATCGGTTGCGCACCACCTACAGCGAGGGCGGAGTGCCGTTCTACGTCGCCCACTCCTGGTCCCACGGCATCATCACCACCCTGGCGGATCGCGCCAAAGGTCAGCTCCCCGACGACTTCTGGTGGAAAATGGTGCCGGGTCTGGCCGACCCCACCGACCCCGACCTCGTGTCCTTCCAATCCATTGGCCAGTCCTACCTGCGCATCGACAGCGCGGACCCGACTCGCTACCCCAGCTGCTCGGAGGCGTCGAACCGCGGGGATGCGCTTTGTTGGGCGGCGATCGGAGATCGAAACCACCTCATGTGGGTCGACCCCTACCAGGACACCACGGTGTTCAAGGCCGACGCCACGTTCCGCCGGGTTCCCGCCCTGAATGGTGACGCCTCGATGGTCTCGCTCCAGTGGTACCAGGACTCCACACGCTACCTGCGCCACATGAACTACCAGGTGTTCGCCACGCCCATCAGCGGCAGCACCCAGCAGACGGACGCGTCGTTCGTCATCGAGCGCGAGTAGCGGCTTCGTCGGCAGGGAGCGGCGACCTCCACCTCAGCGGTAGCACGGGAACTCGACCCTCCGCGGCACATGAGCGACGCCCCCGGCGCTCCCCGACCCCAGCTGACCCTGGTCGTTCTTCCCCCAGCACCACAGCGTCCCATCCTGGGTGGTCGCGCAACCGAAGTCGCCCCCCAGGGCCAGCAGGTCCACCGTGGTGAGCGCGGCTCGGGTCGGGCTCGGCACCAGAGGCGTTTCGAAGCCAGTGCCGGTCTGCCCGCTCTCGTTGCGCCCCCAGCACGCCATCGCCCACCCATCGGCGTCGAGGGTGCAAGTGACGTCGCTGGCGCTCCCCGCCACGGCGCGCGACGCCCTCCCCACCTGCACCGGCCGTGGAGCGTCGACCAGCACGCCGCTCCCCAGGCTCCCGACCCCGCCGTAACCCCAACACCACAGCGAGTGGTCGCTCCGCACCGCGCAGGCGTGCTCGGCTCCAACGGCCAGGCCGGCGACATCGGCGAGGCCCTCGACCGGCACTGGGCTCGCCGCGTAGGCCGCCGGAGCGAGCGGACTCCCCAGCCCGCCGCTCTGATTGGAGCCGAAGCAGTAGACATGCCCGTCACCGCTCACTCCGCACGAGCGCTCGGCTCCTGCGCCGAGGCTGGTCGCCGAGAGCAGCGCGCTCCCCACCACCGGGAGCGCCCGGGCCAACCAGGGGACGCCGCCGTCAAGCGCCGGCTCCTGCCCACACTGGCCACGGGAATTGTCCCCCCAGCAACTGACGCCGGAGGGCCCAATGGCGCAGGCGTGGGTGTCGCCGACGGCCAGCGCTCGCGCAACGAAGGCGCCTGACGACCCCAGCACCGGAGATGGGCGCGCGACGGTGACGCCCTCGTCCTGGCTTCCCCAGCACGACACGCTCCCATCGCCGAAGAGAGCGCAGGTCTGCGTCGTGCCCGCGGCGATGGCCGTGGCACCCGTCGGGAGGCCGTCCACCACCGTCGGAGCGCTCACGATGGCATGGTCGATCGACGCCCCGGCCTGGCCAGCCACGTTGGCGCCCCAGCACAACACCCGCCCATCATCTCGCACCGCGCACGCGTGGGCCGCGCCGAGCGCCAACCCGACAATGCACCGCTGACCAGCAGGGACGCAGTCAGCCGCCTCGGGTCCAGCGGTCATTCGCCGGTGCGTTCCGGGACACGAGGAGTCGGGAAAGGAGCACGCGCCATTCACCTCGCAGATGCCCTGAGTCCCATTTTCGAGCGCACAGGCGCGGTTGTCCTCGCAGTGAAACGGCTGCATCGGAGCACAGCCGAGCGCGGCGAGCGCACCGCATACGAGAAGGAAGCGAAGGGGCATCACGGGGCGTCTGGAATTGAGGGGCCGCACGGGTCAGAACGAGCCGCCGACTGCGAGGGTCGCTCCGCTCGGTTGGGCCACCAAGGCCACCACCGGCGAACGTGCGGAGAGGGACACGTAGCGCCAGGTCGCCCCGAGGGCCAGCAGCACCGCACCGCCGAGGGCCGAGAGGCCGATGAGCTGCTGTGGGCGCGCCGACAGCGACGCGCTCTGGTACGCGCCATAGGTCGTGAGTGAGGGCGCCTGGCTCATGCGGCTGTTCCCCATCACGAGAAAGGTCGTGCCCACTCCGACCGCGGCGACGGCCATGACAGCCAGGGTGTCGCCCAACGGGTCTTGGTACCAGTGGAGTACCCGCGTGGCCGTGGGTGCGGCGAACTGCGTGCCCCGCCCCACCGCGCGCCGCTCCGCCTCGGCGTCGGGGTCCTCCTCGACCGGCTGCGCTTCCGGCTCCGGCTCCGGCTCTGGCGAGACTTCCACCTTGGCCTTCTCCAGCTCGGCCTGACACCCCTCGATGAGGCGAGCGATGGGCTCGGCTTGTCTGTGTGGCGCGCTCTTCAGGTACGACTGGTACAGGGGAACGGCAGACGCGCAATCGCCCGAGCGCCGGTAGGCCTGCCCCATGGCGAAGAGGTGCTCGGGACGAGGCGCGGCGGCGTAGGCGGCTTTGAACTCTTGTATGGCGGTGCTCCAGTCCCCCGCGGTGTAGGCCGCCGTTCCTCGCTCGTAGTGCGCCTTGGCCTCCAGGTCGGGGCTCTCGTCGGAGCCCGCGACGGCCGTGGCTGCCATCGCGGCGAGCATGCACCCGAGCAGACGCGCCAGCGAGACGCTCGAGAGGCTCACTGCGGCGGCTCCAACGAATCTTGGTCCCACGCGGGACGCCCCTCGGCCTGCTTCGCCGGACTTGGGAGCACGGACTCGCGAGTCGATTGGTTGGGAGCTACGACGACCGGCGCCCTGAGCCCTTCGGCCTTCCTCGCCGGAGTAGGCAACTCGGACTCAGCCTCCGTCGATTGGTTGGGCGCCACGGCGACCGGAGCGTTGAGCCCTGCCACCTTCCTCGCCCGAGTGGGCAACTCGGACTCCGCCTCGCGTGTCGCGTGGTTCGGCGCCACGGAGACCGACGCCTTGAGCCCTCCCACCTTCCTCGCCCGAGTGGGCAACTCGGACTCCGCCTCGCGTGTCGCGTGGTTCGGCGCCACGGAGACCGACGCCTTGAGCCCTTCCACCTTCCTCGCCCGAGTGGGCAACGCGGAGTCCCGAGTCAGGTGGATACAGCCCACGGCGACCGAGACGTCCATCTCCGGCGCCTCACCGGATGGGGGTGCGGCCACCGTACGTGTCGGAGACACCTCGAGGCCGGGGGCGCTGTCCGAGGGAGGGGCGACCTCTTCATGCCTGGGTGGCAACCCCGCGGCGATCGACTCGACGGCCGATGCTCGTCCCGCCGGACGGATGACGGCATCGCGCGCGGCGAACGGATCGGCTGCCCCGCCCTCGGCGAGCGGAGCGACGGCTCGCGCTCGTGCCGCTGGAGCGGTGACGGCATCACGCGCGGCGACCGGATCCGCTGGCCCGCCCTCGGCTGAGGCTCGTCCCGCGGGAACAGAGACGGCATCACGCGCGGCCAACGGATCGGCCGCCCCGCCCTCGGCGAGCGCCTCGGCGGCTGAGGCTCGTCCCACGGGAGCAGAGACGGCATCACGCGCGGCCAACGGATCGGCCGCCCCGCCCTCGGCTTGCGGCGTGACGGCTCGTCCCGCGGGAGCAGAGACGGCGTCACGCGCGGCCAATGGATCGGCTGCCCCGCCCTCGGCTTGCGGCGTGACGGCTGACGCTCGTGCCGCGGGAGCAGAGACGGCATCACGCGCGGCGACCGGATCCGCTGACTCGCCCTCGGCGAGCGGCGCCAGAGCTGACGCTCGTGCCGCGCGCGTGACAAACGGCTCGGCGACTCCCGCTCGCCCAGCCAGGGCAGTGCCGACATCGCGCGAGGCGGCCGCCAGGACCGCGCTCCCCAGCGTCACGAGCCCAGCGAGGACGGCGAGTGACGCCAACAGCCGCGGGCGACGTGTCTGGTGCCGTGGCGCCGGCGAGCTCCGCACCAGGCGCAGGGCTTGCTTCAGCTGGTTGGTCCTCCCGGGCCCCTCCACCGAGGGCGTCGAGCGCGAGCCCGGCGTGGCGCTCGGCGGCCTCTTTCCGACCTGGCCCATGACGATGTCCGCCAGGTCCTGGCCCTCTGCCTGGGCTCGCCGCATGGCAGCGATCTCCTCGGCGAAGCGCACCTCCATCAACTCGGCCAGGGCCAGGTCGGTCTGCCGCCACCCTTCGTCGAGGGCGAAGGTCTCGAGCGCCGCGAGCATCTCCTTGGCGGATCTCCAGCGGTCGCTCACCCGGCGCGACAGTGCCTTCATGACGATGGCCTCGAGCTGGGCCGGGTAGCCGGCAATCACCGTCGACGGCCGTGGCGCCTCCAGCTCGCAGATGGCCTGCAGGCTCAGCCGGCTGTCGCTCGAGTGGTAGAGGCCTCGACCGGTGGTCATCTCCCACAACACGATGCCCAGCGAGAAGAGATCGCTGCGCGCGTCGACCGGCTCTCCCCGGCACTGCTCGGGCGACACGTACCACGCCTTTCCCCGTACCAAACCAGTGGGGTCCTCCTGGGGCCGCCCCACCTGGGCGATGCCGAAGTCGATGAGCTTCACCACGCCCTCGTAGGTGACGAAGACGTTCGACGGAGACACGTCGCGGTGGACGATGCGCAGGTGGTTCCCCCGAGAGTCTGTCCGCTCGTGGACGTGCCCGAGCCCGCCCAGCACCGAGCGGGCGATGTACACCGCCTGGGGAAGCGGCAGTGGGTGTCCGTCTCGCCGCGCCCGTCTGAGGAGCTGACGCAGGTCCTGCCCGACGAGGAACTCCATCGAGTAGAAGTAGCTGCCGTCCTTGCTCGCCCCCGCGTCGTAGACCTGAACCACGTTGGGGTGCTGCACGTTGGCGAGCACGCGCACCTCGTCGAGGAGCGCCGTCGGGTGCTCGGAGCGGCCGGCGAAGTCGGGCTTGAGGCGCTTGAGCACGGTGAGGCGCTCGAAGCCCTCGAGGCCGCGCATGCGGGCGAGGTACAGCTCACCCATGCCGCCGGTCGCCAGCAGGCCGACGATGTCGTACCGACCCAACGACGCAACGCTCCGAGGCTGCTTCGCTGTGACGGAAGTGTCCATCAGGGATCTCCGTAGATGAGACCGCGTCCCGCTGTGGAGAGGTACACCCGGCCGAACAGCGCTGGATCTCCGGTGACTCCGACGATGCTCCCGAAGCTGTGGGCGTCGTCGTTGACCCGGCGCCAACCGCCCCCCTGGTCATCGGAGCGAAACAGGCCCCACGGGCCGAACCGTGCGTAGATGAACACCGCGGGGTAGCTCTTCCCCGGCGCGGCGGCACCGAAGCCGACCTGCTCACAGGGTGACGGCCCGCCGACCACCCGCCAGCTCGCGCCGTAGTCGGTCGACAGGAGCAGCCCCGTGGTCCCCGCAGGCAGCCACAGGTGCCCCTCGAAACCGGGCGCCGCTTGCAGGCTGAACTGGCCGCTCGGCGTCGGCTGCACCGTCCCCATCTGAGCCCAGGCTCGGCCGCCGTTGGCGCTCCGGTAGACTTGCCAACTCCGGGCGTCCACCGCGTAGAACACCTTCGGGTTGACCCGGTCGGCCACCGGGACGAAGCGGTCGGTCGCTGACGGCGCTGCCGGGCCCCCGCTCGCTGGCGTCCACGTCGCGCCACGGTCCGCCGAGAAATACAGCGGCCCACCCACGGGTCCCCAGACGAGGCTCGAGCCGTCAGCCGCCACGGCGATGGCTCCAGGCCCGCCAGCACCGACGGGCACCGAGGTGGCGAAGGGCGTCCAGCTCGCGCCACGGTCGGTGGAGACCGCGCCGTGCGTCTGCTCTGCGTAGGTCCGCGCCCAGATGCCCGGGCTCAGCCAAGCGACGTCGAGGCTCTCGTCGCTCGACCCTGGCGGGCTGAAGTGCTCTGCGAGAGCGGGAGGCACGTCGAGACTCTGGTGGACGAAGCCCCCAAGCGCCTGAACCACCGAGTAGAGCCCGCGCGTCAACTCTGACCGCGGAGGGCTGACCAACCCCTTCCCTCCGGCGGCGGCACTGCCGAGCTCGAGGCCAGTCACCGTGAAGCGCCAGGCGAGGCTTCCCCCGGAATCGAAGTCGGTGAGGTTCTCGCTGCTCCACAGGCCCCCGCTCTCGACGTACATCACTCGCCGCGAGTCGAGGGGGTCGATCTCGATGGCCTCGAGCCAGCGGCCGATGCTGCCGCCCGAGGCCTCGCCGCGCGCCGCGACCCATGGGCCCTCTGACGTCTCCCGGGTGACTCGGGGCCCAGCGGCGCCAACCTCGACCCACGAGGTCCCACCATTGACCGAGCGGAACACCTTGGCGGCCGATGCGCCATTGGTGGTGACCATCAGCGTGCCAGGGTGCGACCGGTCGAGGGTGAGGCCAGCGAAAGAGGTCCCGCTCGTCGGTGACAGCTCGGTCCACGTCGAGCTCCCAGGTGTGTACCGCCAGACGGCTCCGCTGGTGCCGGTGCCAGACCCGGCCGTGTCCCCGTAGGTGACGTACAGCAGGCCGCTCGCGTCCAGCTTCATGGTGTGAGGGAGCCCCGCGCTCGGCTGGCCGGAGAGTGCCTGCCAGGTGGTCCCGCCGTTGGTGCTCACATAGAGGCTGGTCCCCACCTGCGACACGCTGACGTAGATGGTCTGGGTTGGATTGCCCTTGGTGGCGCTCCGGCCGTCGAAGACGACTCCGTTGATGCCGACCCCGTTCGGCGTAGTGGTGACTGGGAACGGCACCTGGAACCACCCGACGCCGAAGCTCGTGCTCTTGTAGAGCCCCGTGGTGCGGGAGCCGAAGAAGAGGATGGAGCCGTTGTTGGGGTCGACCTGGAGGCGCTCCCCGTTGCCGTTCCCGCTCGAGCCTCCGCCCATCGTGAACGGTGGAGTGAAACGAATGAACGTGTTGCCCGAGTCCGTCGAGGTGAAGATGGCCGCCGCCGACCCGGGGGCGACGTCACGCCCGCTGGCCAGGTAGACGCGCGTCGAGTCCGACGGGTCCACCGCGATGCTCTCCACCGCGAGGAGCTGAGCGCTGGGCACCTGCGAGGCCTCGTGTCCCATCCCGTCGAGCAGCGGCACCCAGGCGTTGGCTGCCGAGTCTCGGCGAAACGCCCCACCCTGAGCGGTGCGAGCGAAGACGACGCCGGGGGTCGCCTGGCCGAACACCACACCGGTCACCTGCCCGCCGCCGCCGACGCGAACGGGCTTGAAGGCGTAGGTGTCCTTGGCGAAATTCACCACCACCTTGCAACTGGCGGAGAGGCTCCCGTCGGCAGTGGTGGCGGTGACGGTGGCGGTCCCCAGCGAGTAGGACGTCACCATCACGCGTGGCCCAGCGGTCGAGCTCAGCGCGGCGATGGCGCTGTCGCTCGTGGCCCAGGTGAGGTCCTGGTTGGTCGCGTTCGATGGGACGAGGCTGGCGGTCAAGGTCGCCGACGCGCCCGAGGCCAGCGTGAGAGTCGTCGCGTCCAGCGAAACCCGGGTGACCGGCACTGGGGCGATGACTGTGACCGTCGCGCTCGCCTTCCGGGTCGCGTCGCCTTCCGAGGTGGCGGTGATGGTGGCCGTCCCCATCGTCACTCCGGTCACGGTGGCGGTCCCGCCGTCGAGGACCGAGACCGAGGCAATCGAAGGGTCGCTCGTCGCCCACTTGAGCTTCTGGTTCACGGCGGTGGAGGGGAGCACCGTAGCGGTCAACGTGGTTCGCCGACCGGCCCCGACGCTCAGCGCCGGAGGCTCCAGCACCACCCCGGCGACCTGGCTCGGGTCAGAGGTCACGGCCACATGGCAGGACGCGCTCTGGGTCGGGTCTCGACCAGCGGTCGCGGTGATGGTGGTGAGACCGAGGGCGACGCCAGTCACCACCACGGTCCCCCCGGAGGTCGAGGAGATGCTCGCCACCGACGAATCCGAGGTCGACCACCGCACCGGCTGGTCGGCGGCGGTCGCCGGAGCGATGGTCACCGTGAGCGACACCGTCCCGCCCACGCTCAGGCTACCGGTCGCGGCGCTGATGGTGACGCCCAGCACCCGGGTCGGGTCCACCGTGACGGTGACGAGGCAGCTGGCCGAGGGACCCCCGTCATGGGCCGTCACCGTCACGCGCGCCGTGCCCGGAGCCACCGCGGTCACCAGCCCGGCTGAGCTGACGGTGACGACCGCCTCGGCGTCGCTCGCCCAGCGCACCGTCTGGTCGGTCGCGTTCAGCGGCGAGACGGCCGGCCAGAGCTGCTCGGTCGCGCCGACGGTGAGCGAGGTGGCCGGCTTGAGCTGGAGGCCGGTGACAGCCACGACCGAGTGGGCTCCGACGTCAGAGCAGCCCACCAGGGCCATGGCTCCGAGGGCCACCACCACCGTGGCGGCGCGGCGCACGTCTCTCCTTCGTGAGCTAGAGTTCCGGGCTGGGCGAGGCATAGCCGCTCACCCAAGCTCCCCGGCGTCGACGCCGAAGTCGAAGCCTCCGTCGCCTCCGCCTTCGATGAACCCGTCGGAGCACCCGAACTGCACAGTCAGCTTGGCGTTGGCGGTGTTGGCCAGCGCGTCGCAAGCCGGGCCGTACAGGGCGAGCCGGTTGGTCGCCGGGTCGTAGTCCCACCCGGTGAGGTGGCTCGGGTCTCGCTGCACGATCTGCAGGTTGATCGCCACATGGAGTTGGCTCAGATCGCCTGGCACCTGGGAAAGGGTGAAGGCGCAGCCCATCGCCTGGTTGGAGATCGCGGTCAGCGCCGCCTGGAGATCCGCCGGGACGTCGGCCTGGTAGTACCGCGGCGACGCCAGCCGGGCCGTGCCGCCCTTGAGCGCCATGTTCGTGAGCACCGTGGCGTTGACGCCAGCGCTGCCGGGCGCGCCGAAGCCAACCACGAACGTCCGCACACTGACCGGGGCGACGAACAGCCGGTCCACCACGGCCACGGGGTCTCCTAAGCAGTTCTCCTGCCCGTCGGTGATGAGGACGACCGCCTGCGAGCGCGCAGGGTCGGCGAGCGACGGGTCCGCTCCTGCCACCGTCAGCCCGCCGGCGATCGGCGTCCCCACTCCACCTGGCAAGAGCGGAATCGCGGCCTGGACCTCCGCGGCGGTCCCTCCGTCGATCGGCACGTTGACGGTTCCAGCCCCACACAACCCGATCGCGAACATCTCCAAGCCGAAGTGAGTGGCCGGGGCGCCGTTGGTCATCTGGGTCACCGCCGCCTTGGCCGCGCTCCACTTGCTCGTGCCCCCGACCGTCTCGCCCATGCTGATGGACGAGTCGAGGACGAGCATCACGTTGGCCGGCGTCGGCACGGCCTGGAACACCTCGGCGCATTGGCCCGCGTCGATCGAGGGGCCCACCGCGCCACCACCGCCTCCGGCGCCTCCACCCGTGGCCCTCCCTCCACCCGTGGCCCTCCCTCCACCGGTGCCCCCACCGGTCCCGCCGACCTCGACACACACTCCGCCGAGCTGGCAGTGCCACCCCTTGGAGCAGTCGGCGTCCACGCCGCACCCACCGCGCTCATCGAGGCACCCGCCCGACGCACCGCACCGCTGCGCCCCGGGGCAGTCACGATCGGCGGCGCACGTGGCCGCGCAGACCTGCGACGGGAGGCACGTCTCGGTCGACCCGCATTGCACGCTGGACGTGCAGACGGTCTTCGAGACACACGCTCCCAGGAGGAGCCCGACGGCGCCACCAACCGAGAGGAAGCACAGATGCAGCGAGACGTTTCTCGATCCTCGGCGTGACATGTGGTCCCTCCCCGTGAGCGGAGACGAACTCTCGTCTACCACTTGGTAGGGTTGATACTATGACGTGCGGTGCCTGACAAGTGCCTGCCGATCGGCACCCGGTCCAGCCGCGGCGGCGGATCCGCTTCGATGGGCGTGACGCGTGCGCACGTGTTTCCTTTCGGGTCCGAGCCGTCCGCACCTACCTCTCGGAAGTCGAGGACCTACCGAGCGTTAGGTGCTTCTCGAGGAGGAGCGGGTGGCCCGTTCAGTCGCCGAGGGCTCGATTATCGGCGAGGTCTCCCCAGGCGATGCCCCGAAGCCGGAGGCCGCGCCTGATGGTGGCGGAGGCGAGCCGCACTCGAGTCTTGGCCGTGCCCACCGGGGTGCCCATGGAGGCGCCTATCTCCTCGAACGTGAATTGCTCGACGAACCGAAGAACCCAGGCGCGGCGCTGGCTCTCGGGGAGCGTCGCGGCAAGCTCGAGGATGAGCTTCGCGCCCTGCCTGGCCTGCGCGGCCTGCGCGGGGTCGGCGGTGTCGTCCGGCCACTCGGCAACCTCCTCAGCCGCCTCGTCGGTCGCTCCCGCCAGCACCGAGGTCCGCGACGCCGAGGCGCGTCGATCAAGCGCCTTGCGAAGGGCGATGGTCCGTATGAACGCCCTGAATGCCCCGGGGATATACGACGTGGCCTCGGTCACCTCTGACCAGGCCTCCTGGAACACCTCGTCGGCGAGCGCCCGATGCGACCCCAGGGCTCGCTCGATTTCACGGAGAACGGCCCCCGAGTGACGCTCCCAGAGAAGTCGAAAGGCCACGTCGTGGCCCCGGCCAACCCGCCGAGACGCAACCCACAGCGCCATGAGATCCTCATCGGAGCATCGATCGGAGATGGCGCTCCGTCTCCGTTCGAGGTCGCCCTTCGAGGCTCGGCTCTGGCCCTCCGACTCCGACGCGCCCTCGAGCCGCTTTGGCGGCCCCTCGTGACCCGAGCCTGAAAACGGCATGACCGCCTCCCCCAAGGCAAACGGCGAACACCCCCGCCCTCCTTCAGGGCGACGGGATCCGCCAGAACGTTACAGGCGGGGAGCGAACGGCTCGCCGAGAATCCCCGAGATCCAATTGGCCGCCTCGACCGTTGATAGGGGGCGGACGCCGCGCGGACCCAATCCGCGAGCGCCTCGCTCCCGTGCACGCAACACCGCCTGTCAACCAACGTGGACACTTCACCCAGCACTGACAGGTGAGCAGCGCCCTCTCATGCCTGAAACATGAGCAGGAGTCGAAGCCAGCGCCACCAGCAACTCACCGTCTGCGCACGCAGACAGAGGAAAGAACATGAACATTCACACACACCGCCGCACTCTCGGGTTCACGGCTGCGTTGCTCGTCGCGCTGTGCGGGGGCTTGGCTTTCGCATACAGTGGCACCTGGTGGTCCCAGTGGGCATCCGAGGAGACCCAACCAGCCATGTGCGCGTCGGGCACCGTGGCGACGCGGCTCGAGTGCTGGGGCAGTAACTGCGACTGGGTGCGCATGTCGTGCACCAACCCGAACCGAGAGCTCTGGGGGCACACCTGGACCGCCTACAAGTCGGAGGAGCAGGGCTACAATTACTGCCCCACCGGGTACTTCGTCACCGGGGTCGATTGTCAGGGCAACCACTGTGACGACGAGTCGCTCCAGTGCACCCAGATGGTCGGCGCAGTACAGAGCAACTGTCAGTGGGTCGGGCCATTCTCTGAGGAGCTGCCGGTCAACTACGGGCAGTGCCCGGCTGGAAAATTCATTCAGGGGTTCTACTGCTCCGGCTCGAACTGTGACAACCAGTGGATCAACTGCTGCAACATGTAACACCCCTATCGAACCGACCGGGCAAGGCACCGACCTGCCGCCTTGCCCGGCTTCAACTCCATTCAATCCTCCCGGGAGGCCGGAATGCAGAAGCCAGCAAAGCGAGTCACTCTGAGACGGTTCGTCATCGCGGTCGCGGCGTTCCTCGTGGTCGGGCCGATCTCGATGTCTCTCGCGTTTCATGACGATCCTTCGCCAGAGGCCTCCCCAGCCGTGCCACCCACTCCGGCGAGCTCACCGTCGCGGAGAGAGCAGGCAGTCGAGGCCTTTCCAAGCTCGGCAACCGGAGTGACGCGCGGAGAGCTCCCCGCTGCGCCTCCTGGGCCGGTGACGTCACCGAAGGAAGCGATGACCAAGAAGGAAGGCGAGGGAGCCCGTTCCGCGCTGGAGGTGGCCCGGGAGCGAGAGCTTCATGAGCTGCAGGCGGCTCTGCCAGAGAACATGCACGTGCCCTACAAGCGCTCGAAGGAGGAGCTTCAGCTGCAACTCGAGGACATCGAAGAGCAGCAACAGCTCTCCACCGTGGTCGAGAGTGGGAAGGCAACGACGGCAGATTACGAGCGCGCCTACGCGTTGCAGGCCAAGCGGTTCGAAGACGAGATGAAGCTGGCCGAGTACTGCGAGAAGACCGTGGCCGGGGTCGCGCAAGAAGAGCTGGCCGCCCACCCGTTGTGCGCGGGAGTCGCCGCCAGGGTCAACGAAACGAGGCAGTCCAACGTGGCCGCGCTGGCGGCGTTGCGACAAGAGCTGCACCTCGAGACGGGGAAGCCCTGAAACAGAGGGTCCACGAAGGCGGCGTCTTTCGCCGTCACCACGCCAAGGGTCGTCAAGGAAGCGCTCTCGAGCACGTACGCGTCCGTGGCTCTGGTGAGCTCCGTTCGAGTCGCCCTTCGAGGGCCTGGTCGGTCGAGGTACGGTGGAGGGCACCCGAGCCGCCCGCGTCCCCTTTGGGCGGGTGCTGTTGTGGTTGAGGACAACGCCGAGGGATGACCCGAGCAGCCTCCTCGCCGAGGGTCGACGAGGACGGCACGCGCATTGCTGACCCCCGCTCCGCCTTGAGCCACTCCGACGAAGATCTCAGGGCCGGAGTCCTTCATATGTGCAGACAACGGCACAGGTACGCATCATGCTGCACACGTGCCCCCGGCGGCATGTCTTCATTGGAGGTGAACGTTGCTTGACGGAAGACCCAGCCAGCGGTTGGATCTCGCGCTCGCACCGACTCGATTCCCATGCACGCTCGAGAAGTGGTACGTCGACGTCCTGCTGGAAGACGGCACGATTGTGTTGATCTACTTCGGCCAGCTCGCGCTGCTGGGGGCGCGTTGGGCTCGGGCGACCGCTGAAGTCTTCTTCGCCGATGGCCGCGTCGTGCGTGGGAGCGCCGCGGTCGAGGCTGCCTCCGGGAGAGGTGCGGAGCTGCGCTTCGGAGACTCTGGCATCTCCGGCGACCGGTTGTTCATCGCGGCCGGCGAGCTGCGAGGGACGCTGTGCTACCACCCTCGCGCCACGCCCGCGGACCTGCGAAGGCCTTTCCTCTCGGTCGGGACGCGCCGACTCGACTGGACCGTGGAGATCCCCGATGCGGACGTGGAGGGCGAGCTCTCATGGCCGGGGGGCCGGCTCGAAGTCCGCGGCAGGGGTTACCGGGACCGGGTCTTCTTCGATCTCCCGCCGTGGCGCTTCCCCATCTCCACGTTGCATTGGGGCCGGGCCGTCGCCGGTGAGCACGCGGCCTTCTGGGTGCACGCCGAGCTGGGCCGTGGCGATGCCGGCCCGCCTCTCACGCACTCCTGGGTCGACGGCCAGGAGGTCACCGCGCTCCCGATGGCCCTGCCGACCGGCCTCACGCTGGGCACGCCACGCACACTCCTCGACGTCCACGTCGGCGAAATCGAAGGGCTGCGGCTCGGGCCGGCACGTGCTCTGCTTCGTCGCCTCACCGGGGACCCACACGAGATCAAGCACGCAGCGCCCTGCACCATCTTCGGCGCGCCCGGCCGAGCCATACACGAGGTGGTCACATGGCAACAGAGCTGACCTGCGAGGCTGACACCACTGCCACCGAGGCGCGGGCCGACGGCACGGTCCTGGGGAAGGTGCTCTACGCGCTCCTCTTCACGCTCGTGCTCCCGCTCGGCCTGGGGCTGTGGGCGCACCGCACCGCCGGGCTCGCCTGTGGGCCGGCGTTCGAGCACACGACCGCCGGGGGAGTGTTGATCTCCACGGGTTCGCTCCTGGTTGTCTTGGGGTGGTGGGCGCTGTTCCGTCACGGCGGCGGCCTCCCGATGAATGCCTTTCCTCCACCACGTCACGTCGACAGTGGCGTCTACGGCGTCCTCGCACACCCCATCTACCTGGGAGCGGTGCTCACAGTCGCTGGAGTCTCTCTGGTGGTGGGCTCGGCCAGCGGCCTGTGGCTCGTCACGCCGCTCTTCGCGCTGGCCGCCGCGGCACTGGTCCTCGGACACGAGCTCCCCCGCCTCCGCGCCCGCTTCGGTGAGCAGGCCCTGGCCGGGCTCAACCCCCCAGAGGCCAAGGCCGGCCCTGCCTCGTTGCGCGAACGCGGGAGCTACGTCGTGCACGTGCTCCTGCCCTGGGGCGCCTGGGTCAGCCTGGGAGCGCTCGGCCGCGCCTCTCTCCCCACCCTGGTGTGGGGTCCGTTGCTCGTTGTGCTGGGCACCCCACCGCTGCTGTCTTCGCGACGTCTGCTCGCGTACGCCTGGCACCTCCATCGACGGGCGCTCGGGGCGAGTGTCCTGCTCTCGTTCGCGACCGGGCCGCTCGCCCCAGCCCAGACACTGGCACAGCTGAGCCTCGCGTTTCTCTTGGGCGCCCTCGGTAGCCGTCTGTGGGAGGTCGCTCGCACGCTCAGCGAACGAATCGCCAACTCGTGGCGCGAGTGGCGCATTGGGCCAGTTCGCCTCATCAACCATGGGCTGTACGCGGGGCTGGCAACGGCAGGCGGAGTGGCCATCGCCAGTGCCCTCGTCGGAGCGTCAGGACGATCCGCCGTGGCCATCGCCACCCTGGGCGGCCTCATCGGGGCCGGGCTGTGGGCGCAGCTCATCGAAGGTTCGACGCGGTTGTCGAGGCCGTTTGGCTTCTACGGCGGGCTGCTCGGCGTCCTCCTCACCTGCTGGGTGGCCGCGCCATGGCTGGGCAGCTCGCGGTGGCTCGTGCTCGCGGCGTTCTGCACCGCGGCCCCCTTCGTCCAGTCGGTGGGGCGGTTGCGGTGCCTCGTTCAGGGCTGTTGCCACGGGCGAGCGGCCCCTGCCACCATCGGCATTCGGCACACCCACCCTCGGTCGCGGGTGGTGCGGCTCTCGGAGTTGGGGGGCGTGCCAGTGCACCCGACGGCGCTCTACTCCATCCTCTGGAACGCACTCATCGCCCTGGTGCTGGTGCGAGCGTGGTCTGCCGAGTGGCCACTGCACGCCATCTGCGGGCTCTACCTCTTCCTCGGCGGAGCAGGCCGGTTCGTCGAGGAGGCCTACCGTGGCGAGCCGCAGACTCCGGTGGCCTTCGGCCTGCGGCTGTACCAATGGGCTGCCATCGCCTCGGTGATACTCGGCGCGGCGTGCATGTCCCTGGGCACGAGCGGACCAACGCCTGCTCCGTCGTGGCTCGACGCCAACCTCTTCCACGCCCTGACCCTGGGCGCGCTCGTGGGGGCAGCGCTGGGAGTCGATTTCCCCGAATCGAACCGCCGCCTCTCTCGACTCGCGTAGGCGACACGGCCCAACGACCGCGCGTCACTCGTGGACGGAGACGGCACCTGAGCCGACGGGCGAGCCGGCCTCGGAGCTCCCGACGGGTTCGACGACCGGCTGGAGCGGGAGGCTCGACTCGAGGGCCTCGCCCGCGGCGACGATGACGGCCGCCCTGAGACCGATTCGCAGAACCGGAATCGACGCCACGGCCCGGGCGACGGCCAGCCCGGCGAAGGCGCCAAGGTCCTCCTCGATGGCCCGGGCCGGAGCCGCCACCGACCTCGTGGCCCAGCGACTGAAGCGCGCCACCCACTTGGGCCCGAGCCACTTGAGCCAGGGCTGCTCGGCGAGCTCGCCCAGCACCTTCACCGGAGTGGGCGGCGTCGAGTCGCCCTCGAACCTCCAGGCCCGGGCGCTCTTGGCCGCGGTGAAGACCACCCACCAGTACGCCGAGACGAGGGTCACCAGCGCGGAGCTCAGCTCGTTCCCGTAGCCGAGAATGTAGCCCAGGGGAATCAGCGGGCTCAGCGCCACCACGCCCGCCGTGGTGACCCAGAGGCCGCGAGCCCGCCGCCGCAGCTTGCGCCACAGCCAGGGGAGATCCACCCTGATGCGAATACGCGTCGGTGCGTCTTCCGGCTGGAGCCCAGCCACCAGCGAGAGGTCCTGCGCCAGGCGGTCTTGAAAATCGCGCGAGAGCGCCAAGACGAGGAGCTGCGCACCGACCAGATTCGAGGCCCAGAGCGCCAGCCGCTCCCACCAGTGCAGGCCTCCTCGCAGCCCCGCCTTTCGCTCGAGCGTCTCGACCTTCGCTGCCTGCGCGTCGACCTCGTCCTTGAGCGAGGCCAGCTCGTCGACCTCGACGCCAGCGTCCGCCGCCAGCAACTCCTGACGGGCGTCCTCCAACTCGGCGAGGGCGTCAGCGAGCGTCGCCTGCTGCTTCTCCTCGGAGTGCTGGTACCAGTTCGCCACGGTGAAGGCGCTGCCCAAACACAGCGTCAGGGCTGCCTGGATGCTGACGGTGCGCACGAAAGCCCGCCAAGCCACCGGCTCGGCCCTCAACCTGAGCAGCAACACCAGGGGCCGGGTGAAGCCCCAATAGAACCGTGCCAACACGAGCGCTCCTCTTAATCCGCAATTCGAGCGAGCGCCTGCCCCAGGTGGGTCGCCACAGCTCCCATGGAGACGGAGCGACCCAGCACCACCCCGGCCCCTTCAGTTGATTCCGAGGGCTCCCCGGTCGGCCCATCCCTTGCTGTCGGTGGACCCAGAAGGAGGCACGACAATCGAACGGTTGGGCTCCTCCAAGGGTTTGGTGGCCATCGCGGCGCTGCTGGGGACGCTCTCGGTGGTGTTCGCCGGGGTGGCGATTCTCCTCCACGAGGTGGCCCAAGCTCGCTTCGACGAGGAGTTCCGGCTCCTGGCACTCGACGTGCGGCTCGTCCAGTCGCAGAACATCCATCGACGGCTGCGATGGGAGCTGGGGAAGTTCCAGCGAGAGCTGCCGGTGGAATCGGTCGCCTTTGAGGAGTCCGCTGAGGCATGCGAGCTGGGCCTGTGGCTCGAGAGCCCGGCACGCGTGACGGCCGAGGGCGAGCTCCAGGAGCTGGGGGCGCTGTTCAAGAACCTCGAAGTTTCCCACCGAGCCTTCCACGACTCGGCCCAGCGAATCACGGCGAGGCTGGCGGCTCAAGACCGGGTCGGTGCACGAGACGACCTCACCCAGTACGCCGACCCGGCCATGGTCGCCCTGGCCGGTGACCTGGAGCGAATTCAAGAGACCATCGAGGGCGAGCGCAGGCTGCGCGGGGAGTCGCTGCGCCGGCAAGAGTCCGTGGGGGTGGTGATGATCGGCGGCATCGCGCTGCTCGCGGTGCTGGGCTCGCTGGGCGCGATGGTGACCGTGCTGTCGCACCGGCGGTCGACGGTGGCCCTGCACCGAGCGGTCGACGCGCTCGAGAAGCTCATCGCCGACGTGCCCTTCGGCGTGGTGGTGGTCGACGAGGGGGGCGGCATTCGCAGGGCCAACAAGGTCGCCGGAGAGGTCCTCAAGTCGGAGCCGGCCGCGCTCGTGGGCCTCCGCTGGGGCCAGTTCGCTCGGGTCGCGCCAAGCACGGGACCAGAACCCTCCCACGAGGCCGTCATCGTCGATTCGAAGGGCAGCAACATTCCCGTGCTCCTCGCCGCGGTGCCGACCGAGCTCGACGGAGGTGCCGTGCACATCAACGCCTTCGTGGACCTCTCGGAGCGCCGACGGCTCGAGACGCAGCTCCGGCACTCGCAGAAGCTCGAGGCCGTGGGGCAGCTGGCCTCGGGCATCGCCCATGAAATCAACACCCCTTCTCAGTACGTCGGTGACAGCCTCTCGTACCTCAGCGACAGCTACCACGACGTGCTGGTGCTCATCGCGACCTACCGCACGCTCATCTCGAAGACCCCAGAGCCGCTGCGCGAAGAGGCCAAACTGGCCGAAGACGACGCCGACCTCGAGTACCTGGTGAACCACACGCCCTCGGCCCTGCAGCGGGCCAAAGAAGGCATGGCACGCATCACGACCATCGTGCGGGCGATGAAGGAGTTCGCCCACCCAGGAGGCGTGAACAAGCAGCTGGCGGACCTCAACAAGGCGCTCGAGATGACCCTCATCATCGCGCGCAACGAGTACAAGTACGTGGCCGACGTCGAGACGAAGCTGGGCCAGGTGCCCACCGTGCTGTGCCACGTCGACGACTTGAACCAGGTGTTCCTCAACTTGCTCGTCAACGCAGCCCACGCCATCGCCGACCGAGCAGGCCCCAACGGCCCCAAGGGGCGCATCACGGTGCGCACGGCGCACGAAGGCCAGGCCGTGCGCGTCGAGGTGGAGGACTCGGGCTGCGGCATTCCCGAGGCCATCAGAGACCGGGTCTTCGAGCCCTTCTTCACCACCAAGGAGGTAGGCCGGGGCACGGGCCAGGGCCTGGCCATCGCCAGGTCTATCGTGGTGGAGAAGCACGGCGGCTCGCTGACCTTCGAATCGGAGGTGGGCCGAGGGACGACGTTCATCATTCGCTTGCCGATCGACGGAACCCGGCTCGAGCCCACGTCACCAGGCCCGAACCGCGAGGCTGCCTGAGCCGAGCCCTGCTTCAGCCGTGCTTCACCGCCAAGTTGGCGAGCAGGTCGGCCACCTTGTCACAATGGTCGACGGCGTTCTCGAGGTCGTCGAGCGCCTCTTTCTGCTTGAGCAGCTCACGGGGATCGATGGACTCCTTGGAGAACAGCTCGCTGATGGCGTTGCGATAGATGGTGTCGGCTTCCTTCTCGATGGCGCGGATCTTCCGCCCGTCTTCGATGAGGGCCGTGTACTCGTGCTTGCGCAGCTTGGGCACCGCCTCGGCAATCATCGCCGTCGCGGCGTCGAGCCGGCCCATGATGTTCAGCATCGCCGTCGTCGGTCGGTCCACGTGGTACAGCGTGAAGCACCGCGCCGAGAGGTTCATCAGGTCGATGATGTCGTCGAGCTCACCGGTGAGGCGGTGCAGGTCTTCCCGGTCGATGGGGGTGACGAAGGTGCGGGCCAGCGCCTCTTCCATGCGCCGCACCACGTCGTCCGCTTGGTGCTCGAGCCGCTGCACGATGTCGCGCACCTGCTCGGCGGTCTGGGTCTCGAAGCCCAGGAGCGCCTTCGACGCTTCATGGCCCAGTCGCCCGAGCTCCTCGAGCATGTCGAACCAGCGGTCGTCGTGGGGCAGCAAAAAGCGAATGAAGCCTTGGAGCATGGTGGTGGGCACCTGGTGAGAATTGGGCGGCGGAAGGTAGCGCAAAGCCCGGCGACTGACGAGCGCGCGGAGTCTGAGGCCACCCATGGTCCCCAGGCGACCCGATCACCGCGGGCGCAGAGCCGCGAGAAGATGCGACGGAAGCATTGGCGCGATTGGTGAACTGGGAGGGTCCATCGGAGCCCGCCATGATCCCTCCCAAGAATGACCCTCGGTGGAAGCAACTGGTCTCGGGGAATGAGCAATTCGCCATCAAAGGGTTAGCAGTTCGAATGATGCTCACCCGGGCCCGGCTGATGGGTGCTCGACGGGACACCAAGTCGCTGCAGGAAGCCATCGACACGGCCCACGACTTCTTCGTGAAGAACCTCGACGCCGCGCGCGACGACATTCGGACCCTCTTCGCCGGGGAGAAGCCATGAATACGCTGGTGTCGATTTCGGAGGCGAAGCGATTGGTGGCCGAGGGGCGCCCGCTGCTGTTCGCTGGCGACGAAGGGCTGCTCAAGGCCTTGCCCACGGGGCGGTGGATCGGCGGCACCATTCCGTACTTCATGGCCAACGACGGAGGGAAGAAGACGGCCGAAGAGCTCTTCGTCACCAGCCTTCCAGACTTCGTCCTCGAGGGCACGAGCAAGCTCTACGCGCCCGCGCAGCTCTCGCAGATTCCCGCCGACTATCCGGAGAATGGGGTCTCGTTCATCATCATGCCGGCCGCCAGCCGGGCCGCGGGCGACTTCGCTCAGCACTGCGTGTCGTGGAAGGGTCTGTTCGACCGCCCCCTGGTCGGCTGGATCTCCGGGGTCGACCTGAACGACCTCGGCAAGGTGATGCCCAAGGTGTTCAACGGCGCGACCGGCGAGTCATCGGAGAACGCCGCCGCCGTGCTCCACGTCAAGCTGCCGAAGGGCCGAGTGGCCAAGGTGGACATCATCAACCTGTTCACTCAGGGTGACGGCGACGCCATCACCTTCGACCGCGATGGGTTGGATGTGACCGACTGCTTCGTCAACGGCGAGCGGCGGAACCTGGCCGAGTACTTGGGGGAAAGGAAGATCGACACCCGGCTCCCTCTGGTGGCGGACTACCAGGGCGCGATGGTGAACGTCGCCTTCCAGGGAGTCGACGCGGTCGCCAAGCGCACCTCGTTCTACGCACCGGTCTTCCAGGGCGTCACGTACCGCCTGGCCCGCGCGCTGTCGGAGGACTACGCGGTGGCGTTCCAGAAAGAAGCCACCGCCCGCGCGGCGTCACCCGTCTTCGCGTGCAACTGTATCCTCAACTACCTGTACGGTTCCCTCGAGGGGAAGCGCACCGGGAACATGACCGGCCCCATCACCTTCGGCGAGGTGGCGTACATGCTCCTCAACCAGACCATGGTGTACGTCGACTTCGAGTGACGGGCTCCCGACGCCGGAGCGCGGAGGCGTCAACGGAAGTCGCCCCACCGCCTTCAGTGTGAGGGGAGCACCGACAACAGCTTCGGCGTGCACCGGTAGCCCGTCTCGAAGGTGGCCTCGTCGTAGTCTGGGTTGAGGGGGCTCGGCTCGATGTGCACCACGTGTCCATCGACGGTGATGTCGCCCTCGATGGTGTTGCCCTGCCCGAGGTAGACGCCGTTCTGCGCGGTGAGGTCGGCCCGGTCGATGTGCGTGCGCAGGGTGACGCCCTGGGCGGTGATGGTGACGTCGGCGTTGGTCGCGCCGAGGTGGTGGAACCCGGCGACGGGCGTGGGGATGTCGTAGCGGCCTTGATCGGCGGAGTCGTTGCCGGTGTAGGCCGCGACGACCCCAGTGAGCGAGCCGGTGTGCCAGGTGATGCCCTGCGACGGCTGGGTGGCACCCTTCGGCAAGTCGTAGGAGCTGAACTCCTCGAGCTTGGCGTCGAGCGTGATGGTGACGGAGCTCGGGTTGAGGGGCTTGATGGAGTCCACCAGCGCCAGCATCTTCTCCCGCTCGCCCACCACCGCGCGGGTGGCGTTGGTGCTCGCGCGGCCGCCGGCGACGCTGGCGACTCCGAGGCAGTTGGTCTGGTAGGCGGACGCCGGGTCCGTCCCGAGGGAGCAGCCACTCACCTTCCAGGTCATGGAGCCCTTCTCGCCCGCGTTGCCGACGACAGAGGTCGGCCAGAGGAGGACCCCCAGGGCGTTGGCGAAGCCGCAGGTGGTATTCGCGTTGACCATCGAGGCGATGGCCCCGGCCGTCTGGACCAGGAACCGGGCGGCGGCGTTACCCAGCAGTGGGGAGAGGTCGCAGTCGGCGTCGGTGGCGGTGGCCTGGAAGTTGGGCTGGCAGGCGTCTTCGCTGAGGAAGCGCGCCGCGTCGTACGTGGGGTCGAGCGCCAGTGGGGCGCCGGCGGTGCCGACGGGGAAGGCCCGGCTCCCCAGCGACACCGTCCCCTGGAGCGTGTTCTCCTGGTCGCCCACGCGCCCGTTGACGGCGTCGAGCGTGGCGCTGGAGGAGGGGAGCGAGAAGGTGGTGCCGTCGTTGACGATGACGGCATCGGCGTCCACCAGCGTCAGTTGGCTCATGGTCGCCGTCGAGGTCGTGATGGAGCAGGCGCGCAGGCTCGTGTCGAGCGCCAGCACCGCGCTGGCGTGGCCCGACAGCACCCCACGGTCGAGCCGGAGCTCCGCCGGGAGATCCGAGCGGCGAACGCTCAGGTGGCTCATGTCCATTCGCAGGGTGAGGCTCCCGGCCTGGCGGGTGTTGGGGATGATGGGGTTGCTCTGGTTGCCGGTGTTGAGGCCGGAGATCTGCTTGACGCCGGTGGCCGAGACCGTGCCCTGGACGATGGTCTTCACTCCGCTGCAGCTCTCATGGATGACGGTAGGGGCGTCAAACCTCAGCTCGCAGGGCGTCGCCAGGGGGATGCTCACGGTGGCGCCCTGCCGGCCGACCTCGGCGCCGCTGACCTGCTGCCCCTTGAGCGTCGCTGGGCTAGCGAAGCCGCAGGTGGCGTCGTGGTCGTAGGCCTTGGCGAGCTGGCCGAAGGTGGCGACCGTGAGGCGCGCCAGGTTCTCGGCGAGCACCGTGCTGAGGTCCTTGCACTCGTAGCTGAGCGGCTGAGCGAGATCGTCGGTGCAGGCGAAGGCGGCCTCGAAGCTGGCCCGCTTGTAGCCGGCGATGAGCCCGTCGTGGTCATCAGCGGTGGGGAGCTTCGACCGGTGGTCCCAGACGGTCAGCGAGCCAAAGAGGGCGTTCTCGCGGTCGGCCCAGCGCCCCACCTGCGCCCCGAAGTCGGAGGTGGGGACCTCAACCGGGAAGAAGCCGCTGTCGGGGTCGACCTGCACGTGGGCACCGTCGTACTGGATAGAGTCGAGGGTGAGGTCAGTGGTGGCGATGGAGCACACTCCCAACGAGGCGCTGACGCCGAGGTGCGGGTGAGCGAGCACGTGGGCCGAGCCACGGTCGTTGCGCATTCCCGCCTTGCTGTCACTGGAGCGCACCTCGTAGCCCGCGAAGCGCATCGTCAGGTCGAAGGTGACGGCGCCGGCGGTAGCGGGGATGATCGGCGTCTTCGGGTTGCCGGTGATGTGCCCGACGATGGTCTGTGTCCCGCTGATGGTCACCTTTCCGGCGGCCTTGGTCTTGACGCCCGAGCAGTCGGTCGCGATGTCCTGGAGCTTCGGGCCAAAGTCGAGCACGCAGCCGTCGATGGAGACCGTCATCGTCCCATCGCCACCCACCGGGCCGTCGAAGGTAGCGGCCGAGGTCGCCGCCGCGCTGCCGAAGCCGCAGTCCGTGTCCTTCGAGACGAGGGAGATGACGGTGCCCAGGTTGCGGACGCTCAGGCGCGCGACGCCCATCGCCACCCTGTCTGGGGCCAGCTTCTCGATTTGGCAACCGGTGGTCGCCGCGGCCAGGGCAAGAAAGGACAGCCTGACACCATGAGTCCTCATGATTCCCCTCCGCGCTCGGATCAGCCCTCGCAGCCTTGCGAGGGTTCAGTGAGACTTGAGTATACCAATTGGTAGCACATTACCTAACATGTGGTAGGTCTCGTGGACAAGGGCCCATGGGCAGCGCGCGAGATTCTCGATTTCGCAGAGGAAGGGGACGGCGCTACCGGTGCCTCTTGCCTTTGCGGTGTGGCTTGGTGGCGTGCTTCGACGCGGTGACCTTGGCTTGGGTGGCGTCGATGGCGGTGGCCTCGGCGACCGCCGTTGTCTCGACCACCAGAGCCACGGAGTGCGACCGCCCGTCAGCGGTTTCGAACTCGACCGCTCGCCCGTTCGCCGAGTAGCGGGGCTCCTGCCCAGGAGCGTCCGCGGAGCCCTTGAGCCACGACCGCGATGGGCCTACGTCCTTCTCGGCCATCAACGATGAGCCCGACACCGAGTGGTCCAGTCGATTCCGGGTGTAGACACGCATCACCTCGGTCGCTGACCAGTCGCCGTCTCGGCTGGGAGCCGGGTTGATGACGACCACGCGCTCGCAATCGGGGGCGACGAAGCGCCGTTCGGACTTCACTCCCAGGCAAGGCGCGACGCCCTCCCACACCTTGGTACCCTCGCCGGTCGTGCACTCGGCATGGCACGTGTCGCCGGCTGGGTCCTGGCGCAGCGCGGTCCTTCCGTCGCCAGAGGAGGAGACCCAGACGCGGACATCCTCCCCTTGGGTCGCGGAGGGCGCTTCAGCCTTTGAAGCCTCTCCCTTGGGGGCCGGAGGCGATCGGTGCTTCTTCCCGCATGAGCAGGCGGCGAGGAGGCCGAAAACGAGGAGTTGGAGCCGCACCACGTTCAAGTGGATCCAGAGGGGCAAAGTGGGTCAAACGACGCTCCAAAGCCCTACTTCCCGTACCCCGCGGCGACGATATTCGCCTGCAGGGCCTCATCGGTGGCGGTCGTGGCGTAGCCGGTGGTCAACACGCCTTCGTAGAAGTTCCCGTGGGCCATGCTGCTGTTGTCACCGCCCACGCCGAGGACGACGCCCCCCTGCCGGTTCATCGGGGAGTAGCCACTGGGGTAGTCGCCATCCCAGACGGTGGTCAGGGTACCCGATTGGGCGTTGGCTCCCTTGAGCGTGAACGGGCCGCCGTTCTTCGCTTGCGCGGAGTTACCCTTGAGTATGGCGGTGACGAACGGGTACGAGAACGAGATGTCCTTGGGGTTCTGTTTGTTGCTGCTGTCTCTCGTATGGTTGCCGCCGTGGTTGTACACGCCGACCTCGAGGTCCGCCATGATCCACGGGCCCTGTCCGGCGCCCGTGTCCCACCAGTCGACGTTCCCGAAGTAGAGGGTCTCCATGGTGCCGAAGCCGCCAGCGACGGGGAGCATCTCGGCGTTACCGAAGTCGAAGCAGCAGGTGGCGTTGTAATAGGTACCGTCGGTGACCATGTACATGCTCTCGGGGTTGTCACCCTTGGCGATGCCGGTGGTCTTGGTGTTTCGGTAGCCGACCTGACCGGGCGACGTCCAGGTTGGAGAGCCGACCACGTGGACCCCGTAGACCTTCTGACCCTTCAGCGTCGTCGGCAGAGCGTCGGCCACCGCCTCGATGTCGTCATTGGGGCCGTAGACCTTGCTTCCACCGGGGGCCTTGGTGAGATCGTTGCCCTTGCCCGACTGGTCGTAGATGATCGAGATGGTGCACGAGCCCTTGCCAGGGCAGAACTCGTCCTGGGCCGCTGAATTGGCGATGCCTCCCGGTGACGTCGGCCCGATGTCCTTGGTGGAGCCGTCCGACTTCTTGAGCTGATAGAGTTTTCCGGCATAGGCGGAATACAGTGCCCGGGTCGTGCTGTAGGCGGCGACGCAGGGGGTCTGTCCCGCGCCGTAGATGTCGCATGGACCGGAGCCCGTCGGCACTGAGGCATCGGTGCCTCCGCCCGCGTCTCGGGTACCAGAGTCCTGGCCCGAACCGTTGCCGGCATCCCGCACGCTCGGGCCCGCGTCTCTCGACTCATCGAAGGGGGTGGAGGCGTCGGGGTCGTGATGGTTCGGATCCGGGTCTGGAACCGGGTCCGGGTCCGGGCGGTGGTCCCCTCCGTCGGCGACCGGGACCCACCCGTTGAGGTCGGACACCAAGCCGAGCTCACAGGAGGCGCCCAGCAGCAACGTGGCGATGATGAAAATGCGAGGCACCCGGTTCATCGTGCTTCCTCTCGGAGCATGTTCTCAGCCCTAGATAGGATCAGAGTCCCCCCCTACCGGGTTCGGGTCAGGGGCCCGGGTCGCCTCACTTCCCCGCCAGCGAGGCCACCTGGGCCGGCGTCAGCGCGCCCCAGTAGATTCGGAAGTCGTCGATGCGACCCTTCGACTTCGGCACCGACGTGACGCTCACGGCTCAAACGGCTGCTGACGGAGGCGCCGTCGCCTTCGTGGGTTGGAGTGGTGATTGCCTGGGGACCGGCCTCGCGACGAAGGTGACGCTCGATGCGGCGAAGGCGTGTACGGCGACCTTCGTGTCCCGCGAGGTGACGGTACGCGGCCTCGCCGGCCCGCATGGGGCCGTGACTCCGTCGAGCACCAGAGTGCTTCCGGGCGACACCGGCGTGACGCTGACGGCCATTCCCGACGCGAGTCGCGTCGCCTCGTGGAGCGGGGCCTTCTCGAGCGGCTCGGGCATGGCCAGTGGGTGCACCGGAGCCACGGAATCAGTGACCGTGACGGTGCTCGAGGCGAGCCCAGGGGCCGTCTACGACTGCACCGCGGCCTTTCAACCCCAGGCCCTCGTCACCATCCGCGTGGTTCCCGCCGCCTCGGGCCTCACGACTTTTGGGCTCGTCTCCTCGCCGTGCATCATCGCCGAGGGGGAGTCGACCTGTGAGGCCTTGGTGGACACTGGGGAGCTGACGCTGAGCACGACGGAGACGACCAATGAAGCCGGCCAAGACCTGAGCCGTTTCGTGAAGTGGGTCTGCTCCACCGGCTGGGCCTCGAAGGACCGTTCGGCCACCACCACCATCGGAGCGGCGACCACGTGCGTCGCCCAGTTCTACGGCCTGTGGTCGCGGTACTACGAGGGCCCGCGAACTCTCGCCGACGACCCGAATGCCGTGGCCCTGGCTCCGGGCCTCGACGCTGGTCTTCCCACGAGCGCCTCGAGCTTCATCGTCGAGCGCAACGTCAGCAGCGAGGGCACGTCGCTGGCGGGTCTCGTCGCCACCGACGACGAGGTCGATGGCCCCGCGCTGACGGACTGGGGCGACCCAGGCAGCGACACCCACGGCTGGCGCATCAGCTCCAACGGAGACGACGCCCCGGCCGTGGTGGGTTGGACCGCCTTGGGCCCATTGAGCCGGGCTGGGCTGTTCGGCGCGTACGCCATCACCCGAGACCCTGGCGGCGTGGTGAACGGGCTCACTCGGTCGCCGCTCGTCGCGCTCTCGTACACGGGGGCCAACAGCGAGCTCTACGACTCGGTCTTCACCAGCGGCCAGGAGAACGCTCAGAGGCGTCACGCGCTGGGCGGCTACTCGACGAGGGGCTCCAACGGCGACGGCGTGCGCTGGAACGACACCGCGGCCTGGGTCGTGCTCACCGATGCCACCGGCGCTCCGAGCGCGGCGAAGAGGTTCCTGGTGCCCACCCCGCAAGACGTCGAGTGCGCGAGCGTCTCGATGGCCTCGGTGACAGACATCATGTGGGACCCAGACCCTGCGAACGCGGGCGGCGTGGTGGTCGTCGGCGCCACCTTCGACGCGGCCTGCATCGATTGGGGGACGTGCCCCGCGGCCGGCGTGGTCTCGAGCTTCGTGGCGAAGCTCGACCCGGCCCTCGAGGTGCTGGCCCTGAGGAACCTGGTGGGCGTGGAAGCCAACTTCCTCACCCGCAAGGTGCTGGTCGAACTCGCGGGGACTGGCTACGTCGTGCTTGGCCAATACCAAGACACCTCCGTGGGCTTCGTCGGCGTCTCGTATGACCTCGCGAAGCTGTCGGACCAGGTCGGCCTGGCGGTCGGTGACCCGGAGACCGGCTCGGCCCTGACGACCACCCTCAGTGACGCGCTCGTCGACGCGGACGCCGGGCGATACGTGGTGCTGGCGACCGAGACCGACGCGGTCGGCCAGCGGGACGTCATCATCATGACGCTCCAGCCCTCGGGGGAGCCGCGGCCGGACGAAGGGTGGGCCTTCGGTACGCCTGGAATGGACGAGTACGCTGGCCGCCTCGTCCGCCCGAGCGAGGGCGGCTTCCTCTTCACTGGTCAGGGCCCGGTGGGCGACACCTCGAACATCGCCTGGGCGACGCGCACCGATGATGCCTTCAATGTACCCTTCAACGGCTCCCAGCCGGGGGTCAGGCGAGCGGCCCTGAGATATGCCACGCCCATTTTGCTCGCGCTGACCGGAGGCGTGAACCCGTGTGCCACCAAGGTGGACCCAGTGTCGCTCACCGTCGATACGCTCACGACTCCTCCACGACCCTTCTCGCCAAACGTCCTCATTCAGGCGCCGTAGTCGGGAGCACCTCAGGGACAGCGAGCGGTCGCGCCTGGCACGCAACTCCCGTAGGCACACGGCGTGTACGGCAACCCTCCGCACCCAGAGGCCGGGCATTCGCACGCTCATCGGTTCCCCGCGGCCGCCTCATGGCACCTGGAGCCTCACCGTCCGTGACTGCACACCTTCCTCGGTCAGCGGCCGGGCCTCATTGGCGAAGGCCGCCTTCACGGTGACGTCTCCTGGCGTGACCTCGAGCTCGACCAGTCGCACCTCGGCGCCAGCGGGGAGAGGCGCATAGGTCGCCCCGTCTTTCGGCCACAGCGTCTCCGCCTTCCCGTTGGCGTCGATGGCAAAGACGGCCCCGTGGGAGAAGCCTCCGGAGCCCACCACGAGCGTCAGCATCTGCCCCGGAGCCGCACGCACGACTTGCCGATTCGAGCCATCGAGGAGCATCACCGTGGGCGCGCCCTTGAGCCGGGTACCGTCGGTGAGGGAGTCGCGAGGCCAGGCGAGAAAGAGGGCGAGGCCGGCCGCGAGCGGAGCCGCGAGGAGGACGACTCGACGCCATCGCGCAGGAGAGGCGGCGACACCCGCCGGCTCCTGGGCCCGCGAGACCAGTGCGGCCAAGCGCCGCTTCGCCTCAGGGCTCTGGAGCAACGCCACGTCAGCGCGCTGCCGTTCTTCGAGGCGGTCGCGGCAGCTGCCACAGTGCTCGAGGTGGGCAGGCCGGGGTGCCACGCCAGCAGCGACCTCGTCGAGCTCGAGCTGAGAAAGGTGCTCTTCCATCACGTCTCTCCTTCGGGCAAGGCTCCGAGCGCTTCGAGCTTGGCACGCAGCTCGTCGACCTCTCGACCAATGGTCTTCCGCGAGAGTTGAAGCACGTCGGCTACCTCCTGCTGGGTCAGCCCGTCGATGTAGAGCAGGGAGGCGATCTCTAGCTCGCGCTCGCCCAGGCGCTCCATCCACTTGGCGAGCAACTGGCGGGCCTCGACGTCGTCAACGCCGGTGGCGACGTCCTCGGTCACCAGAGTCAACACCGGCTCTCGCAGGCGCCGGCCCCGGAGCAGGTTCAACGCGACGTTGGTGGTGACGCGGTACACCCACGTCATGGGCCTGGCCTCGCCCCGAAAGCTGGCACCGTGACTGAGCATGCGCTCGAACACCTCCTGCACGACGTCCCACGCGTCGGCGTCGCGCGCGAGGAGCCGCCGCGCCCGGCGGAACACCACCGGTGCGAATTGCACGAAGAGGCGCTCGACCTCCTGTCGGGTCAGCCCTCCGTTCATTGAACCGCGGGGCGCTGGCCCCATGCCTCACAACTCCCTACCGACGCTTTGACCCGCGAGCCCGGGCGGGTGGGACACGGCGGTGCTCCCGCATACCACGTCATGGGCGGGGACTGGGGCCGCCGGCTACTGGGTGAGCAGGCGCATGGCCCGGGTACATTCGGGTTCTCCGGGCTTGGCGATGAGGCAACTGTCGAAGGCGTCTTTGGCCTCGTCGCGACGGCCGAGGGTCGCGTAGGCCGAGCCGAGGCCCTTCCACGCGGCGACGTAGTTCGGCTCGAGGGCGACGGCCTTGGCGAACCAGCCCACGGCGTCCTCGCAGCGGTCGCGGAGCAGCATGATGGCCCCGATGCCCTGGTACGCCTCGGAGAGCGCCGGGTTCGACACGATGAGGTGCCGGTAGGCCTTCTCGGCCGAGTCCAGGTCCTTGAGCCTGAGGAAGGCGAGCGCGAGGTTGGTGCGAGCGGCGAGGAGCTCGGGGTCGATGCGCAGCGCAGCGAGGAAGTGGCCCCGGGCCGTGCTCGCGTCACCCTGCTCGAGGGCGATGTAACCGAGCATGTTCTGTGAAACGGCCATGTCTTGGTTGGCGCGCAACGCCTGAATGAAGAGCTCCTTGGCTCCGGCGACGTCGCCCCGCTTGAGGTGAATGAGGCCCTTGGCGTGCAGCGCGTCCCAGAACTTCGGCTGGTACTCGAGGGCGTGGTCGCAAGCCACCTCAGCCTGGTCGAGGTCGTTCTCGAGGTACAGCCGCACGCACTCGTCACTCAAAGGGCGGGCCGGGGGCGGTACGACGATGGGCAGACAGGCGCCAGCGCCGAGGACGACTCCAAGACAGGCCATCACGCGCATGCATCACCCCGAGGGAAGCTCTCACATCCGCTCCATCTCGTTCACCACGAGCGGCCAGCGCGCGCAACCACGGACCGCGAACGGTGGGTCAGCCCCGGGCCGGCGGCGTCGCGCTGCGTCGACGGCCAAGGAGAAACGCGGCAAGGGAGGGCAGGAGAAGCGCGAGCCCGGCGTCGGAGCCGCTGGTCGCGCAGCCGGCGCTCGGCACGATGGTCGCGAACTTGGCCGTCACGTTCTGGGCCGCGTTCATGGTGACCGTGCAGGTCCCGGTGCCGGAGCAGGCGCCACTCCAGCCGCCGAAGGTGGACCCGCGGTCGGCGATGGCGGTGAGCGTCACGCTGGTTCCCGCGGGGAAGCTCGCGGTGCAGCCCTCGCGGCAGCTCGCGCCGGAGGGAGCCGAGGTCACCGTGCCGCCGCCCGCGCCGGCCTTCGTGATGACGAGCGGGTACGTCGTAACGCCCGAGGCATGGTTGAAGGTGGCCGTCACGCTCTGGGCCGCGTTCATGGTGACCGCGCAGGTCCCGGTGCCGGAGCATGCGCCACTCCAGCCGCCGAAGGTCGAGCCGTTGTCGGCGGTCGCGGAGAGCGTCACGGTGGTTCCTGCCGGGAAGCTCGCGGTGCAGCCCTCGCCGCAGCTCACGCCGGAGGGAGACGAGGTCACCGTGCCCGCGCCGACCTTGGTGACCACGAGTGGGTACGTCGTCCCGGTCGAGGTGGGGTTGAAGGTGGCCGTCACGCTCTGGGTCGCGTTCATGGTGACCGTGCAGGTCCCGGTACCGGAGCAGGCGCCGCTCCAGCCGGCGAAGGTCGACACGCCGTCGGTGGTGGCGGTGAGGGTCACGCTGGTTCCCGCCGAGAAGCTCGCGGAGCACGTCGAACCGCAAGCGATGCCCGACGGCGAGGAGCTCACGGTGCCGCTGCCGGCGCCGGCCCGGGTGACCGTGAGCGCGTACGAGGTCCCCACCGGCGAGGGCGTCACGCCAGCGCCCTGCAGAATGGCCTCCACGGTCCCTTGGTCGGCGACCGAGCCGGTGTTCCGGTCGATCACCCCGTTGACGCCGATG
This sequence comes from Myxococcales bacterium, assembly GCA_003153055.1. The sequence continues at coordinate 67,393 of PMBV01000334.1, forward strand.
TCCCAGAGGAAGGTCTTGATGCCATTCGTCTTCGCGGCGGTGTTGAGGTACTTGTGGTAGTAGCGCCTGGAGGCGAGGTGATCGTTGAGCTGCTGCCCGCTGAGCGAGCGCCGCCCGGCACCGTACTCGCCGATGATGACTGGGATGCCCTGGCTCACCCACTTGGCCTTGACCTTCGAGAACTGGCTGTCGACGTAGCTCTCCTGCGCCCAGGAGCACGCGCTCTGTGCCGGATAGGGCGAACCCCAATACAGGCAAGCGTTCGAGTCCTCGCTCCCAGTGAAGCCCCATGGATCGTAGAAGTGCACCTCGACGATGAGCCGGTTCGCCGCGGTGTCCTTGGGCAGCGTGAAAGAGGCGAGGCCATAATCGATGTTGGTGTTGTAGGTCTGGACGACGAGGGGCCGTGTGGCGTTGTTGCCCCCCGTTGCGCGCACGGCGTCTACGAAGGTCTGGTTGTAGGACTGCTGGACGGTGAGGTTCTCGCTGCTCGGCGCGTTGTAGTCCTGGTGGACCTCATTGGTGCCAGCGAAGAGCAGGTGCTCATCGTACCCCTTGAAGGTCGTGGCGATCTGCGTCCAGTACGACTTCTGCTTCTCGTTGACCTTCGCCTGGTCCGCGTTGGTGACGTGGTTCTCCAGCCACCCGCCATCCCAGTGGATGTTGAGGACCACGTACAGGCCGTCATTGACGCAGAGGTCGACCACTTCCTTGACGCGTGCCATCCACGCCGCGTTGATCTGGTGGGTATTCGCGTCGGCGTTGGCGTCCCAGGCGCAGGGAATACGGACCGCGTTGAAGCCGGCCGCCTTCACGCCGTCGATGAACTTCTGTGCAATGAGCGGGTTGCCCCACGCCTTCTCGCCGCCGGTGGCTTCCAGGGTGTTCCCGATGTTGAAGCCCACGGCGATCTTGTCGGCCACCTGGGACGACGAGGGGAGCGACTGCGCTCCAGCCGCGACCGGGACGAGAAGCGCGACCATCGAGAGGAGCTTCGAAGCGGCCAGACCGCCGAGATTCTTCATGGATGGCCTGAGTGAGAATGCGGCGCGCGCTTTCGGGTCACGGACCTCGAGCGGCGGTTCAGCCCCGAGCCGCCCGGAGCCGAGGCAGCGTCTGGTGCACGAGCTCCTCCAGCCGCTTCACGTTCACCGGCTTGGCCAGGTACGCGGTCATCCCCGCCTGGAGGCACTCCTCCTCGTCCTCCGACGACACCCGCGCCGTCACCGCGATGATGGGCAGGGTCTGGCCGCTGGCGCGAATCTGCCGTGTCGCCTCCAGCCCGTCCATGCGAGGCATGTTGAGGTCCATGAAGATGACCTCGAAGGCTTGCTCCCCAGCGCGGCGCACGGCCTCCACTCCGTCCGGCACCACCTCGCAGTGAATGCCCAGGCGCTCCAGAAGGCGCAGCAGCACCTTGGCGTTCACCGGGTTGTCCTCCGCCATCAGCGCGGTGCACGGCAGCCCCGACGCCACGACCGGCACCAGGCGCCCGGGGGCGGGCAGCTGGAGCACGGACGCTGGCGGTTCGGGGGGCGCTGGCACCGGCGTGGGCATAGAGCGCGCGCTCGCCAGCGCCTCCACCATCGCCCTGAGCCGGGTCTTCCCCACGACGCTCACCAGCGCATGGCGCTTCAGCTCGGCGCTCACCTGCTGGCCCTCGGCCACCAGCGCCACCGAGCGGGCCGACACCGGCCTCAGGCTGTCCAGCCACGCGTTCGGCTCTCGCACGGGCACGTCGATGACCACCAGCGAGGCCTGGGCCGAGTCGGTGATGGTCGCGCCCTGCTCCACCAGCACTCGCTCGAGCATCGCCTGGGCGACCGGCAGCGCTGAGAGCACCGCGCAGCGCTCGCCCTCCAACGTTCGAGCCCTGGGTGCGGCCGGCTCGACGGCGCGCACCGGCACCACGAAGCGAAAGGCGCTCCCCTGGCCGGGCTGGGACGACAAGGTGAGCGTGCCTCCCATGGCCGAAGTGAGCTCCCGGGCCAGGGCCAAGCCGAGCCCGGTGCCCCGGCGGCTCAGGCTGCCATCGATGCGAGTGAAGGCCTCGAAGATGCGCGCTTGGTCCGCCTCCGAGATGCCGATGCCAGTGTCCCTCACCACGACGGTCAGCGCCCCGACTGCGTGCTGAATCTCGAGCGAGACCGAGCCAGCGTCGGTGAACTTGATGGCGTTGCCCAAGAGCGTGTTGACCACCTGGCGCACGCGGAAGCCGTCTCCCCAGGCTTCGTCGGGCACCGACGCGTCGAGGTCCACCACCAGCTCGAGCACCTTCTGATGGGCGGTCGAAGCGAGCAGCGCCACGAGCTCCTCGACCATCTGGCGAGGTTGCCAGAGCGCGTTCTGAATGCTGATGCTGGCGCCCTCGACCCGGGCGAACTCCAGCACGCTGCTGATGGTGGCCAGGAGCCAGTCAGCCGAGGTGCGAATGGTCTGGAGCGAGTCGCGCTGCTCGACGGTGAGGGGCCCGTTGAGCGCCACCTCGGTCATCCCGATGACGCCGTTGAGCGGGGTGCGCAGCTCATGGCTCATCGCCGCGAGGAACTGGCTCTTCGCTCTCGACGCGGCCTGGGCGGCCAGCGCTTGCTGCTGAGCCTCGTCTTGCAGCTGACGCATCCTCCGGGCCTTGAGGAACAAGACGGTGGCGAGAATGGCGTAACACCAACTGTAGAGGAACACGGCCCAGGCCCCGTCGGGGTGAGACCAGAGCGTGATGGCCCAGCCGAGCGTCGCCGCCACCCACGTCGACGCCACGGTGCTGACCTTGCTGTGAAAGGGAGTCAGCCCGGCGGCGCCCATGATGAGCGTGAGAAAGAACTCTCCGTGCGAGCCGGTGTACCAGGACGACAGCACGCAGGCCGCGACCGGCACGAAGGCAAAGGCGTAGATGAGGGTGATGGGCGACTTGAGCCGCTCGACCGTCAGAAACAACACGCCGAGGACGACCACCGCGTTCAAGGTGACGAGCTGCGCCGGAGTGGCCCCGAGGAGCCACACCACCAGCGTCAGGGGTGGATCCATCACGGCGTAGGTCAATGCCATGACGCCGTGGCGCTCCTCGGCCCCCTCATTTCCGAAGACCCGCGCCAGCCACCGTCGCATGGGCGAACCAGTCTGCACGGCCAAGGCCAGGACTTCCGTCCCCGGCCGACGCGGCATGCCAAATGGCCAGTTCAGCGGACTAACTCCGGTCGCACATCGGACCCACCCACGCCTTGCAAGGGAAGCCCTGGGTCATTCGCCGTCGGGTAGCACCCACTACCCCACCCTGGGAGTCCCTGGGGTGGATCACCAACGTCAGGGATTACCTTTTGGAGAAGAGCCACGAGCAAACCTCAGCACCTCGCTCGCCGCCACTCGGCCAGCGACCAGAGTGGGAAGACATGACGGTAGTTGTCGTAGTTGATGAGGCAGGTGCGGTTGAACACCCCGACCAGGGGTTCTCTCGGCCACCCGCCATCGGGAGCCTGGTGGGCGCACAGCCACGCCGCGGCGCGATCGACGGCCTCGGTTCGCTCACAGCCCGCGCGAAGGAGCCCCGACAGGGCCCAGGCTGTCTGCGCAGCGTGCCCATCGGCGCCCTCGAGCCACCGGCGTTCGCGGCAGCTGTCGCCGTGCTCGCTCCAGCTCCCGTCGGCGCGCTGCTTGGACAAGAGGAAGCCGACCGCCCGTCGCACCGAGGCGTCGTCCTTCGGCACACCCGACGCGAGGAGCCCCCTGATGGCGAACCAGGTGCCGTAGGTGAAGCACACCGCCCA
>PMBV01000110.1 GCA_003153055.1 Myxococcales bacterium
ATGCCGGTCTCGGCGTGCGTCCAGTCTTTGAACCGCTTTCCCTTCACTTGCATGCCGTCGTACAGATGCTCCATCTCCTCGGCCTTGAGGCCTTCGGCCCAGGGGAAGAACAGCGTCGTCCCCTTTCCACAGAAGTACTCGACGTGGCATTGGCCGCACACGTACGAGCGCATCTCCTGCCGGGTCCCGTCGAGGTTGGGGTCGTAGGCCTTCGCCCGGTCGCCCCTGCGCCAGCGCTCCACGCTGGGGAGATGCGGCACGGCCGCCTCGGAACTCGCGAGCTTCTGAATGGCGGTGATGAAGCCGGGTCGAGTCACCCGCAGCTCCATCGAGGCGGGGTCGTGGCAATCGACGCATGACACCGGGTGGGCCTTCCCGGTGAGCGCCTCGAGCTGTTGGTGTGTTTCCCAGTAGCTGAGCTCGGAGACCTTCTCGAGGCCCTTCTGCACCTGCTCGGCTGGGCTGGCCTGTGGCGCCGCCTCCTTCCCGAGTTTCTTGTACAGAGGCATGATAGACGCGTGGCAGTGGAGACAGTTGCCTGACTGCTTGCTCTCGGCCGGAATGTTTCGCTTGGTGTTCTCCTGGTCGACCAGCATGAAGGCGTGCCCGCGGCGATCCCGGTAGTCGACCGCGAACAGGTAGCCGGCGAAGACTCGCGTCAGCCACGGGTCACGGGCGGCCTTCTGAGACGGGAGCGCCCCTTCAGCGCCGCCGCTGCCCCCTCCGTACTTGGTGCTCGAGGGCTCCGAGGTGCGCTTGTAGCCGTCGTATTCGCGGGGCCAGTTGGTGCCCCACTTCGCGGCGTCGACGTCGTTCTCGGTCACGTCGACCAGTTTGACGAAGGTGCTCCGGGCCTCCTGCTTCCGCTCGGCGATGTTGACGAGCAGGGCACCGATGCCGAGGGCGATGAGGGCGAAGGCCCCCGTGACGAGGGCGAGGAGCAGGCCGCGTCTTCTCGGCGGCTGGTTTTCCTGGGACATGCGCGACTCCTTGGGGCGGTACAGGTGAAAGGGCGTGTCAGCGGAGATGGCCGACGGAGCGGTGGCATTGGACGCAGTGCGTGCCCTCGCCTCGGGCAATCTCCTCCACCAGCTCCCGGTGACAGCGGCGGCAGTTGGCCTCGACGATGGCGCTGCTCTGGGGCCGGGCGCGGATGACATCTGGGTACCCGCCGAGCGTGAACGCGAGCGAGTGATGCAAGCCATTCTCCGCCTTGACGAGGTACTTGGGCACCAGAGCCGCGGGTGTATGGCAATCGTTGCAGGTGGCCACGTGGTGATGAGGGCCAGCCAGCCACCCGTCGTATTGGGCTGTCATGACGTGGCAGTTCGCGCAGCTCGCCGGGTCGTTGCCGAGGTACGAGGTGCCCTTCGCGTAGTGAAAGGCATACGCCGAGAGGCCGAGACACAGCCCCGCAACCGCCCCCGCGACCGTCATCGGAAGGGGCAACAAGGAGACGCCGTGGCGCTTCATCATGAGGGCCTCAAGGGTTCTGAGAGGGGCCATCGCAAGGTTCGCGCCAGGCCGGAGCCATCAAACTCCCCCAAACCAGGCGTCCGCCACCGGCTGGCCGCGAGTCGAATCGGATGAACGCTCCCGTGATCGGATGCGCGGATCCGACCGCGTCGTCAGCGATAGTCGTCGCGCGACAGCCCGTAGGCCTTCATCTTCTCGTAGAGGTTCCGCTCGGCGATGCCCGCCGCACGCGCCACCTCACCCACTCGGCCCTTGTGCGCCCTCAGCAGTCGGGTGAGGTATTCTCGTTCGAAGCGCTCCACCAATCGCGCCTTCGAGTCGAGCAGGGGGAGGTCGAACTCCGCGAGGCCCGCGACCAGGGGCCCGGGTTGCGCGGGCTGGCCCAAGAGCGGCGCCACCGAATCCCACCCCATGAGCGCGGCTCGCTCGCAGAGGTTGCGGAGCTCGCGCACGTTCCCGGGCCACGGGTACTCGCGGGCCGCCGCCAGCACGGTCGCGGGAGGAGGCGGGACCGGGCGGCCGAAGCGCTCGGAGAACGTCTTGAGGAAGTGGTTCAGCAACATCACCAGGTCTCCGGGTCGCTCTCGGAGTGGGGGCAGCCGGACCGGAATGACGTTGAGGCGGTAATAGAGGTCGTCGCGGAAGCGCCCCTCCTTGACCAGCCCCTCGAGGTCCCGGTTGGTGGCGGCGACGATTCGCACGTCGACCTTCTCGGCGCGTTGGCCACCGACCCGGGTCAGCTCGCGCTCCTGGATGACGCGGAGGAGCTTGGCTTGGATGGCAGGGATGAGGTCGCCCACTTCGTCGAGGAAGAGGGTGCCTCCATCGGCCTGCTCGAAGTGGCCGATGCGCCGGGCGGTGGCGCCGGTGAAGGCACCCTTCTCGTGGCCGAAGAACTCCGACTCCATGAGCTCGGCAGGCACGGCGGTGCAATTCACGGGGACGAAGGGGCGGTCACGCCGTGGAGAGCGTCGGTGCACCGCGCGGGCGACCAGCTCCTTGCCTGTGCCTGTCTCGCCCCGGAGCAGCACGGTGGCGTCGGCGCTGGCGACCTGCTCGATGACCCGGAAGACCTCGCGGATTTCGGGTGAGTCGCCCACGATGTCCTCGAAGCCGATGGCGCGGTCGAGCTCGGTGCGCAGCCGCTCCACGTCGCGGCGGGCCCGCTCGTGTGCCACGGCATGCCGGAGCACCAGCGCCAGCTCGTCCCAACGGACGGGCTTGGTGAGGTAGTGCAGCGCGCCCTTGCGCATGGCCTCCACGGCCGTCTCCACCGTGGCGTGAGCGGTCACCAGCACCACCGGCAGCGACGGGCTCACCCGGTGGACGCGCTCCATGAGCGAGATGCCGTCGAGGTCGGCCATCATGAGGTCCGTCACCATGGCCAGCGGGTCGTCCTCGGCGAGCCGTGCCAGGGCTTCCTCGCCGGAGCCCGCCAGCAGCACCTCGAAGCCGTCGAGCGGCAAGTTGGCCCGCGCCACCTTCCGGGTGTTGGGGTCGTCGTCGACGAAGAGGATGAGGCCCTCCTTGCTCATGTGACCTCCGCGGTGGACGCCACGGCCACTCGGCGCACGGGAAACCGCAGGCGAGCGATGATGCCGCCGCCCTCTCGCGGTACGAGCGTGAACTGAGCTCGATGCAGCTCGGCGGCGCGCTGCACGACGACGAGCCCCAGGCCAGTGCCCTGGGCCTTGGTCGTGACGAAGGGGCGCCGCACCTCGTCGAGGCGATCCATCGGGATGCCGCAGCCGCGGTCCAGCACCTCTACGACGACCGCGACCTCGCCGCCGGTCCCCTCGGTGCGCGTCACCAGTTCCGGACCCGAGGGCCCGCCCGCATCGAAGGCGTTGCCGAGCAGATTGAGCAGGGCCTCCGAGACCATGGTGGCGTCGAGGTCCAGTGGTGGGAGGTCGCCGGCCAGCTCGAGATGCACGGTCTCCGCCGGTAGCCCCCGGACGAGGGCGGCATCGCGGGCCGCGGCGCGGATGACCCGGTTCACCGCCGACGGCGCCAACACTGGATCCGCCGGACGGGCCACATGGAGGAGCTCGGTGATGAAGCCATTGACGCGCTGGACCTCTTCATCGATGAGGCCGGCGTACTCAGCCACGTCGGCGTCGCCGTTCAGCTTGCGCTTGAGGTACTGGGCGGCGCCGTCGATGGCGTTGAGCGGGTTGCGGAGCTCGTGGGCGATCTGCGCCGACATCTGCCCGAGGCCGGCGAGCCGCTCGGCGTCCAGCAGGCGCGTCTCGAGGTGGCGCCGCTCGGCAATGTCGCGGATGACCATGACAGTTCCCAGGTAGGCCCCGCCCGGAGACCGTACGGGTGCGTACGTCGTCTCGTAGCGACCCTCCTTCTCCTTGATGATGGAGTGCGCGGGCCCGGCGTCGTCGCCCGAGCGAAGGTACCCCATGACGCGCCCGAGGACGTTGTAGCTGGTGCGCGGATGACAGTCTTTGAGGTTCCCGCCGGCCCCCTTCGAGAGGTTCCGCAGGACGCGGCCCGCCTTGTTGACGAGAGCAATCGCATCGTTCGCGTCGACGAAGATGACGCCCTCGGCCATGGAGTCCACCATGGCTTGCATGGTCTCGAGCTCGGCGTGACGGGCGATGCGCTCCTCGCGAGCCTCGGCGAGGGCGGCCTCGGCGCGGCGGCTCCGCTCGGCGAGCGCACGGAGGAGGAGACCCAAGGAAATGGCGGCTACGGCGATGGACACCGCCGCGACACTGGCCGTGCGCCAGGCCGTCGCGGCGAGGTGCGGCTCAAGCACGGACACGTCGCGGAGAAAGAGGATGCTCGTCACGAGCGCGGTGCCCGCGGCGACTGCCGCCAGGGCCGCGGCGAGCCGCCCGTCAGGGCTGGGTTGGAGAAGCATGCGAGTCAATGGTACTCCCTCGGCGCGCGTCCATGCGATGAGGCCAGCCATCTCATTCGCCCTCGTCGGTCCCCACGAAGGTAGGGAAGACCCCAAGCAGCTCGGGGTTTTCGGCCAGGAGCCGCTCGGACCACGACTCCAGCGTCGCGGCGTCAGGTGCTTCCCAGACGGCGGCCACCTTGCTGTCCCCGTCGCCTCCCTCGAGGGTGATGCCAGGCTCGCTGGCGAGGCGGGCGGCCACGAGCGGCCCTGCGCCTGGGGCAGTGAGGAAGACGATGCCGGCCACGGTGCTCACGCCTTCGCCGCCTTCACCGCGCAGATTTTGAACTCGGGCTGCCTCGAGATGGGGTCCACGGCGTCGATGGTGAGCACGTTGCACATGTGGTCGGGGTCGTGCATGTGCACGAACACCAACCCCTTGCGGGCCGAGTCCACCACGCGAACCTTGAAGACCTCGGTGCCCCGGCGCGACGTCAGCCGGACCCGGTCGCCGCTCTTCACGTCGAGGGTGGAGGCGTCGTCGGGGTGCAGCTCGGCCAGCGCTTCGTAGTTGGCCTGCCGCAGCTCCTTGCAGGTGCGGGTCATCGTGCCGGTGTGCCAGTGCTCGATGACTCGGCCGGTGGTGAACCAGAGCGGGTACTCCGCGTCCACCACCTCCTCGGGCGGCTTCTGCGGCCGCAGCCAGACCACGGCCTTCATGTCGGGACGGCCGTAGAAGGACACTCGGTCCGGCGCGTCGGCCGGGACGAGCGGGTCCTCGCCCCGCACGAAACGCCGCTTGGTGCCCGCGTGGCCTTCGGTCGGCAGCGGCCAAAGCAAGCCGTGCGACTGGCGCAAGCGGTCTCGGGTCATGCCGTGGAAGTCATAGGCCGTTCCTTGGGAGGCCGCGCGAATCTCTTCCCAGACATCGTCCGGCCCCTTGAAGGGCAAGAGCGCGCCGTGCCCCAATCGGCGGGCGAAATCGCAGAGGATCTCGAGGTCCGGCCGCGCCTCGCCCAGCGGATTGACGGCCCGCTCCATCAGCTGGTAGCGGCGCTCACCGCAACCGTAGACGCCCTCCTTCTCGGCCCACAGGGCAGCCGGGAGCACCACGTCGGCGAGCTCGCTGGTGCGAGTGGGGTGAAAGGCTTCGGTGACCACGACGAAGGCCCCTTCGCGGCGCAGCGCCTTCCGGTAGCGATTCACGTTGGGGAGGCTCTGACCGGGGTTGGTGCACATGACCCACAAGGCCTTGAGCTTCCCGTCTTCGATGGCGCGGAACATGTCGATGGTGGGGAGCCCCGGCTTGGGAGACAGCGCTCCCGCGGGCACGTTCCACAGCTTCTCCATCTGGGCCCGATGCTTGTCGTTCGCCACCAGCCGGCCATAGGGCAGGGTGTGGGAGAGCGCGCCGCCGTCGCGTACGCCACCGCAGGCGTTGGGCTGGCCGGTCAGCGAGAAGGGCGTCGAGCCGGGCTGGCCAATCTTCCCGGTGACGAGGTGGAGATTGTGCATGAGGTTGTTGGCCCATACGCCCCTGGTGCGCTGGTTGAGCCCCATGGTCCACATGGACATGGCGGTGCGCCCCTTGGCGCCGAACCAGCGGGCCGCGGTGACGATGTCCTCGGCCCGGGCCCCCGAGATGGCGGCTGCCTTCTCTGGCGTGTACTCGGCGAGGAAGGCCTTGTAGTCGGCCAGCGCCTTGTTGGCCTCGGTCCCCTCGCCGAAGGCCACGTGCTTGGCGATGAACGACTCGTCCACCAGCCCCTCGGCGAAGAGGACGTGGGCCATGGCGTTGAGGATGGCGAGGTCCGTGCCGGGGTTGAAGGAGAGGTGCAGGTCGGCGATGCGGCTGGTGGCCGTCCGGCGAGGGTCGAGGACGACGACCTTCACGTCTTTGTTGCTCCGCTTCCGCTTGATGATGCGCCGGAAGATGATGGGGTGCGCTTCCGCGGTGTTGGTCCCGACGAGGAGGATGACGTCGGCCGAGTCGATGTCCTCGTAGCAGCCCATCGGCTCATCCTTGCCGAAGGTGGTGAGGTACCCACCCACGGCGGAGGCCATGCAGAGGCGCGGGTTTCCGTCGACGTTGTTGGTGCGGAGGCCCGCTTTGAACAGCTTGTTGGCGGCGTAGGTCTCCTCGGTGAGCCCTTGGCCAGAGCCGTAGAAGCCCACCGCGTCGGGTCCGAACTGGTCAACGGTGCTTCTGAAGCGGGTCGCCACCAGGGCCATGGCCTCTTCCCACGAGGCGCGCACCAGGGCGTCACCCTTGCGGATGAGCGGATACAGCAGCCGGTCCGGCGCGGACATGATCTGCGGCAGCAAGAATCCCTTGAGACAGAGGAAGCCTGCGTTGTGATTGTCGCTGTCTCCCTTGACGGATACCACCTTGCCTTGTTTGGTTCCGATGAAGAGGCCACAGCCCGTGCCACAGTAGCGGCAGACGCTCTTGGTCCAGTGCAGGTCGCTCAGGGGCGGCGGAGCGCCCTCGCCGCGCGAGCCGAGCGCTACGAGCGCGGAGGACGCGGCGGAGGCCTTGAGGAATTCGCGGCGGTTCAAGATGCTCATGCGGGCTCCCGTCAGCGGTGAGGGTTGCTGGAGAGGGTGTGGTGTGAGTGACAGGCGAAACAGTCTCTGATTGGCCGGTCCTCTTCCTCGGCCAGCGCCTCGAGCTGCGCGACCTGGACGGCGTGGCAGCCGATACATCCCCGTGAATCGGGCCGCGGCCGGTAGTCTGGGCCGGTGGAGCCGTGGCAGACCACACACTTCACCAGGGCGATGCCGTGGGGAGAGTCTTCCCAGGCCTTGAAGGACTCGGCCAGGTCTGGTCGGTGACAGGTGGCACAGTCCTGCTCGCCCTCGACGTCGGGGTGGTTCTCATGCCCTTTGGCGGAGCGCGCCGCCGAGGCCGCCCGGTGGCCGGTGCACCCCGTGACCAGCAGATACGACGCCGGCAAGAGCGCGAGCCCAGAGAGGCAGCGGAGCGCGATGATGAGCCCTGGCTTCATGGATCCTCCGGTGGAAGCTGGAGGAGCAGGAAGCAACCCGGAGGCCAGCGGGTTTCAGGCGCCAACCCCGCGACCCGGCAGGCGGTCACGAGGGGCGTTTGGCGGTCGTCCCACCCGACCGGATCCTCAAGTCCGGAGAGCGGATGCTTTCATCCGACGCCGCGCGGGGCGTCGAAGCTCGGGTCCCAGTCTTTCCACACCGGCTCGTAGCCCAGGGAGCGGAGGTCCATCGCCACCTCCTCGGGGCTCCGGTTGTCGTGAGGGGCGAATTGCTCGAGGGAGCCGGGCTCCTCGGCGCTCTGCGTGTAGCCACCGGGGTTGGTGCGCGAGCCCGCGCTCATGTGAGTGAAGGCCAAGCCAAAGGCCTGGCGGCGGAACTCGACGCTCTCGCGGGTCGAGAGGGCGAGCTCGGCTTCGGGGCAGAACAGTCTCAGCGCACAGGCGGCCTGCACCAGCTCACGCTCGTCGAAGCGGGTCGGGGTGAAGTCCTCACCTGCGTGTGGCCTCAGCCTGGGGAACGAGACGCTGTACCGCGTCTTCCAGTACGACGACTCGAGGTGGCGCAGGTGGAGCCCGACGAACCAGGTGTCGGCCCGCCAGTCGGAGAGCCCATACAGCGCGCCGAGGCCGACCTTGTGCACGCCGGCCTCGCCGAGGCGATCCGGTGTGTCGAGCCGCCAGTCCACATCGGTCTTCGCTCCCGAGAGGTGATGTCTTGAATAGGCGGAGGCATCGTAGGTCTCTTGGTATACGAAGACAGCGCTGGCCCCGGCCTGGGCGAGGCGGGTGTAGTCGGCGGTGTCCAGCGGCTGGACCTCGAGAGAGAGGTTGGCGAAGCGCGGGCGCAGTCGCCGGAGGGCGTCTTCGATGTAGGGCGTGCCTACGTGCTTGGCCTCACCAGTCACCAGCAGCACATGGTTGAAGCCGAGGCGCCGCAGCTCCTCGGCCTCTTGGTCGAGCTCCAGCGGCTGGAGCGTCTTGCGGCGCAGGTGATTCTTGGCGCTGAAGCCGCAGTACGTGCAGACGTTGGAGCACGCGTTGGAGAGGTAGAGGGGCGCGTAGAGCTGAATGGTGCGGCCGAAGCGCTGGCGGGTGAGGCGTTGACTCTGGGTCGCGAGCGCCTCGAGGTGACGGTCCGCGGCGGGAGAGAGCAGCGCCTCGAGCTCGCGCATGCCCAGACGCTGGCCAGCCATGGCGAGGGCCCGGCGGACCTCGGCATCGCTCACGTTCAGGATGCGTTGGCGGGTGGCCTCGAAGTCCTGGCGCTTCCAGTGTTCGGAGAACTTCATGACGCCTGGGCCGAGAGAAATTGGGTGAGCGGCGAGCTGGCGGAGGCAGACAGGTCGACCCCGGCCCGCGCCACTCCCGCCTCGTAGGCTGCGCGCCCAGCTTCGACGCCCAGCCGAAAGGCCCGCGCCATGCCCACCGGGTCTCCCGCGGTGGCGATGGCCGTGTTGACCAGCACCGCATCGGCGCCCATCTCGAGGGCCTGGGCGGCGTGGGAGGGCGTGCCCAGCCCCGCGTCGACGACCACGGGCACCCGGGACTGAGCGATGATGATTTCGAGGAAGGCCCTCGTCTCGAGGCCTCGGTTGGTGCCGATGGGCGCGCCCAGGGGCATGACCGCCGCCGCGCCAGCCTCCTCGAGGTGCTTGCACAGCACCGGGTCAGCGTGGACGTAGGGCAAGACGACGAAGCCTCGCCGACACAGCTCGACCGTGGCCTTCAGGGTCTCGATGGGGTCCGGCATCAGGTACTTGGGGTCGGGGTGAATCTCGAGCTTCACCCAGTTGGTCTCCATGGCCTCGCGCGCCAGCTCGGCGGCGAGCACGGCCTCGTGCGCGGTGCGGACGCCCGAGGTGTTGGGGAGCAGTCGGTGCTGGGTCGCGTCGATGTGGCCGAGGAGGTCGTGCTCCTTGGCCTCGCTGTTGACCCGGCGGAGCGCCACCGTCACCAGCTCGGCACCCGAGGCCGCGAGGCTCTCTTCCATCAGTGCCAGCGAGCCGAACTTGCCTGTGCCCATGAAGAGGCGGGACCGCAGCGTCACGCCGGCGATGGTGAGTGGGGTGGTGGGGTGCATTCGTGGACTCCGGGGCACGGGGGGTCGCCACCTCTTCGGCGATGGTGCCGGGGAGCAATCGCACATTTCGTGGGGAGTCTCCACCGGCGAGCCCGTCGCAGCTCCATCACCGTCGAAGCGCCGGTTCCGTCTGCTTGTAAGGTGGCCTGACCAATGCTATGGACGGCCTCACGGAGAACACCATGCGCATCGAGCAGCACCGCCCTCTCCGAGTCATTCAGTTCGGCGAGGGCAACTTCCTGCGGGCCTTCATCGACTGGATGGTTCAGGGGATGAACGACCGCGCTGGGTTCGACGGCTCGGTTTGTTTGGTCAAATCGATTCCTGGCTCATTCTCGCCAGCGTTCGCGCGCCAGGGCCTCGCGTACCACGTCGTCACCCGGGGTCAGGATGGCACCGAGACGGTCCGCCGCCGCGAGCGCATCGACTCCATCAGCGGTCTGGTCAACCCCTACGAAGACTTCGACGCCTACCTGCGCGTGGCTGCCGAGCCGACGCTCTCGGTCATCGTGTCGAACACCACCGAGGCGGGCATCACCTACGTGGACACCGACCGGGCGGAAGACCGGCCCGCGCCCTCCTACCCTGGGAAGCTCACCCAGTTTCTCCGCGCGCGCTTTCTCGCCCACGGGGGCCCGAAGGAGCGGGCTGTCGTCGTGCTGCCATGCGAGCTCATCGAGAAGAACGGCCAGACGCTGAAGCACTACGTCCTGCGGCACGCCGAGCGCTGGTACCACGACGCGGCGTTCACGGCCTGGCTCGAGCGCGACTGCACCTGGCTCGACACCTTGGTCGATCGCATCGTCCCCGGGCACGATGCCGAGGAGCGCGCCCGCTGCGCCATCGAGACCGGCTTCGACGACGAGCTGCTGGTCGTGGCTGAGCCCTACCACCTCTTCGTCATTCAGAGCACCGAGCGGGAAGATGTGTTGCCGCTCAAAGCCGCCGGTTTCAACGTCGTCTGGACCAACGAGCTCACGCCCCACCGTTCGCGCAAGGTCCGTGTCTTGAATGGCGGGCATACCTTCATGGCCATGATTGGCCTGGGCCTCGGCCTCAGGTCGGTCCGCGAGGCGCTGGAGCACCCGTTGCTCGGCCCGGCGCTCGACGGGTTCTATCGTCGCGAGGTGGTACCGCTGCTGCCGTTCCCAACGCCGGAACTCGAGGCCTACCGTCAGATCATCATCAGCCGGTTCGCGAACCCGTTCATGGTGCACAAGCTCGCCGACATCGCCCTGAACTCCGTGTCGAAGTACGTGAGCCGCATTCTCCCCAGCGTGACCGAGTACGTCGCCCGCTTTGGCCAGGTGCCCGAGCTCGCCTGCTTCGCGCTGGCGGCCCTGGTGCACCGCTTGCTCTCCACCGAGGGCGTCGTCGACGGCGCGGAGATACTCGCCGAGCTCAAGGCCATCGCCCAAGCGCACGGCGCCGACCCCGAAGCGGCTGGGCGAGCCGTGTTCGCGAGCGAGAGAATCTGGGGCCAAGGCACGGTCATTCCGCCCGTGGCCCAGGGGCGGGCGATTCAGCTCCTCGCGGACATTCGGCGTTCGGGGCTCGAAGCCTCGCTGGCTCGGGTGCTCGCCGGCGTCCCTACCGGACCGGCACGAAGCGGATGGTGATGCCCGCGTAGCCACCGTCGAAGGGCCCGGACGATTCGGCGATGGAGCCGCCGTCGAGCACCGAGAGTTGCTCCTGGCGGGGCCACTCCCCAGCCCTGTCATCACGGAGTACCGATTCGTACACCGTGATGACACGCCCGGAGACCTCTTCCCACCGGGGAGGAGGCGAGCACCACGAGCCCCTCGGCCGGCCGGTCGAGTGGTGCAGGACCCTGAGGGGTGGCCCTTCTTCGGGGCGACAACCAAGTTGTCGGTCTCCAGCGATGGAAGCTGCTCTTCCATTTGGCCATCACCCCTGCGAGCCGCCGCCCTCGCGTCGAGGGTCGTGCCGTTGGAGATGCGCGTGAGGATGGCTCCGGCCAGTCGGGTGCGTACGCGGGTGCTTCTCACGTGTGCTCACCGAGGTCTCGGGTCGAGGGGCTGCCAGACGACCTCGGTGGTTGGGCAGTAGCCCCGCCCTCGCCCTTCAAGGCGTGCTCGACGCACGGCACCAGTTGGCGGGTCCCAGTGCCTCCGCCTCGCTCGCAGAGCCCCAAGCCCAAGGGCCGTGGGGGCAATCATCAATCCATAGCCCAAACTCGAGGACGGTGACGTGGCCACCCGTCGGGTCGGGTAGGGACGCCCAGCACCTCCTTGTCGGGTAGGCACGTGCCTCCTGCGCCTCGCGCTCACCTCGCTCGGCGCACGGTCTCTCGGGGCGGGACCGTGCAGAAGTGAACGCTCACTCCGACGCGGTGTTGGGCACTTGGCTTCCGGGGTCGGCCGACGCGAGTGCGCATCTGCACGGTTCGCCCTGCGTGGCGCTGGTGCCGACCCGTGATTGTGGGGCCTTGAGCCCGGGGGCCCGGCTGGCCTCGTCGCTGCAGAACGGGGGCACTGAAACTCTCGCCCTCGAGGAAATCATGATGAAACGTGCTCTGGTCTGTCTGTCTGTACTTGTATTGAGTTGTGGTCCCGGAATCGCCGGCGGAGACGATACCACGGCGGCTGCCGAGGCCCTGCGGCGCGCCGCGCTCATGCTGACCATCAGTCGCCCCTTGACGCTCTCGTCGACCACCCTCGCCAGGGGCGCCACGCTCACCGCCACGGTGACGTACCTCAACACCGGCCGGGTCGCCTACACCTTCAAGGGGATGTCCATTGAGTCTCGTCCTCCCGGAGGAACGCACGGCGATGGCCCATTCGATACGCTGCAGCCAGCGCTCGGCACGACGACCGTGCAGCCCAGCGCCACCATCACCTTGAGCGCAACTCGAGTGTTCTCGACGGCAGACCCTTCCGGAACCTGGGAAGCCTACTCCACGTTCCAGCGCCCCGATGGCGTCTGGGTTGACGGGCCGGGCGTCGTCTTCACCTACGCTGGCGCCACTCCACCGGTCGACGCAGGCACGACGCCGGTCGACGCAGGCACGACTCCGCGAGTCGACGGTGGAACGGTACCACCCGTCGACGCGGGCACGCCGCCATCACCTGACGCCGGGCCCCCCGGGACGCTCGTCGAGCCCGTCAGCCCCGGCGCGGGCGACGTCGCCTTCACGATTCGCGCCGACAGCGATGTGCACCCCATCAGCCCACTCATCTACGGCATCAACCAGATCACCAACCTCACCACCGAGCAGCGTGGCGTGGGCCTCGTTCGCGCCGGAGGGAACCGCTGGACCGCGTACAACTGGGAAAACAACGCCTCCAACGCGGGCACCGACTACCTCAACCAGAACGACAACTACCTGTCGAGCAGCACGGCCCCCGGCGCGGCGGTGCGGGCCCGGGTCGACCCAGCGCTGGCGAGCGGAGCCGTGGCGCTCGTCACCATTCCGATTCAGGGCTACGCCGCGGCTGACACGCTCGGCGGCGGTGACGTCAATCAGACGTCGAGCTACCTCCAGACGCGCTTCAAGCAAACCGTGGCGAAGAAGAACGCGGCCTTCTCGCTGACACCCGATACCACCGACGGCTACGTCTACCAGGACGAGTTCGCCAACTGGCTCAAGGTGCAGTACCCCAACGCCTTCGCGGCCGGCTCGCCGAAGATCCTCCTCACGCTCGACAACGAGCCAGACCTCTGGGCTGACACCCACCCGCGCATTCAGCCCGCGGTCGTGGCGCCAGACGTGCTCATCGCAAAGAACATCGAGTTCGCGACCGCGGTGAAGGCCGTCATCCCCACCGCCCTCATCACCGGCTTCGTGTCCTACGGGTACTACGGCTTCATCGCGTTTCAGGGCCAGTATTCGGGCGACTTCACCTCACACTACCTCGACCAGATGCAGGCCGCGGGAGTCACTGCCAACAAGCGCCTCATCGACGTGCTCGACCTCCACTGGTACCCCGAGGCGACCGGTGACGGCCAGCGCATCACCGGCACCGGGACGACCGCGGGCATCGTGACCGCGCGAGTTCAGGCACCGCGCTCGCTGTGGGACCCGAGCTACCGCGAGACGAGCTGGGTGGCGAACGCCGAGGGTGGGCCGCTGACGCTGATTCCCAAGATGAAGGCTCGCATCGCCGCGCACTACCCTGGCACCAAGCTCGGCTTCACCGAGTACTCGTACGGAGGCGGCACCCACATCTCTGGCGCGCTGGCCGAGGCCGACGTGCTGGGCGTGTTCGGCCGCGAGGACGTCTACCTGGCGAACTACTGGAGCCTCCAGTCGGACGCCTTCATCTACGCGGGCATGCGGGCCTTCACGAGCTACGATGAGGCCGGTGCTCACTTCGGTGACACCTCGGTGCGCGCCGCCAGCAGCAACGTCGAGTCGACCAGCGTCTACGCGAGCATCGACGCCGCGCACCCTGGGCGAATGGTCATCGTGGCCATCAACAAGTCCGGCGCCCCGGTCACCGCGGCCCTGAGCCTCGCTGCCTACGGCAACTACACCTCGGCGCGCGTCTACCAGGTCACCGGCGCGGGGACCTCGATTCAGCCGGCGGCGGCAATCTCCGCCACCACCCGCAATGGGTTCCTCTACCAGATGCCCGCCTTAAGTATTTCAGTGCTGGTGCCCCAGTGATGGCGGCATGTTGAGCCGAGCTGGCGGGCATTGGGGCGATCGGTGCTTATGGTTGAGTCGTCATGTCGCCGGCGTCTCGACAGCTCCGTATCCCCCTGCTTGCTCGGGTCGAAACCTCAGGCGTGGCCGGCCTGGGGTCGCTGTACGCCTACAACATCAGCCGCGGCGGCGCGTACCTCAAGGCGCCGGGGGCCTCTCCTGATGCCCTCACCTTGGGGAGCGGCCTCGACCTCAGGCTCGCGCTGCCCGACGGGGGCCCGAGTGTGAACCTCGCGGCCGAAGTGGTGTGGGTCGACCCTCGGCTCCACCTCCACGCGGGCGAGCTGGCGCTGGGCGTGGGCGTGCGGTTCGCGGCGGTCGACGACGAGGTGGCGAGTCGCATTGCCCGCCTCGTGGAGTCGTTCCGCTACCGAGTGGTGGCCTTCGGGTTCGACGAGCTGGCCTTCGCGGAGGCGTCTTTCGGTGACCTCTACCCGATCCAATCGGTGTCGAGCATCGACGAGCTCCAGACCGCGGCGCTGTCCGGCCAGGCCGGGCTCATCATGATGGGCGAGAAGCCTGGCCAGGAGACGACCCTGGTCGCGCTCGAAGCGCTCGCCGCGGCCACCGCTGACCGACGCCCGCCTATCCTCTACTGCGCCGAGTCGACGAGCCTGGCGCTCGAGGCCCTGCTCGACACGCACACGCAGGTGCAGCTCGCCCGGCTGCCGCTGGATAGAGCCGAGCTGCGCAGCCAGGTCCGCTGCGCCATCGACGCCTTCGTGGTGAGCTTCCAGACCGAGCTGCTCTCCGACGAGCTCGCCCGATCCCTCGAGCGCCTGTACCGCGAGAACGCCTACCTGCGGGAGCGCGTCGACGCGCCGATCTCGATGGAGGGCATCGTCGGGCAGAGCCCAGGGATGAGGAAGGTCTTCGAGCTGGTGGAGCGCGTGGCGCCGCTGTCCACCACGGTGATGGTGCTGGGCGAGACGGGCACCGGCAAGGAGCTCATCGTGCGCGCCATCGTCGCCCGGAGCGAGCGCAAGGACAAACCGTTCATCGTACAGAACTGCGCCGCCTTCACCGAGACGCTGCTCGATAACGAGCTCTTCGGGCACGTCCGCGGGGCGTACACCGGCGCCGACCGAGACCGGGCCGGGCTGTTCGAAGCGGCCGACGGTGGCACCATCTTCCTCGACGAGATAGGCGACATGCCGACCTCGATGCAGCCCAAGCTCCTGCGGGTGCTCGAGAACCAAGAGATGCGACGGCTGGGCGATTCGAAGACGCGCAAGGTCGACGTGCGGATTCTCTGCGCCACCCACCGCGACCTCGACCAGCTGGTGAAAGACGGCACGTTCCGGAGTGACCTTCTGTACCGGCTGCGCACCTTCGTCATCGCGCTGCCGCCGCTGCGCGAACGCCGGGAAGACGTGCCTCTACTCGTCGAGCACTTCCTCAAGGGCGTCAGCCTGCGTCAGGGTCGCCCGATTCGGGGCCTCAGCCTCGAGGCGAAAGCGCTGCTCCAGGCCAACGACTGGCCGGGCAACGCGCGGGAGCTCGCTCACACCGTGGAGCGGTTGTTCGTCTTGGCGGGCGACGGAGAAATTGACGCGGCCCTGGTGCGCGAGGTGCTCGGGCTCCGCGAGGTTGAGGTGCCCACCGGCGCGCGTTCGCTCGCGACCATCCTCGAGGAGCAGGAACGCGAGCTCATTCGGGCCGAGCTGGAGCGCTCGGGAGGCGTCATCGCGCGGGCGGCTCGCGCCCTGGGCCTCGAGCGCACCACGCTGACGCGACGCCTCAGACAGCTCGGTCTGCGCGGCGTGGGCAAGGCGAGCTGAAGAGGCCAGACCCGGGCGCTCACTTCCCCGAGCGTGAAGTCCTGGTCGAGCTCGTGCCCAGCTCGGCGATGGCGCTGAGGAGCATCGCCACGTTCCGCAGCGGGTCTCCATCGCTCCAGACGCTGCCCAGCACCGCGACCTCGTCGAAGCCCAGCGCATGGCACACGCGGAGGTTCGAGAGGCCAACGCCTCCGAGAGCGCAGGCACGGCTGGGCCGGCCTTCGCGAGGCTGGGCCCGAAGCTCCCGGAGCTCGTCGAGGCGCCAGTCGAGCACCACCGGCGCGTGGCCTGGCTTGGAGATGGAAGGGAACACCGGCGCGGCGATGAGGCTGTCGTAGAGGCCCCGGCCGTCGAGCAACGCCTGAGCGGAATGACAAGCGCGGGAGCGGAAGGCCGGTGTCTCGTCTGTTGGGTGTGGAGCGCCGTCGCGCCAATGACAGCCCAGCACGCCCAACTCGACGGCGAGGTCATGGTGCTGGTGGAGCACGAGCCTTCGTCGGTGGTGGTCAGTGACGCCCCGGAGATTCAGGGCGAGCTCCGAGGCCGAGCACTCGGGCCAGCGAACGTGGACCCGGGCCACGCCAAGCTCGAGCAGGGCTCCGATGCGCTCGACCTCGCGGGCGACTGGCTGGGGAGAGGTGAGGACGACGAGCTGCAAGGTCGCGCTCGAGTCAGCCACCTTGGCTCGCCCGGATGATGACGAGCGCGTCGCCCTCTACCAGGGCCCGAGTGCTCCACTCAGCCCGGGGGACGACCTCATCGTTGAGGGCGACCGCGATGCCGCGGGTCTCGAGGAGCGCCAGCTCAATCAAGAGCTCCGCCACTCGTGTCCCGGGGGAGACCTGGCGAGGGGCGTCATTCAGGGTGATGGAGGTGTGGGCCGGCATCGCAGAGCGTCGTGGCACGGCCCTCGAGTGTCCGCAAGTGCCACCGGCTCAGCGGCCATTGCTCGCCGGCCTACCGAATGGTAAACAGACGCATACCATGTGGTATGTCTCCAGAGCTCACCGAGGCACCAAGGCCATGAGTCGATTCCCGCCGATGCTCCTGTCGTCGCTGGTCGCCGGCTGTGCCTCGCTGGGGGCCATCGACCTTTCCGTCGAGCAGCTCAAGGCGAAGTACGGTACCCCTGAGGACCGGTACTTTCCGTACCAGGGGCTCCAGGTCCGCTACCGCGACGAGGGCGCAGGGCCAGTGGTCATCCTCCTGCACGGGCTGTGCTCGTCGCTCGAGACGTGGGACGGGTGGACGCGAGCGCTCAAGGGCGAGTTCCGGGTGGTGCGGGTCGACCTCCCCGGCTTCGGTTTCACCGGGCCCGCGGTTGATGCCCGTCGCTATTCTCGCGAGGGCGCGGTTGAATTCCTCCGCGATTTTGCGGCCCACTTGGGAGTGGAGCACTTCTCCATCGTGGGAAACTCCCTGGGCGGCTACATCGCGTGGACCTACGCGGTGGCTCACCCCGACGCCGTCGACCGGCTCGTCCTCGTCGACCCGATTGGCTACCAACAGAAGTTGCCGGGGCTCTTCGCCTTCGCCAGCCACCCGCTCATTCGCCCTCTCGCCCGGGGCATGATGCCCCGCTCGATGCTGGAGGGTGCCATCGCCGAGGTGTACGGCGACGCGTCGAAGCTCACGCCTGAGGTGAAGCAGCGGTACTTCGACTTGGCGATGCGCGAAGGCAACAAGCGCTCGTACGTCGACGTCTTCACCGTGTTGAGGAACGAGAACGACTCTTCGCTGTCGGCCGATATCCCTCGTATTCACCCGCCCACGCTGCTGCTCTGGGGCGCGCTCGACCGGTGGATTCTCCCCGAACAGACCAAGCAGTGGAGCCGGGACCTGCCGTCGGTGTCCATCGTCATCTTCGATGGGCTGGGGCATGTGCCGATGGAGGAGGCGCCAGAGCTGACCGTGGAGGCCGCGCTCCGACACCTCAGGTGAGCGAGCGGGTCAACCGCCGTTCTCGAGGTCTGACGTACCCCATCAGCGCGCTGGAGCGGCGTCAACCAACCACATCGCGTTCGCCCATCTTCGCGAGATCCAAGATGAGCTCTGGTGGCAGGCCGCTTGCTGTTGTGGCTCAGGGTTCTTGACTGACCCGCTCGAGGTGCTTCGAGCTGCAGACCAACCTGACGCTCGACCCAGAGGCCGACCGGCGGGAGGAGACATTTTCGATGAACTCCCTCGGCCTGAAGACGAAGCTGATGGTCACCTGTGCCGCCATCGCCCTGGGCCTCGTGGCCCTCATGGGCACCATGTGGGTCTCCACCGAGCGAATCAAGGTCACCGGCCCGCTCTACCAGGAGATCGTGCAAGGGAAGGACCTCGTCGCCGATATTCTCCCTCCGCCCGAGTACATCGTCGAGTCGTACCTGGTTGCGCTGCAGGCCATCGAGCCGAGCAATGCGTCGCGCGTCACGATGCTGCACGAGCGCATGAAGAAGCTCCAAGGGGAATACGAGGAGCGCCACGCCTACTGGAAGAAGGTCTTGCCGGAGGGGAAGGTCAAGGACATCTTGGTCGAGAAGTCATTCCGGCCGGCCGTGGCGTTCTACGACGCGGCCGAGAAGGCCTACTTCCCAGCCCTGGCGGCGAACGAGCGAGCCCAGGCCCAGAAGCTGCTGAACGAGACTCTGACCCCCGCCTACGAGAGCCATCGAGAGCAGATCGACGAAGCCGTCAACTTGAGCAACGCGGCCAACACGGCCACCGAAGAACGGGCGACCGCCACGCTGCAGAGCACCAACACGGTGCTCGTCTGCATGGCCCTGTTCATCTTCGCGGTTGTCTTGGCCGTCTTCTATGCATTGACTCGGAACCTCACGGGACAGCTCGGCGGCGATCCGCTCTACGTGGTCGGCATCACTCGACGGGTGGCTGATGGCGACCTCTCGATGAACATCGATGTGTCAGGGCAGCGGAGCGACAGCCTCATCGTCGCGATGAAGACCATGGTCGGGAACATCACCGCGCTCATCGGCTCCATCGACGAGCTCGCCCGGGAGGCCGTGCTGGGGAAGCTGCAGACCCGAGCCGACGCGAGCCGTCATGCGGGTGATTTCCGGAGGATCGTCTCGGGTGTCAACGCGACCCTCGACGCCGTCGTCAGCCCGCTGAACGTGGCGGCCGAGTACGTCGACCGAATTTCCAAGGGTGACATTCCACCCAGAATCTCCGACAGCTACGCCGGCGACTTCAACGCCATCAAGAACAACCTCAACGACCTCATCGACGCGATGGTCAAAGTCACGCACGTCTCGAAGGAGATCGCCGGCGGCAACCTGAAGGTGGCCGTCACCGCGCGGTCGGATCACGACGAGCTGATGAAGGCGCTGGCCGAGATGGTGAAGAACCTCGGCGAAGTCGTGGGCGACGTGCACTCGGCCACCGACAATGTCGCCAACGGCTCGCACGAGATGAGCGCGTCGTCCGAGACCGTGAGCCAGGGCGCCACCGAACAGTCCTCCGCCATCGAGGAGGTGTCGTCGTCGGTCGAGCAGATGAGCGCCAACATCAAGCAGAACGCCGACAACGCCGCTCAGACCGAGAAGATCGCCAACAAGGCGGCGGCCGACGCCATCGAAGGAGGCAACGCGGTGTCGCAGACCGTCGTGGCAATGAAGCAGATCGCCAGCAAAATCTCCATCATCGGAGAGATTTCGCGGCAGACGAACCTCTTGGCGCTCAACGCAGCCATCGAGGCCGCTCGCGCCGGAGAGCACGGGAAGGGCTTCGCGGTGGTGGCCTCGGAGGTGCGGAAGCTGGCTGAGCGCAGCCAGAAGGCCGCGGGAGAGATCACCGACCTCTCGGCTGCCAGCGTGGCGGTGGCCGAGAAGGCCGGCGAGCTGCTCGGCCGCATTCTCCCCGACGTGCAGAAGACCGCCGGGCTGGTGCAGGAAATCACCGCCGCCAGTCGCGAGCAGGACACCGGCGCCGCGCAGATTAGCAAAGCGATTCAACAGCTCAATCAGGTGATACAGCAGAACGCCGCGGCGGCCGAGGAGATGGCGGCGACCTCGGAGGAGCTGGCCAGTCAGGCCGGCCGCCTCCAGAGCAGTATTGGCTTCTTCCAGCTCGGCACCGCCGCGCCTCGAGCACCCGACCCCACCGCCGCGAAACCCAGGAAGGCATCGCAGAGCCCGAAGGCCTCCAAAACGGCTCCACGGGCGGCTCCTCCCCCTCAGCGCGGAGCGACCATCAGCCTCTCGGAGGACGAGGTCGCCGACAAGGACTTCACGGCCTATTAACCACTCGCGGCTGGCCCGAGGACGATGGGCCCGCGCGCGTCAGGGAAACAACGCCGATGTGGTGCGGCATGTATCGAGATGAGGCAAGGTAGGTGTCTCTCGGCATTTGTCCTCGTTGACAGCGTATGAGGCATCATCTACGAGGCCTCCGTGTTGGCGGCGCGTGTCGCGGTTGTACGCGGCAGTGCACGGCTCAACCGACCATCGAGTTTCGGCAGTGAGGGATTCCCTGGTCGGCTCGAGTCGACGCAGCGATCAACCGCAGAGGTTCCCCCGATGTTGCCGTGCCGGCCCGCTCGCGTGTTCCGGCCCCTTCGACTCAGGAGCTCGATGATGATGACTTCACGAAAGCAGATGGCGATACCGTTGGTGGCCCTGGCCCTCGCCGGGCTGATCTCCCTGTGGCAGAGCCGTCGCACCGCCACCGCGAGTCCCCCAGACCGAGCCGCCGCGGGAGGGACCATTTACGACTACCTCCGCGCGCTCGAGGGACAGAATCCTCGTTGGCTCGCCAACCTCGTTCCCGCGACCCAGGAGGGCGTAGAGGCTATTGATGATCGCCTTCGCCGGTTCGGAGGCGCGAGCGTGTCGCGGGCCGAGGTGGAGATCGCTCCCGAGGCGTCACCGGAGGCCCTCGCCGTGACCATCCGCACGGTCGGCGTCGATGCCCAGGAGCTCGCGTGGACCGAGAACCTGATTTGGCGCATGGGCTCGTGGAAGCTCGAGCTCGGGAACGCTCGCCAGCGACCAGGAGGGGTTTCCCCGGCATCGGTGCCCGAGTCGCCGCCGCCCAAACAGGGTCGCCGGTAGCGCTCGCCGCGAGTGCAAGTCAGTCGCAAAAATCGCATCTCACGAGATTTCAACGCCGTTTCAGAAGTATTTGCTCACGGTCAGGCGCATCATTACTTCGAGCCCTCGCTGAACGCGAATGAAGCAGGGGGTGCCCGTGGTTTCGACGCCAGTGAGCTCATTGGACCCTATTTGGCCCCGATGTTTTCGATGGGCCTGGACCCAGTCTCTGTCTTGTCGCGGCCCTCCATGGTCGTTCTGGGCGTCAATGCTCGTGACGCCCGACGTCCGAGGTGACGCGCTCAGCGCCCTCTGACGCACAGAAGAAGCATTCCTCCAGCGGAGACACCGGCAATGGCGTGCTGCGCCTTGCCGTCTCGCGAGAGGTCGTTCTTGCTCTGACCCACGAGGCTCGTCGCTCCGTCGAGACGATCGCTCGAATCGCACAAACGCAGCGTCAAACAAGACCGTCCTGCCTGTGGTGGGCCGGCATGGAGCACTTATGTTCAGCTACGAACGCTGTCTCGTCACCGGCAGGCCGGCGAGGTCCGTCGGACTGTTGAGTCTGTTCGCGGTCTTCTCCATCGCCTGCGCGGGGGGCGTGAAGGAGAGCACCCCTTACCAGCAGGCCAACCTGACTCGGGGCGGCCGGCTCTACGACAACTGGATGAAAGAGAAGGGGGTGACGCCCACCAGCAAGAACCCCGGCTATGCCCTCACCAGCGGCAAGTCCACCAGCGTGACGGCCACCTGGCGGTGCAACGAGTGCCACGGGTGGGACTACCGGGGGATCGAGGGCGTCTATGCCGCGGGGACGCATTTCACCGGCGTGGAGGGGCTCCTGGAGGCCGCGAGGGACGCTCCCGACGAGCTGTTCAACACCATACGTGACGGCGTTGACGGGCAGGCGATGAGCTCCTTCGCGACCGAGCAGTTCACCGACTCCGACGTCTGGGACCTGGTAAAGTTCATCAAGGAAGGCACGGTCAACCTGGCGAGCCGCATTGATGGCACCGGCGCCCTGGTGGGGGCCGACGCGGCCGCGGGCAGGCAACTCTTCGAGCACGGCCCGGGCAACAACGCCGCTCTGGCCTGCGCCTCCTGCCACGGTGCCGATGGCCGGGAGGTGAATTTCCACGTTCCACCGCAGGCCCCCGAGTATCTTGGAACGGTTGCTAGCAACCCCTGGGAGTTCCAACACCACGTGCGCTTCGGCTACGCGGGCGGGCTGGTGATGCCCTCGTTCAACGACCACGGCATGACGATTGCGAATGTGCTCGACGTGCTCGCGTACGTTCAGACGCTCCCGACGCAGTAGGCTTCTGAAGCCCATGCCCTCCTCCACTTTGAGGCGAGGAGAGCACGGACGGTCAGACGAGGGCTACTTGCAGAGCTTCGCGCCGCAGGCGGAGACATTCGCGAGCTTCGTCGTGTCGTACTGACCGTTGGTGCAGACATAGGCGGCCGTCATGCAGTCCAAGTACGGCGTTTCGTCGCAGGTGACGTTCTTGTACGCATCGCAGAACGAGTCCGTGATGGTCGTGAGGGTGCCGCACTGCACGGCCGCGACGAACTTCTTGCAGGACCCCACGTTGTCAGTGCCGCAGCCAACCAGAGCAACCGCCAACACCGCACCTGCGAGCAGCTTCTTCATTTTGACCTCTTGGTGGTTATCGAAGCAAACGCAACGAGAACGGAATGGTCCCGTTGAGCGGCGGCACTAACATGCTCGTTCAGAGGCTTCAACGAACTTGAGAACCATCCGTCAGAGCGGACGTCATGCTCGTGTCAACGGACTCTGTGGAAAAGCACCGGCTCTTGCTCAGGCTCAGGTTCAATACCCGGGTATGTCAGCCTCCGTCGTGCCCTCGCCCCCGCGCCCGCCCGTGGTTGTTGCGGTTGTCTCGCTCTCAGGCGAGAGTGCTCCCGTGGTGAGTGTGAACGTACTGGAAGCTGGTGCGCCCGTTGACCGCAAACACCTGGCGCGCCACCTCGCCGAGATGCGTCCGGTAGGAAGACTTCCAAACGAATACACCCAGAGGCCGTCTCTCCTGGAGTCGCTTGTTGGCTTGGGAGGGGTGTCCCTTGGTTTGTTGGCGCTCCTGACGCGGCACTTTAGTTTAGCGAGGCAGCGGCGTGCTTCGTTGGTGGCCTGGTACTGGTTGGGGTCATCGGAGCCTTCGCGCAGATGCACAGCCGCGCTGTTGGTCAATGAGGGCGGTGGCGTTCGCGGGGTCGAGAACCAGCTCACCGTCGGGTGAGCCGTGCGACCGGGTGTCGTACCCCAGCATCGGCACTCCGCTACGCCGATCGCTCCAGCAGCGTCCGTTCCCGCATGCGTTCGCGCGTCTCGAGCAGCTCCCAGGCGAGCAGCTCGAGTCGCATCGGCTTCGAGAGGAAGGCATCCATCCCCGCGACGAAGCAAGCCTGGCGATCGCTCTCGAAGGCGTTGGCTGTCAGCGCGACGATGCGGGGCTGGTGAGAGAGCGGCATCGCGCGGATAGCCCTTGTCGCTCCCATCCCATCGAGCAGCGGCATCTGCACGTCCATCAGCACGAGGTCGAACTCGCCGCGGCGGACCCGCTCGACGGCCTCTTGCCCGTCGCCGGCGACCTCGACGTGACAGCCCTGCAACCTGAGCAAGCGGGCGCCGATGGCCTGGTTGATGGCGTTGTCCTCGGCCAACAACACCCGCAGGCCGGTTCCCTCGGAACCCGAGAGCTGCTCTGGCACCTTCGCTGCTGTCGTCGCGTGGTCCGCCAAGAAGTCGAAGCGGAAGGTGGTGCCCACCCCGGGCTGGCTCTCGGCGGAGACTCTCCCACCCATGCGTTCGACCAGCCGGGCACAGATGGCGAGCCCCAGGCCGGTGCCCCCGTACCGCCGCGTGGTGCTGCTGTCAGCCTGGGTGAACGGAGTGAAGAGCCGCGACAGGGCGGCCGCATCCATGCCGATGCCGCTGTCGGACACCTCGCTCGAGATGCGCTCCCTTCCGTTCTCCGGCTCCGAGGTGACACGCACGCTGATGCGACCATGGTGCGTGAACTTCACCGCGTTGCTCAGCAGGTTGCCCACCACCTGCAGCAGGCGATCAGGGTCGGCGTTCACCCGCCTCGGCAGCCCTGGCGCCAGCTCCAGTTCGAGCGTCACGCCGCGCACCTGCGCCAGCGGCCGGTGCAGGCCCACCACCCCCTCGAGCTCTGCCGTCAGGTCGAAATCCCGCGGGTGCAGCTCGAGCTTGCCGGCCTCGATCTTCGAAAAGTCGAGCACATCGTTGATGATGGTGAGCAGCATCTGCCCGCTGCGTCGCACCAGTTGCACGTGCTCCCGCTGCTCGTCGTCGAGCTGCGAAAGACCGAGCAGCTCGGTCGTGCCGAGGATGCCGTTGAGTGGCGTGCGGATCTCATGGCTCATCACCGCGAGGAACTCGCCCTTCGCCCGTGTACCCACCTCGGCGCGAAGGAGCGCTGCCTCGAGCTCCGCGGTGCGCAGCTGCACCTGCTTCTCGAGCGTCGCGGTCAGTTCGCCGAGCGCGGCCTTCGCGGCCTGCAACCGCTCGATGTCTTCCTCTCGGGCCAGCACCGCCAAACGCAGCTGCCCGGTGAGCTCGCGGTTGGTCGCCTCACCGGCCTCGAGCGCCACGATGGCCGAACGCTGCCGCTGGTTGAGCGAGATGGCGAGGCCGAACACCGAGACCGAGATGAGGGTGATGTTCAGCACGAAGAAGAGCCGAACCACCGGAGTCAGCGGCACGAAGGGCGCGACCGCCACGACCTGTGCATCGATGAGCCCGCTCACCACCGTCAGCACACAGTAGAGCGCCACCCAAATCAGGCTCTCGCGCGCGGTCGAGAAGGTGAGCGAGCCGACCAACGAGAGCATCGCCCAGAGCATCATCGCTCCGCTCGCCACGAAGCCGCCGAGCGACCACTGGAAGATGAAGGGCAACAGCAGGCTCAACAGCACCTGCGCCACCCGCGCCCGGGGGAAGTTCCTCGTGCGTGAGAGCAGCCACAGGTTCAGCGCCGTCATCACCACGTAGCCCAGCGGCACCACCGACGGCCGGAGCAGCCCGAAGCCGAGTGCGAGCGCGCCCCACAACACGCCTCCGCCACTCATCAGGACGCCGCCAAGCACCAGAATCTGCCGCCCGAGGCGATCGTTGGAGCTCTCTCCTGGGCTCTCGCCGAGATCGGCGAACCAACCCAGCCGTCGCGCTTGGAGTGTCGTCATCGAGGGGCACTCAAGGGCTAACGGCTTCGCCACCACGCTGCCCTCTGCACCGACGGGGGTGATCGCGACCCCTCCGCGTCGCGGCCCCCTGGGCTCTTCTGAGCGCCGAGGCCGAAAGAGCCTGGAGGTGGCGAAGCGGGTCAAAGAAGCGCGAAGGAGGCCACGCTGAGGGAGGGGCCGCGAGAGAATGCCCCGTCATGCCTGCTTTCGCGTACCTTGCGCGAAATTGGACCAGCCGGACCCACGCGACCCTACCAGCCCTGCCGAGGACGACCTCGAGCCGAGCCGCGCGCCCATCCCGCGCCCGGTGCCCACGCCAACTGCGCCGGTCCTTCGACTCGACGATCTCGATCTCCGTGACCTCATGGACGAGGCGCTCCCCTCGCGCTCCTCGAGCACCAGGCGGCCCCACGGCGCGGTGCTCCACCTCCCGCCGACGCGCGCCCCGCGGCTCGCCACGGTGAGTGCGCCGGAGGTCCCCACGCCGCCCGAGCCCATGGCCGTGGATCTCGACGCCGGACTCGCGCGGATCGGCGTCGCGGTCGTGCACACCGACGCGACGGGCCGCGTGGCGCGCATGAACGAGGCCGCCGAGCGGCTGCTGGCGTGCTCGGCGGACGACGCCGCCCTCACGCTCGATGACCTCCTGCAGACCAAGCGGCCCCTGCGCGGCGATGGGGAGCTCGAGGAGCCCCAGGGCGAGGCGACCGCCTGGGTGGTCCACCCCGATGGCCACTCGTTCGCGGTGCGACACACGGCGGTGAGGGCTCCGGACGGCGGCTCCACGGTCGTCCTGCGCGAGGCCCAGCCCGGCGCCGTCTTCGCGGCCTCCATGGCGCGCCGCGCACGGCACGATCCGCTGACGGGGTTGCTGAGCAGGCGCGGCTTCGTGGAGCGCATCGGCCAGCTCATCGATGAGAGCCGTGCCACGTCTCAGGAGCCGGGCGGCGAGCGCAGGCACGTGGTCTGCTACCTCGACCTCGATCGCTTCTGCCTCGTCAACTCGACGTGCGGGTACGACGCTGGCGACGACCTGCTCCAGTGGGTCGGGACTCGGCTGAACGAGGTGCTCGAGGACGGCGACGCCGCCGCCCGCATCGCCGGTGACGAGTTCGCCATCGTGCTGCCGGGCCACGACCTCCGCGACGCGGAGCGCAAGGCCCGCGACGTGCAAAAGCGGCTCGCCGAGTTCCGCTTCGCGCGGGGAGACAAGACCTTTCTCGTGAAGGCTAGCCTGGGCATCTTCCCGTTCGGCGCCGAGGCGGAGGGTGGCGACTGGGTGCTCTCAGCCGCGAACCACGCGTGCCGCATGGCGAAGAAGAGCGGTGGCGGCCGAATCCAGACGTACCTCGAGAGCGACGAGCTGATCACCCAGAGCCGCCGCTCCATCGACTGGGTGGCAGGCATTCAGCACCACCTTGCCGCGGGCAAGATCCAGCTCTACGCGCAGACGATCCATCCCATCAGCGGGCGCCGCGAGCAAGGCGGACACTTCGAGGTGCTGATGCGCGTCGTCGATGACGAGGGGAGGTGTGCGTCGCCGGTGGGGATCATCGAGGCCGCTGAGAACGGGCGGATGATGGATACGATCGATCGCTTCGTCCTGCGCAAGACGTTCCAGACGATCGGCCGCCTCCCGCGCCGGGCGCAGCGGAGGCTCGACATGTGCTCGGTGAACCTGTCGGCCATCTCGCTGGCACGCGAGGGCATGCTCGACTTCATCGTCGAGGAGCTCGAGCGGTCGAGCATCCCACCCGGCAAGATCTGCTTCGAGATCACCGAGACGACCGCGCTGAACAACCTCGATGAGGTGCGCTGGTTCATCCAGGAGCTCGGCGCGATGGGCTGCCGCTTCGCGATCGACGACTTCGGCAGCGGCCACGCGTCGTACGGCTACCTCGAGCGCCTCCCCGTCGACTACGTGAAGATCGACGGCCTGTTCGTCAAGGACATGATGACCAACGCGCTCCACCGGGCCATCGTCGAGAGCGTGAACCGCATCGCGACGACGCTCGGCATGAAGACCATCGCCGAGTGCGTCGAGACGAAGGCGGCCGCCGACGCCCTTGGTGGCATGGGCATTCACTACGGGCAGGGCTGGCACTTCGCGAGGCCGGAGCCCCTCGGCGAGGTCTGCGAGGGGCTCGACGTCGACAAAGCGAATCAGTAGTTGTAGAGAACCCCGCGTCCCGCGAGGTAGACGCGACCCGCGACGGAGTTGTCTGCCGTGAGCGCTCCGATGCCACCCCACTGATGCGTGTCGTCGTTGATTCGCTTCCAGGTGGAGCCCGCATCGTCGGATCGGTAAAGGCCCGCCGTACCGTCAATCGTTCCCACCAGGTAGACCGCCGCGGAGTAGGTCGAACCCGCCACCGGCGCGCCCAGGGCAACCCTCGGTGCGCCAAACAGCGTTGGGGAACCATAGGTGTTGTACCCGGCAGGAGTCGAGGCCATGTTCGACAGCTTCGTCCAACTCATTCCCGAATCGGTCGAGTGATAGAGGTTGTCTCCGTCAGCCAGCCATACATCGCCTTCAGCATTGGGGTTCACCGCCAGCCAGGTGGTCGTGAACTGGTGCCAGCTCAGCCCATCAAGCGTTGCATCGGTAGACTTCGTGAAGGTCTTTCCGCCATCTGTCGAGTAGTAGAACCGGCCGCGGGTACCCGTCCAGTTGGCACCACCACTGTCGTACGCATAGACCTTGTTGGCATTCTGACGGTCGGCCGCGAGGTGGTAGGCGGCGTTGACAGTCGTCTGTTTGGGGGGCGGCAAATCCGTCGCCGTCCAGGTCGCCCCGTTGTCGGTCGTGTAGTAGGGCACCCCGCTGGAAGCGCCGTCGTTGTTGTAGGCCGACGGGGCCCACACCAGCTTGCCTTGGGCAGTCACGGCGATGTTGGCTTCACCCGAGCTGCCTTGATTGACCTTGTCCCCCGAGGGAGCAAAGGGCGGCTGAGTGGCGAAGGCCGTCCACGTCACCCCTGAGTTGGTCGAGTAGACGCCCACCGTCGCGGTGTTTTTGCTGATGTCGTTCGCGGATCCGATGGCCGCGATGTACGCCGNNCAATACCCGGCGACGAGGAGGTAGGAGGCCCCGAGCGGAGGCGCGATGAGAGTGCGGGTTGCCAATTCTTCGATGCCGTCGACGATCGAGGTCCAACTGGGGGTTGCGTTGGACGCATTGGCGGTCGACCAGACACCGCCACCAAAGACGTGGAGAACGTTCTCGGGGTTGAATGGGTTGATTTCGACATCGTCAACCCAGCCCGAAGAAGTACGATTGTCCGCGATCTCCGTCCACGTCGCGCCGTCGTCCTTCG
>PMBV01000218.1 GCA_003153055.1 Myxococcales bacterium
CATGGACTACACGCTGGCCATCTACCACCTGCGCCGCCTCGAGCTCCTGTCGTACGACATGACGGTGGACCGGCTCGTCACCACCTTCGGCTACCCAGCTCAGATCCGCGGCATCCCCTACGATCACCTCTTCGTGCAGCGCGGGCTCTTCGTCGACAAGAAGCAGGGGAACCTCCTCAAGATCGATCGCTTCGGCCACGTCGGGCGCGGCTACCATGGCCGCAGGCCGCTGCCCCAGGACGAGGTCGACCGCCTGTACCACAACGAGCGGATTCGCCTGAAGAACCCCGAGTACGCGTGGATCGACACGCTCTTCGCCCTGCCCGAGGCGTGCCTCCTCGCAGGCATCATCGAGCTCTACGAGAGCACCCTGAAGCGCCCCCTCGACTTCACCAAGCTCTACGACGACATCCGCGAGGCGATCGACACGGTCCATCGCGACAACTCGCTCAAGAAGGTCATTCGAGAAGACATCGCCCGCTACATCTTCAAAGATCCCGATCTCGGCCCCGCCCTCCACCGCCTTCGCTCGGGCGGCAAGCGCCTCTTCGTCCTGACGAACTCCCTGTGGGACTACACCAACGCGGTGATGTCTTACCTCCTCGACGGCGTGATGCCCGAGTACCCGAGCTGGCGAAACTACTTCGACGTCATCATCACGGGCGGGGCAAAGCCGGGCTTCTTCGCCCAGGGCCAGCCCTTCGTCGAGATCGACGCCTCCACCGACGAGAACCGCCCGTTGGGCCCGGCCAGCACGCTCGATCGGGGCAAGATCTACGCAGGCGGCAACCTGGCCGACTTCGAGCGCCTGAGCGGTCACGCCGGCGAGGCGGTGCTCTACGTCGGCGATCACATCTACGGCGACATTCTCCGTTCGAAGAAGAGCTCGATGTGGCGGACGTGCATGATCGTCCAGGAGATCGAAGACGAGATCGTCTACCTCGGCGGTCGCCGCGAAGAGGTCCAACGGCTGAGCAAGCTCGAGCAACTCCAGGCGCGGCTCGACGACGAGATCGCGCCCCGCAAGGCGAGGCTCAACCAGATCGAGAAGCGCCTCGAGAAGCACCCCGACCCGGCCGAGGCCCCGGCGCTGGAAGCCGAGTTCAAGGTGGTCAAGGCAGAGCTCGATCAACTCCGCAAGGCGATGCGCGAGTGCACCTCGCTGGTCGAGACCCTCGAGGCCGACGTCGAAGAAGGCTTCAACCCCTTCTGGGGCCTGCACTTCAAAGAAGGCTCGGAGAACTCCCGGTTCGGCGAGCAAGTCGAGCAGTACGCCTGCCTCTACACCTCACGGGTCTCGAACTTCGGCTTCTACTCCCCGGTGCACTTCTTCCGCTCGGCCCGGGCCGTCATGCCTCACGAGACCGAGACGTTTCGCCTGGGCCTGTTGGGCGCCGAGGGGCTCCCCAAGGCCACCCTGCGGGCCGCCGACATTCCCTGAGTCGCCGCAACTCCCGACGAGCGCTCCGCCCTCGACGCGCTCTGCAACACCCAGCAGGGGCCGGTGGCCCAGTCCGAGACCGGTTCGTTTGAGCGCCCGATGTAATGAATCATTACAGGATCGCACTGAGAGGGCCCAGGGCCAGCGTCGAGAATCGCGTATCCACTCTCACTCAGGAGCCGTCCATGGCCGACGATCTTTCGGTAGGAGCCTCGCCTGTTCCCAACCCGATGTACCAGCCCTTCACTCCCGCCCAGCCCCCGACGGACTTCGATGCGTCCGCCTCGTCGGGATCCGAGCTGGCCGCTCAGGCCGTGACCCAGGCGCGGATGGTCCCTTCAAGCTACGAGACCGCCTTCGAGGCGGAGAAAAGTCCGATGTTCTCCACTGGGATCGCGGCCCAGGCCGGCGCTTCGGCTCTTCAGGTCCGCCCCCAAGGGACGACTCTGGGGTCCGCTCTCACTCAGTCGCCGGCGGTGCAGGCGTGGAACGGCGGCACCAGCGGCTTCGATGACAAGCCGAGCCCGATGTTCCAACCCTTCACGGCCCGTTCACTCCCCACGACTTCCGACGTCCCCGCCTCGTCGCGATCCGACCTGGCGGCCTGGGCGCTGAGCCAGAATCGGATGGTCCCGCCCAGCCCCACCGACGTCGACTCCGGGCAGCTTGCGCGGAGCCCGATGTTCTCTTTGGGGAGCGCCGCAACCTCGAGCGAGCGAGCGAACGTGCCACCGGGCCTCAGCGGCTACGACGGCACGCCCGTCGCTCAAGTGGACACCCGCGCCCGCGGCGTGAACACCGACCCCAGCTCCAAGCCGGGAATCTGCGAGCTCGACGCGAAGGGCAAACCGGCCCTCGATTCGAAGAAGGCCCCCAAGCTGAACCTGGACAACCTCACGCCCGAGACGACCAATGGCTACACGGCGCAGCCTGACGGTGGCTCGACGGTCGTCCCACTGGACAAGAACCTCACGGTGAATGGGCAGCCGATGAAGGTCAGCCCTGAGGCCCAGGCCGGGTTCGATGCCATGGCCACGGCCGCGAAGAAAGACGGCGTCGATCTGCGGGTCAGCTCCGGCTACCGAGGCCCCAGCACACAGGCGGGGACCTTCTGCTCCGAGGGCAACGGCGCAGGCGAAGCAGACGGCAAGCGGCCCAAGCAGAACCCCTACTCGGCGGGCGGCGACGCGATCCGAGCCAAGGCCGTCGCCCCTCCGGGCTTCAGTGAGCACCAGACGGGCAACGCCATGGACATCAGCTTCGACCCCAAGACCCAGGCCACCAAGGCAGACTGGAACAGCGAACAGGGCAAGAAGGCATACGACTGGCTCAACAGGAACGCCGCTCGGTTCGGGTTCGAGCAGTCGTACAACGGCACCGGCGCGACCCAGGAAGAGAAGTGGCACTGGCGCCAAACCGGGAAGAAGGCCGAGTAGCCTGGCCGAGCCCCAATTGAGCCGATCACAGTGGCGAGCGCGCTGTGGGGGCCTGACTTCCTCTCAGCGGCGCGACCCGGGCCCACTGGAGCGGCCCGCACCTCGTCTGTGGTACTGGCTCGAGCCCTAAGCGCCGCAGCTCCCGCCCGTAGCGCCCCACCTTGACCACCACGCAGCGCCGGGCCACCCTCCGGGCCTCGAGGAGCTGCTCGGGCGTCAGCGGCTCGTGCACCGCGAAGCGCCGAAGCACCTCGAAGGACCCCGACGAGCGCCGCGGCCGGTCGAACATGGGGTCGAACAGCACGCAGTCGACGCTTCGATCCGGGAGCTCTGCCAGCACCTGCTCGGCGCGGCCCCAGCGCGGCTCGATGGCGCAGCTCTGGGCGAAGGGCTGCATGCGGGAGAGGCCCTCGCTCACCAGGAGAAAGAGCGGCAACGACGCTTCTATCCCAATGACCCGGCCCTTCTCGCCCACCGCCCGGGCACAGACCAGCGCGTCAGCGGCGAGGCCCAGGGTGGCGTCGATGACCGTGTCTCCTGGCGACAGCTCGGCCAGCCTCACGAGTTGATCCTCCGCTTGGCGCCCCGACGCGAGCCGCTTGATGCGCACCATCGCCAGCCCGGGGGAGAAGCCAACCTCACCGTGGAGATCGCGGAGGACCCACCCGTCTCCGCCGAAGACCAGCAGCGCCTCCGCGCGATCGGCGAGGAGCACGTCGAGCCCTCCCTTCTCGGGTCGATCGAGCCAAGGGAGACCCCAGGCCACGGCTTGGGCCTTGGCCACTACCGCGAGGCGCTGCCCATGGCGGGCGCTGACCGTCACCGCGAGGGGAGTCACGGCCCCTGCTCGGTCGCGAGCCGCCGGACCTCGTCGAAGCTGCGCTCGTCGATGGCCCGGTAGCCGTTGAGCCCGAGCGGCCCGAGGATCTCCCGGCCCACCCGGTCTCGCGTGTCGATGGCGAGCAAGGCGTGGCTGATGGCGTCGGCCACCTCCGCTGAGATCCCTGGCCGCACACAGAGGACATCGCGGGGCATGCGCCGCGACTTGGCAATGACCCGGAAGGCCCGAGGCTCGATGCCCTGGGAGCGCCGGAGCGCCACGAAGGCCCGCTGGTAGGTCGCCCCCACCTCCACCCGGCCCTCCTTCACCGCCATCAGCACTGCCTCGTGGTTGCCGAGGAACTCCACCCGGCTGAAATCACGCTTGGGGTCGAGACCATGGTCCTTCAGCATCTTCAGCGCGTAGACGTAGCCCGAGGTCGACAGCGGGTCGACGAANNCGCTCCCTTCAGATCGGCGAGGTCTCGCCTGGGGCTGTCGTCCGCCACCACCAGGTACCCCACCCCGAACTCCGATCCGTCGGAGATGTTCTGCACCAGGCACTTCAGGTGAACCTCCCCGCTCGCCTTCACGTAGGCCGTGGGGCTCAGCTCGACGAGATCGTACTGCCCCTTCGCCACGCGCTCGATGACGTCTTGGTACGAGGTGCCGATCTCGAGCTCCACCGGCACCGAGAGGGTCTTCGACAAGTAGTCGACCAGCCGCTGGTGCGATTCGGTCATCGACCGGCCCGAGAGCGACGGCACCAAGCCCAGGCGCAGCCGCTCGAAGCCACTGGGGGGCATGAAGGCCGGCACCGAGGGGCGCACCCGGGCGGGCGAGGGCGGCGAACGATCTTCCCACGGCTCACAGGCGCAGGCGACGAGGGTCATGAAGAGAACCACGCGCGCGCTCATCCCACCGCCACGTCCTTGGCTCCACGCACCAGGTTTCGGCCGAGTCGCTTGGCCATGTACAGCGCCTGATCAGCCGCCACGAGCAGCTCCTCGGGAGTCTTGCCGTCCTCGGGGAAGGTGGCCACGCCGATGCTGACGGTGATTCGCATCGGCCACGGGGTGCCCTGGTTGACCTTCTCCTCGACGTTGGCTCGCATCCGCTCCCCCACCTGCATGGCCTCGGCCTTGGTGATTTCAGGGAGCAAGACGCCGAACTCCTCCCCACCGTAGCGGGCGATGAGGTCGGTCTGGCGGAGGTCCTTCGACAGCGCCACCGCGAGCTGGCGGAGGAGCTCGTCTCCAGCCGGGTGCCCCATGGCGTCGTTGACCCGCTTGAAGAAGTCGACGTCGATCATCAACACCCCCAGCGGCCGCTTGTGCCGTTCGGAGCGCAACAACTCGGTCTCCAAGGCCTCGTGGAAGCGGCGGTGGTTGAAGACCCCCGTGAGCCCATCGGTCACCGCCAGCCGCTCGAGGCGCGTGTTCACTGCCTGGAGCTCTCGGGTCCGCTCGGCCACCACGCGCTCGAGGTTCTCGCGCTCGTGCTGGAGCGCCGCCGCCATACGGTTGACGTTGTCACCGAGATCAGCCAGCTCGGCTCCCCGCAGCGGCGGCACGCGGGTGTCCAGCGCCCCTTCTCCCATGCGGCGCAGGGCGTACTGCAGGGTTCGCAGGGGGCGCACCACGGAGCGGTTGAGCCCGAACCACAGCACCGTCGCCAACAGCCCGAAGACCAACAGCGCCCCGCCTCCGTAGAAGGCGTGGGAGAAGCGGTACTGGGCACGAAGGCGCGCCAGCGAATACCGCGCCGTCACCGTCGCCCAGCGAATGCCCGACACCGCCGGCGCCGACAGGTGGTACTCGTCGTCCTCGAGGCTCCAGGTCGTGCCCTCGGCCTCGATGGCGTTCTTGCTGAAGGCGTCGGTCAGCTTGGTGTTGAAGCGCTCCGGCTCGCTGTGGGCCAACACCCGGCCCTGATCATCGAGCACCACCAGCTCGATCAAGTCTCGGGTCTTGAGCGTGTCGGAGAGCTGGGCCACCAGCGTGTCCAGGCCCCCCGTCTCGTTCTGCGCCACCATCACCGCCACCGTCACCCCGATGGCCTGGAGCAGCTTCTCGTTGCGGGCCCTGAACTCGATCAGCGCCGCGTGTTGCTCACTGCGCAGCTCCACCACCGACGACGCGACGAGAGAGATCGCCACCAAGCCTGGTATGAGGAGTGCCAGCTGTCCACGAAGGCCCATCAACACCACGCAGCCTGTCATGGCCCTCGCGGCGGCTCACCATTTTCCCGAGCCACGCCTTTTCATGTAAGCACCCCACCCACCTACGAGCCGACGCGCTCCTTGCCGCCGTGGAGCTGGGCGACGACGACCGACTGGTTCCGCCCGTGGCGCTTGGCGAAGTAGAGGCATTGATCAGCCAGATCGATGAGTGGCTGTTTCTCGGGAGACGAGTCGGGGAAGGTCGAGATGCCCAGCGAGAGGGTCACCTTCAAGGGGCCCTGTTCGGTGACGAAGACCTCGCTCTGCACCCGTTCACGAATGCGCTCGGCGATGACGAGAGCACCCTTGGCGTCGGTCTCGGGCATGACCACCGCGAACTCCTCGCCGCCGTAGCGGGCGACGATGTCGGTATCGCGCGCCTGCTCTCTCAAGATGCGCGCCACGCCCTTGAGCACCTGGTCTCCGGTGGGGTGACCGTGGGTGTCGTTGACCGACTTGAAGTGGTCGATGTCGGAGAGGATGAGAGACACTCGCCGACCGTAACGGCGCGCGGTGGCGAGCGACTCCTCGAACCGACCCTGGAAGGTGCGGTGGTTGACGAGCCCGGTCAGCCCGTCGGTGGTGGCCATCTTCTCCATCTGCTCGTAGAGCTGGGCCCTCAGGACGGCCTGGGCGGCCTGAATGGCGATGACCTCGAGCATCCTCAGCTCGTCGTCGTCGAAAGCGGCCCGCTTCCGTGAGCCGGTCACCAGGGTGCCGAGGATCCGCTCCCCCGCCACCAGGGGGAAGATCTTGAGCGACTGGAGGCCGCGGATCTGCGTGTGATCATCGAAGATGATCTGGCGGTCCATCGAGCCTGCGTCACGGCCTGGCAGCGGAGCGCCGTAGCGCACCACGTTGGCCACCAACCCGGCGTTGTCGACGAAGGTGGCGCCCTCCAGCGCCCGGCCGGCCGAGGTCACGCCGCTCATGCGCACCACCCGGTGCACCCGCTGCTGACGCTCCTCCGAGACCAAGGTGACCGCGCAGAAATCGAGGGGCGCTACCTGCCGGGCGCTCTCGACCACCGCGCGAAAAACCTGCTCGGGCGAGTTGGCCCGGTTGAGCTCCTCGATGGCGCGAAAGAACCGATCCTTCTCGTCGCGGGAGTGGCGAATGTACGACATCACCCGCTCGACCTCGATGGCCCTGAGCACCTCGCCGGCGATCACCGACAAGAGCCGCTCGTCGTCGTCGGAGAAGGGGCGATCCTCCAGCCGGTCAGCCACCAGCACCCCGCGCAACAGGCCGGTGCCCTCCGCGATGGGCACGGCGAGCAGCGACCTCACCGGGGGCCCCAGCGGCTCGTAGTGGGTCACCCCCTTGAGCGTCCCCGGGCCATTCATGCGCACCGCGACGCCGCGCTTGAGCAGGGCGCCGAAGATCCCCTCGGCGGCCGAGAACCGCTCGCGCTGCACCCGCTCCGAGGCCGACCGGCAGTCATGCAAGGTGAGCGAGCGATCATCTGAGGAGAGGAAGTAGACGGCCACGGTGTGCGTCTTCAGGGCCGTCTGGGCGACCTCGAGCACGCTGCCGGTTGCCCCTTCGATCTCCTTCACCGCCGCCAACAGCCACTTCTCTTGATCCTTCACCCCGGGGTAGCTGTCGGAGCCGCTGGAGACCAGGCGAAAGGTTCGGGCCCGCTCCTCGATCTCGCGGATCTTGTTCTTCACTGCCTCGTCCTCGGCATGGCTGGCCAGCTTGAGCCGCACCGCCAGCACGAGGTGGTAGAGCCCCGCGAACACCACCAAGAAGATCGCTCGGGTGACGAACAGGCCCCACCGCTCGGGCAGCGTCAAGAGCGCGTCGAGCAGCACCGCGCCGCCCAGGAGCGAGGCCCCGGCCACCGGGGTGAAGAACGTCACCAGGAACGCGGTCAGCAGGTACACCAGAGGGAAGAGGAGCTCGCCGCCCAGCGCCACGGCCACGTACATCGCCGCGAGCAGCACGCCTCCGAGCTCCAGCTCGTCGCGGGTACCGGGGGCCGAGCTGCTCTGGGTTCGCTTGAGCCTCCGGGAGACCGTGATGACCCCGGCGCCAACCAGGCCGACCAGCCCGAGCACCTGGAGCCAGTCGAGCGTCTCCACGGCCCGGTAGGCCCCCCGAGCCAAGAGCGCGAGGACGAAGAGG
The DNA here is from genome assembly GCA_003153055.1 of Myxococcales bacterium. The sequence goes on from PMBV01000218.1 coordinate 8,048, forward strand.
AACGCGGTGGAGGGAAAGAACCTGGCCGCCGAACGACCCCAGCGCTTGGGCGTGAAGAAGAGCGTGCGAGCCCTCAGCCGAGGCAGCGAGGTGGACGGCGTCATGGCGTGCCCTCGAGGGTGATGACGACCTCACCCGGTCGAATGAAGCCCAGCTCTTCACGCACCGCTCGCTCGATCACCGCCGGGTCGTCCTTGAGGCCCTGCACCTCGCGCCGGAGCCGCGCGTTCTCTTCGTCGAGGTGGGCGTTGCGCGCCTCGAGCGTGTGCATGTCTCGCTGGAGCCTCCAGTAGCGACGAAAGCCTCCCTCGGCGACCAGCGAAAACGCGGCCAAGACGAGGGCGGCGATCACTGCTCCCCAGACGATCTGTCGACGGCCCAGCATCGCTGCGACGGTACCAGCGCCCGACGAGCCGGCAAGAAAACCGCTACAGCCTGCAACCACTCGAAACAGCTTGAAAGCAGGCACGAGGCTATTCTCCTGGCATGTATGCCTCACGGCACGTGGTCTACGTAGGGCCGGGTCCGCTGCCCCAGTCGTTGGCCTCGCGCCTCCTGAAGCAGCATGACATGCACGACCACGGCAGCCACGCCCCCAGGCTGTTGTCCGTCGTCGAGTCGGCCGTCGAGGCAGAGCACCTGGCCAACGAGCTGCTGCGGCTCAAGCTGGGAGCCCAGGTGGCAGGGCCCGAGCAGCCGCCAGCCGAGGACAGCTGGGATCAGGCCTTACACCTCGGCGCCGATGGCCGCTTGTGGTGGGTCGCCCTCGCCCACGGAGGGAGCTGGCGTTTCCCCCTGACGGCCATCGATGAGCTCACCTCGGTCGACTGGAGAGCACCGGGGTTCTCCGAGCGCGGCGTCCTGCTGAGAGCGAAGGCCCTCGATCGCCCCGTCTTCCTCCGGGCTGCCGAACACCCGCCCACCGGCGGCTCTCATCTCGACCTCACCCTCCTCCTGGCCTTCCTCGAGGCCTGCGGGCTCGATCTGCCACCGGAGGCCCGCGTTCGCCACCAGCGTTTGGTGGCGCGGAATTTCGGAGCGCCCACGCTCGAGGGCGATCTGCTACCCTTGGCCCTGGGAGTGGTCGACGCCCTCGACGACCGACCAGGAGAGCTGCCCCACCGCCCCAGCCGCTCCTGACCCTCCAGGAGCTGGATCACGCACCGTGCCCGCGAAGCTTCACGCAAGGGGATCCGTTCCTCGAGGCCCGGCAACTGGGGAGGGCCGCACGCTAGCAAAGGGAGGGCCTCGTGGAAGAACAGCTGATTGGTGACTCGATCCGCCCGGGGAGCACGCGACTCCTCTGGCTCGCCTTGCTGCTGGGCCTCCTCGGCTCGGCCGGCTGTCAGACCGAGGGCGACTACTTCTTCCTCGAGCGCGACGGGGCGGTGATGCCCATCTGGGTCCGCGGGAACGTCGACAGCCGTACGCTCCTGCTGATGGTCCACGGGGGCCCCGGAGACTCGGCCCAGTGGTACATCGAGAGCCAGGCCTTCAAGGCCCTCGAGGCCCGCTACGGGGTCGCCTACTGGGACCAGCGGGGCTCGGGGACGAGCCAGGGCGCCCCCCCAGCGAGCACCTTCACGGTCGACGAGTACGTCGGCGACGTCGACGCGGTGGTGAAGCTCCTTCGCGCCCGCCACCCGATCGACCGCCTCTTCGTCATCGGCCACAGCTGGGGTGGCTTCCTCGCCACCGCGTGGCTGCTCGACCCGGCGCACCAGGTCGGCGTTCATGGGTACGTGATGATGGACGGGGGCTTCGACCTCGCCCACGGCTTCGAGCTGGCGCGGCAGTACATCGCCCAGTACGCCCAGGCCCAGGTGGACGCCGGGGTCGACGTGGAGAACTGGAAGGCCGCCCTCGCGTGGGCGACCCAGAACCCGCCGCCGCCGGTGGACAAAGACAGCCTCACCCGCCTCTCGTTGTACGTCGCCGCGGTCCGTGGGTACCAGTGGAACGCCACTGGCTCGGAGATCACCTTCGAGCGGCTGTTTCTCTCTCCCCTCGACATCTTCGCGTACCTGAAGAACCAGACCGAGGCGCTCTCGCACTACGACCTCGCCGGCCTGGATCTGACCGCGCAGATGAGCGCCATCCTCGTGCCCACCCTCATCACCTGGGGTCGCCACGACGGCATCCTCCCAGTGGCCCTCGCCCAGCAAGCCTACGACGCCCTGGGGACCGCCCCTCAAGGCAAGTCCGTCGTCGTCTTCGAAGACTCGGCCCACAGCCCATACGCCGAGGAGCCGGACCGCTGGCTCGAGGCAGTCACCACCTTCATCGACGCGCGGTGAGCCACCATGAGCCCTCTCTTCCTCGTCGCCGCCCTCCTCGCCCAGGCGCCCACCGCCGCCGAGGCGCCCTCACCGTCGCGGCTGAGCGTGACCGCCGCCTACCTCGGGGAGGAGTTCTTCCACCCTGGTGGCCAGCTCGGTCTCGAGTACGTCGTCGCCCGGCACACCTGGCTCTCGCTCGTCGCCGGCGCGAACCTCGGGGGCTTCGTGCACTACCGCTACGTCACCGGGCTCTACCTCGACGCCGCGCTGGGAGCGCGGGCCACCACCGCATCGGGCTTCGTGGTGGAGTTGCTCGGTGACGTGGGGTCCCTCCACCTCTTCCCTGACGGGCCCGTCTACCAGGTGCCCTCGGCCGGAGGCGCGCCGGTACAGGTCGCAAACCTCGGCCGCCCCGCCTTCCGCTTCGGAGGCACGCTGGGGCTGGGGGCGGACCTCGCGCGGACCAAGCTGGAGTGGCCGCTCTCGTTGACGCTCAGGCTGGGCGCCTTCGGTGAGACGGATTTTCGGGGCACTGCTCAAGCGCACCCCGAGGCGCTCCTCTGCTTGGCGTGGCAACTTCGGTAGACTCCGTGCCGGCCCCTTGATTCGTGGCGGCCGACTGGTGGGGTCCCTGAGGACGATCTCCGCCTTGCCGCTCGGCGTGCACCGCGCGCTGGGAGCGGACGATCCGCATCGATGGTCAGGCGTTGCACCCCGAGGTTCAGCTCGCCTTGCGCCTCTCGCGGCTGACCTTCGAGCAGCGGTCGTTTGGTCTCACCGTCCCTTGGCCAGCTCTACCGCCTGGCCGGCCTCGACTCGCCTCGGCGTGGTCGACGCCCTCGACGACCGCCCAGGGGAGCGGCCCCACCGCCCCAGCTGGTGAGGCTCACCCGCCGCTTTGGACCGCGAAGTACGACGCCCGCGGGTGGTGGAAGACGAGCGCCGAGACGGACGCCTCGGGATCCATCATGCACCCGTCGGTCAGCTTGACGCCGATGTCCTCCGGCTTGAGCACCGAGAACAGCCGCTCCTGATCCTCCAGCCGCGGACACGCCGGGTACCCGAAAGAGTAGCGCTTGCCCTGGTACTCGGCGCGGAACCGCTCGAGCATGGTGAGCTGCGGCGCATCGGGGAAGCCCCACATGCTGCGGAGCTGGGCGTGGAGCATCTCGGCGTAGGCCTCGGCCGTCTCCAGCGCCAGCGCCTGCACGGCGTGCATCTTCAAGAAGTCGCCCTTCGCCTTGAGCTCTTCGGCCAGCGGGCGAATGCCGTCTCCCGCGGTGGTGACGAAGAGCGCCAGCGCATCGACGGGCGCCCCATCTTTCAGCGGCGCGACGAAGTCCGCCAGGCACAACCCCGAGCCGTGCCCCTGCCGGCCAAACTCGAAGGACACGAGCCGCGCGCGCTTCTCGGCATCGTAGAGGTGAATGGTGTTGCCCTCGCTGGCCGCGGGGAAGAACTGGAACACCGCCCGGGCCTTCATCAGCGAGCGCATCTGGTTTTTCACGTCCTCGACCGTGGCCTTGAGCTCAAGCGCCTTCTTGCCCTCGTCGCTCTCGGCCAGCTTCTCTTCGTCTTTGGTTCCCAGCGCTCTCGCCGCCGACCCCTTCACGCCAAAGTGCCGGGTGTAGAGCATCAGCGGGTTGACGAAGCGCCAGATCTGATCGAGCGGCGTGTTGGTGACCACGTGCCGATCGAGGTCCGGCGGAGGAGGCAGGCGGGCGAGCACTTCAATCTCCTTGGCACGCACGGTCGCACCACTGGGCGCGGGCGGCGGCGGAGGCGATTCCTGGCGGAGCCGCTCGCGACGCTCCTGGAGCTCGACCTTGAGCCGAACCAGCGCCTCGGGGTCGACGAGCTGCTTGGCGAGGTCGAGCCCCATCATCGCGTCCTTGGCGTAGGCGACGGTGCCGGCGCCGTAGGCCACCGCGATGTTCTTGTCGACGAAGTTCCTGGAGAGCGCCGCTCCTCCGACCAGAATGGGCACGCCCACCCCGGCTCGCTGGAGATCCTCGGCGGTCGCCACCATCTGATGCGCGCTCTTCACCAAGAGCCCCGAGAGGCCGATGAGATCAGGCCGGTGCGCACGGACCGCGTTGATGAGCTGCTCCGGCGGGACCTTGATGCCCAGGTTGATCACCTCGAAGCCGTTGTTCGAGAAGATGATCTCCACCAGGTTCTTGCCGATGTCGTGCACGTCGCCCTTGACGGTCGCCAGCACCATCTTCCCGCGGGAGGAGGTCGCCGAGCGATCCATCTTCGTCTCGAGGTGCGACACCGCCGCCTTCATCACCTCGGCGCTCTGGAGCACCTCGGCCACGATGAGGTCGTTCTTCCCGAACAGCCGGCCGACCTCGTCCATGCCCTTCATCAGGGGGCCGTTGATGATGTCGAGGGGTTTGGTGTCTTTGAGCTTCTCCTCGAGGTCGGCGATGAGGCCCTCACGCGAGCCCTCGATGACGCAGCGACTGAGCCGCTCGTCGACCGAGAGCTGCGAGGCCGGCGCCCGGGCGACCGTCTTCTTGACGCGAAAGTGGGCCGCGAAGGGAGTCAGGGGGTCAGGGCCGCGGTTGTAGAGCAGGTCCTCGCAGAGCTTCTTCTCTTCGTCGGCAATCTGCGGGTACCGCTCGAGCTTCTCGGCGTTCACCAGTGCCAGGTCGAGGCCGGCCTCGACGCAGTGGTGCAAGAAGACCGAGTTCAGCACCTCACGCCCGGCGATGGGCAACCCGAAGGAGACGTTGGAGATGCCCAGCACCGTCTTGCTCCGAGTGAAACGCTGGCGAATCGCTCGCACGCCCTCGATGGTCTCGATGGCGCTGCCGACGTAGGCCTTGTCGCCCGAGGCGCAGGGGAAGACGAGCGGATCGAAGTAGAGATCTTCTGCCGGCACCCCGAACTGGCCGGTGAGGATCTCGAAGCTGCGCGTGGCGACCTCGAGCTTGCGGTCGCGAGTGACCGCCATGCCCTTCTCGTCGATGCACCCCACCACCAGCGCGGCACCGTAGCGGCGGGCCAGCGGCACGACTTTCTCGAGACGCTCGAGCCCGTCTTCCAGGTTCACCGAGTTGATGATCGCCTTGCCCTGGCTGTAGGTGAGCGCCCGCTCGATGACGCGCGGATCGGTGGAGTCGATCATCAGCGGCACGCGCACCTTCTTCACCACCGTCTCGAGGAAGCGCTCCATGTCGGCGAGCTCGTCTCGATCGGGGTTCGCCAAGCACACGTCGATGATGTGGGCCCCCTTCTTCACCTGGCCCCGAGCCACCTCGGAGGCGTCGTCGAACTGACCGGCGGTGATCAGATCCTTGAACTTCTTCGAGCCGATGACGTTGGCCCGCTCCCCGACGATCACCGGCCGCACGTCCTCCACCTCGAGGGCGTCAACCCCCGACAGGCGAGAGCGCGCCGGTGGGCCCACGTGGTGCGGCGTGAGGCCTTGCACGGCTTTGGACATGACCTCGATGTGAGCCGCGTGGGTCCCGCAGCAGCCTCCGATGACGTTCAACCAGCCATTCTCGGCGAAGCGCCGCAGCACCCTCGCCACCATCTCGGGGCGCTCGAGGTACTGCCCGTTCTCGTCGGGCAGGCCGGCGTTGGGGACGCACGACACGGGGAACGGTGACATCTCGGCCAGGGTCCGCACGTGATCGGTCATGAACTCCGGGCCGGTGGCGCAATTGAGCCCGAGGTAGAGCAGCTCGAGGTGGCCCAGCGACGTCGCCAGGGAGTCGACCGACTGCCCCGCCAACATGGTGCCCATGGGCTCGATGGTGCCCGAGACGGCCACCGGCACCGAGTCGCCAGCGCGCTCGAAGGCCCGCCGAATGCCCTCGATGGCCGCCTTGATGTTTCGGGTGTCAGTGCAGGTCTCGATCAAGAGGTAGTCGACGCCACCCTCGAGGAGCGCGAAGGCCTGGGCCTCGAAGTGCTCGATCAGCTCGTCGAAGGTGATGCCGCCGGTGACCGAGATGGTCTTGGTGGTCGGACCGATGGAGCCCGCGACCCAGCGAGGGCGCTCGGGGGTGCTGTAGGTCTCGGCGGCCTCCCGGGCGAGCTCGGCGGAGAGGCGGTTGAGCTCGTGGGCCCGGTCGGCCAGGTCGAACTCGGCGAGGACCAAGGGCGTGCCCCCGAAGCTGTCGGTCTCGGTGATGTCGGCGCCAGCGGCGAAGTACGCCTCGTGGATCGAGCGGATGACCTCAGGGCGAGTCACCACCAGGTACTCGTTGCACCCCTCGTACTGGGCGCCACCGAAGTCGGCGACCGTGAGGTTGCGCTCCTGAATCATCGTGCCCATGGCGCCATCGAGCACCAGCACTCGCTCCTTCATCGCCGCCTTGAGCTGAGCCACGCGGAGCTGGCGCGCCGCGCGGGCCTGGGGAGAGAGCTGGTACGCCGGCCGGGGGAGAGAGGTCATTTCTTGGCTCCAGTCAGAAGAAACACGCGGAAGGGAACCGTACCTTCGCGTGGGTAGGGCGTCACCTCGATGTCCTTGAAACCCGCCTTGAGGGCAAGCTTCGACAGCTCATCGGGTGGGAAACCGAGGTGCAGGTGGCCCAAGCGGTCCTTCACCCACTGCTCCTGGTGGGGCATGAGCTCGAGCACCACCAGTCGCCCCGTGGGCTTCAAGATGCGCCCAGCCTCCTTGAGCACGGCGGCCGGGGATTCCACGTGGTGCAGGCTCTGAGACACCACCACCAGATCCTTCTTGCCGCTGGCCAGCAAGAGCTCGTGGAGGTCAGCCTCGAGGAAGGTGATGTTGGAGAGCCCCTCGCGCTCGGCACGGCGGCTCGCCTGCTCCAGAGCGACGGCGCTGCGATCGATGGCGGTGACGCGTTTGGCCCACCGAGCGATCTCCACCGTCAACACCCCCGAGCCGCAGCCAAAGTCGACCACCTCGAGCGGGGGGAGCAGCGTCGCCAGCGCCGTGGCCCACAGCATCCACGACTGGCCCGGCTCGAGGAGTCGCTCGTTGAGGCTGTGCCGATCCTCCCGGTGCCGCAGGAGCTCAGCCAGCCGCGCTCGATCGCCGTGGGGATCCTCGGCGCCCTGGGCCAGCGTCACCAGCGGCCACCGCGGGTCGCTCGGGGCCACCTTGAGGGAATAGTAGGTGAAACCTGCCTGGCGCTCCTCACCGATGAGATCGAGGGCCTTGAGCCGGGCGAGGTGATGCGAGACCGACGACTGAGCCACCCCGACGAGCGAGACCAGCTCCGACACGTTGAGCGGCGCCTCCCCCACCAGCCGGAGGATCCGCAGTCGCGTCGAGTCACCCAGTGCCCGGAAGGCCTGTGAGAGCGCATCCATATCGTCGCATCTGCATATATCGATTTGCATTCAGAATTCAACCGCATCTGGCAGGGTGGGCGGCCTGATGACCCTCTTCGAACGACTCCAGGGCAAGCGGCTGGGCGTGGTGCTGTCGGCGGGCTTCTTCGGCTTCTACGGACACGCGGGCTTCGTCGATGGGCTCCTGGGGTCAGGGCTGGTGCCCCGCTCTTGGGCGGGCTCGTCGGCCGGCGGGCTGGTGGCGGCGCTGGCGGCGGCGGGTATGCCCCCTCAGGCGATCGCCGAGCTGGTCCTGTCGCAGCGGCGGGAGCACTTCTGGGACCCTGACTACCTGGGCATCGCGGTCGACGCGGTCAAGCAGGGCCACCGAGCGAGCGGGCTCCTCAGGGGCAGCCGGTTCAGGTCGTTGCTCGAGGCCCACCTGCCCCCCACCTTCGAGGCCTTGGCGCACCCGCTGCTGCTGGTGGCGACCAACCTCACCCAGCGAACCGCGGCGGTGCTCACCCAAGGGGAGCTCGCCTCGGCGGTGCACGCGACCTGCGCGTACCCCGGGGCTGTTTCAAGCCGTGCGGCGAGACGGAGCGCTGTTGTGGGACGGAGGGCTGGTGGACAAGGCCCCACTCGCGGCCTTGCGCGACTCCGCCGCTGGGGCCGAGCTCGACGCGATTTTGGTGCACTACCTGCCCAGCCGGAACTCCACCACCGAGCCGAGCGGCGCGCTGGCCTGGCCTTCGGGGTTGGCGGCGGGGGTCGACGCGCTCAGGAAGGATCACTTCAGGCTGCAGGTCGAGCTGCTCGAGGCGCGAGGCTTTCCGGTCTACGTGGTGGAGTCTCGGCTCCGGCCCGTCTCACCGCGAGAGATGGAGCTCGGGCCCGAGGCGCTCGAGGGTGGGAGACGGGCAGCCCTCGAGGCGCTCCATGGGCCGGCCCTCCGGTGGACCGGGCTTGAGCGGCGCTAGGCGCTGGTGCCCCCGAGGCTCGCCAGATCGATGACGAAGCGGTATCGAACGTCGCCCTTGAGCATGCGCTCGTAGGCCTCGTTGATGTGCTGCATGGGTATGACCTCGACGTCGGCGACGATGCGGTGCTGAGCGCAGAAGTCGAGCATCGCCTGGGTCTCCGCGATGCCGCCGATGAGCGAGCCGGCCAGCCGCCGGTTGGCGTTGATGAGCGAGAAGGCCGCCACGGGCGTTGGCTCGGGCGGTACGCCGACAATGACCATGGCCCCGCCAGGCCTGAGGAGCCCGAGGTACTCGTTGTAGTCGTGAGGCGCCGAGACGGTGTCGATGATGAGGTCGAGCCGGCGCGCGAGCTTCTTGAAGGTGCCTCGCTCCTGGGTCGCGCCGAAGTCGTGGGCACCCAGCCGGCGCGCGTCTGCCTCCTTCGCGCGAGTCGTGCTGAGCACCGTGACCTCGGCGCCCATGGCCGCGGCGAGCTTCACCGCCATGTGCCCCAGGCCACCCAGGCCCACCACTCCCACTCGGTCGCCGGGCTTGCAGTTCCACTGCCGGAGCGGGGAGTACGTCGTCACGCCGGCGCAGAGGAGCGGCGCGGCGGCGGCGGGATCGAGCCCCTCGGGCACCTTGAGGACGAAGCGATCGGCGACGACGACCGAATTCGAGTAGCCGCCGTAGGTCGCGGTGCGGCGATCCATCTCGGTGCCGTTGTAGGTCCACGCCACGCCCTGGGCACAGAACTGCTCGGTGTCGTGCCGGCAGGGCTCGCAGTCACCACAGGAGTCGACCATGCACCCGACGCCGACGAGCGCGCCCACCGTCACCTTCGTCACCGCCGCGCCGACCTGGCGGACCCGCCCGATGATCTCGTGGCCGGGGACCATGGGGAACGTCGCGCCCGACCACTCGTCGCGAACCTGGTGGAGATCCGAGTGACAGACCCCGCAGAACGCGATGTCGATGACGACATCATGCGGCCCTGGAGCGCGCCGCTCGACGACGAATGGGCCCAGGGGCTTTCCGGGAGCGGTGGCGGCGAATGCAGCGGTCTTTGACATGGTGAGTCTCCTTGGTGCATCGCAGTCTACCCGAACCACCCCGCCCCCAAACCTCGAGCCATCGCCGAGGCGAAGAAGGGAATCGTGGTGGTCAACCTGACCTCAGCGAGCGAGCCTCCGGTGCTCCACCAACAGACAGCGATCTTGCACGACGTCGATGCCTGCCTCGACGAGGCGCGCCGCGGCCTGATCGTTCCGAATTCCGAGCTGGAACCAGACGACCCGGGGCTTGAGCGCGATGAGGTCGTCGACATGTTGATCGATGTCGGTGGGGCGGCGGAAGACGTCCACGCAGTCGATGGGCCCGGGTACCTCCGTCAGCTTCCGAAATACCGGCCTGCCGAGAATCGACGTCACCTCGGGGTAGTAGACCGGAACAGGGATCACCTCCACCCCGGCCGACTCGAGGTACTCGGCCACGTAGAAGGCGGGTTGCGAACGCTGCTCCTCGGTCTTGATGCCCAAGACCGCCACCCGCTTGAAGCCATTCACGGCCTCGGCCAGCCCTGCGTCGTCTTCGATGATCCGTGCCATGAACCTGGACTTAATCACGACGCTGGGGATTCGAGGCCAGCACCTACCCACCCTACCCAGTCGGGTGAGCCGGGTGAAGGGGACGGGGACGCGGACGGTCTCGGGGACGCGGACGGTCTCGGGGACGCGGACGGTCTCGGGGACGCGGACGGTCTCGGGGTCGGGTGCGCGTGCGAGCGCGGGTTCGGTGATGCTCGGAGACGGGGAACGGCTAACGCAAAGACGGGCACGGTCGTAGACCCCGCTCATCGACCGCGGGACCTGAATTCCAGTTGTCGAGTCGAATGGGTGCCGCGTGGATCGTGACGCGTCTTTCGTGCCCCGCCAGCGCACCCGATGATGCCGCATCCGCTCCCGCGCACGGTCGCGAACCCGCTCCCGGTCCCGTCCGCGCGCCCGTGTCCCGGTTTCCGTGTCCCGGTCTCCGTGTCCCGGTCTCCGTGTCCCGCAGCACATGGCCCCGCAACAACACCTTGCCCCCCCCCAGTCTCCTGCGATGCGTGGACCGGCCCGCGTCTCGTCATGCGTGGGCCCGCAACGGTCGCAGGCTCACCGGAATTTCAGGCCAAACGCGTCCGAACTCGTTCAGCGAAGATTCGAACGAAAGGGACGGCGATCGTCCTCACTCGGCGTTTCGGACTCGCCCTACCGCGCCTCGAGCGATGTGACGACCGGCGAGCGGTGTATGAGGCTCCGCATCGCGAGCTTGTCCAGCTTCGCCCCACGGTACACCTCGAGCATCCGCTCCTGCCCGAACTGCCACAGGTGCTGCATGCTGCAGGCCCCGGTGTAGTTGCAACCGGTGTGCTCTTGGTCGGTGCAAACGTTCACCAACACCTTGCCCTCCACCGCCTCGATGACGTCGAGGAAGCTGATCTGCGATGCCTGCCGTGCCAGCGAATACCCGCCATGGGACCCACGGGTCGATCGCACCAGCCCTGCTCCGACGAGGGTCTTGAGGATCTTCGCCAGGAAGTCCTGGGGAATATCCATCTTTTTTGCAATTTCTCGGAACGTCGTCGTCATTCCCTCAGGGAGTGAGGCGAGAAAGAGCATCGAGCGGGTCCCGTATTCGACCTTCCGGGAGATCTGGAGCGCATGCTGCATGGAGGCAGTAAGGGCAATAGCATGATCGACCTCCACTCGCACACCTCCGCCTCCGACGGCCAGTATGCCCCCGAGGAGCACGTCGCCCTGGCCGCACGAGCCGGTCTCCGCGTTCTCTCGGTGACCGACCACGACACCGTCGACGGCCTTGCCCGCGCCATCGCCGAAGGCACCAAGCTCGGGGTGAGGGTGATTCCCGGCATCGAGGTGTCGATCATGCACAACCGACGAGAGGTCCACGTCTTGGGCCACTTTATCGACCCAACGGAACCCCGCCTCGCGGCTCACGCACTTGTCCTCGCCGAAGAGCGCCAGGGGCGAATGGAAGAAATGCTCCGACGCCTCTCCGCCGTGGGCATCACCGTCCCCCTCGAGCAGGTGCGGGCCATCGCCGGCGAGGCTCCGATGGCAAGGCCCCATCTGGCCCGTGCCCTGGTCGATCGCGGCCTCTGCTCGTCGCTCAAGGAGTCCTTCGAGCGCTTCCTGGGCGACGGCAAGGTGGCCCACGTGCCCCGGAGAGAAGTGACCGGCGCCGAGGCCATGGCGCTCATCCACCAGGCCGGAGGCACGGCCACCCTCGCCCACCCCGGCTCCTCGCGGGTCCACCGCCTCGAGCTCGAGGATCTCAAGAAGGTCGGCCTCGACGGCCTCGAGGTGGAGCACGTCGATCACCCGCCATCGCAGCGCGAGACCTTTCGGGGCTGGGCCCGCGCCCTCGGCCTCGCCACCACCGCGGGCAGCGACTTTCACGGCCCGGCGGTGACTCCCAACCGGGTCTTCNNGCAGGCTCGGTGTCGATGACCGAGGAAGAACTGGCCGTGCTCGAGGCGCGCCGCCCTGCCTGAGGGACATTTCTTGACTCTGAAAGGCTGTTCAGCCGTATACTGAACAAAAGATCCCTCACTTGCGAGCGACCCATGGACGAGCTGACCGACCGACAGAAAGAGATCCTTCAGTTCATCGTGCGGACCTCTGAAGAGCGAGGCTACCCGCCCACCATTCGGGAGATCGGCGAGGACATGGATATTCGCTCGACCAACGGAGTCAATGACCATCTCAAGGCACTCGAGCGCAAGGGCTTCCTGACCCG
>PMBV01000070.1 GCA_003153055.1 Myxococcales bacterium
GCGAGGAAGTTCTCCACCATCTGCCAGGTGACCTCCTGAGGGTAGGCCGAGATGCCCGCCTTGGCCGCCCCGTGGTCTCCAGCACAGACGAGAACGTGAGGCCGCACCAGGCGGGGCCTCAGCGTGTCTTGAATGAGGCCGAGCTGCAGCGCGAGCTCCTCGAGGCGCCCGAGGGCACCCACTGGCTTGGTCTTGTGGTCGAGACGCTCCTGGAGCGGAGCCCGAAGCGCGTGGTCGAGGGGAGGCACGGTCAGACGGTCGATGGGCATGATGGAGGTTCCGTGGTTCATGGTGAGAGGGGAGCGGGTTCAGTACCAGCCGAGGTATCGAGGGGGAAGGCCGGACGAGGGGCTCGGGTTGACGGCGGCTCGCTCGGTCGGCGTTGCTGGCTTGAGGTCGAAGACGCGCAGGCGAGGGGCAGCCGCCGCGGCGTCGGCGAGGAAGACCTGGTGGCCGAGGACATCGGAGAGGACTTGGCCAAACTCGAACGAGGCGCTGGAGTCGACCAGCTTGGTGGCGCTCTGAGCGTCGAAGAGCCACAGGCCATCGGTTGGCTTGGTTCCATAGTCGCCGGACACGACGGTGACGCCCCTGGTGGCGCTCATCATCGCGGCGTTCTGCGCCAGCGCGACTCCTCGGTTCCCGAAGAGGGCAGGCTTCCACGTTCCGAGCGGGGTTGGGGGTGAGCTCGACAGGTCGAAGGCGACGAAGGCTGACTCGGCGACGCGGGCGGCACCGTCGGCATAGACCCCGCCGCAGCCGATGATGAGCACCGTCTGGCCCGGGTCGGTCGAGGCCTGTTGGCAGTTCTTGTAGTCGGCGAGCTCGAGCCGCCCGACGATGGTGTCGGTGTCGGTGTCGATGATGGTGACGCGACCGGGCCCCGCCTTCCGGTAGCCGGGCTGAAAGCTGGTGATGGGAATGTAGGCTCGGTGACCGACCACGATGCCCCGGCTCGCCATGGCCTGCGTCGCCTCGCCGGTGGCCGCGGGGAGCGCCTCACCCGAGAGGTCGATGCGACCCTTCGCCGCCGGGATGGAGGGGTCGATGATGAGGACGTCATCGCCCTCGTCGAAGTCTTCGGCCTGAGGGCTTGGGGTGGGGTTCTTCCCCAGGCGGATGACGTAGGCCTTGGTGGCTGAGATGGAGAGGAGGTCCTGGGGGAGGCTCTTGAACGAGGCAGCCCCCGACACGCCCACCGACAGCTGGCGAGTGGGGACACAGGTGCTCGGCTCGACCCAGGTGAGCGTGGCGTTGAAACGATCGACGAGCGTGAGCAGCCCGCCAACCTGAGGCGCCGAGGGGAGCACCACGTCTCCCGACAGAGAGAGGGCAGGGGCCGGCTGGGCGGTGCCGGAGTTGACGCAGTCGTCCTTCACCAGCGCGCCGGTCGCAGCGTCGAACAGAGACACCGAGACCGTGTGGTAGTCGGAGTTGACGATGCCGACCCGATACCCGGGCATCCCGGTGTCGAGGAAGACGACCTCAGAGGCCGTCGGCGGCGCGCATGCCGCGGCGAGGAGGACGACGGTGATGGACGGATTTCTCATGGTTCGCTTTCGGTGCGGGCGTCGTGGGTAGAGAGGGTGAGGGTGACGAAGAAGCTCCGCCCGGGGAGCGGGTAGCCTCCGAAGTCGCTGATGCGCGAGTCGGTGAGGTTCCGGGCCGAGAAGACGACGCGAGCGTGGGTCCAGGAGAGGTTGAGGCCCGCGCCGAGGAGGAGCCGAGGAGGAAGCTGGATGAAGTTCGCCGGGTCGAGGTAGTTGCCTTCGGTCGCGTCGCCCTCGAGAGAGGCGCCACCCTCGAGGCCCCAGAGGAGCGGCACTCGGCGCAGCTCGACGCGGAGGTCGGCATGGCCACGCGGGCGGAGTGGGAGCTGCTTTGACAGGTGGGCAGCCACTTGGGTGGTGTCGCGGGCGTCGGTGAAGGTGAGCTGCCCGGAGAGGCGCACCCAGGGTCCGAACTCTGCCTGGGCGAGGGCTTCAACCCCGAGGATGCGCGCCTGGCCCACGTTGGCGGCGCGGGACACTCCGGAGCCCGACTGCTCGTATTGGATGAGGTCGGCGACGAAGGACGCGAAGCCAAACAGCTCGGCCCTGAAGGTGGCGCCCTGGGTTCTCCGGGCGCCGGCCACACCGAGGTCGGCGGTGGTGCCGAGCTCGGGCCTCAGCGTGGGGTTGCCGATGATGAATCCACTGTCTCCGTAGAGCTCGGTGAAGTTGGCGAGGCGGGCGTAGCGGCCGAGGTTGGCCTTCACGGTCCACTCGGGGTGCGGGCTCCAGAGGAGCGCCAGGCGAGCGACGGGTTGGGTCCGCCACGCCGGGGGGGCAGCCTGAGAGAAGCCACCCAAGACGTCGCGCCCCGCGACTGTGTCGAAGGCTCCCTCGAGGCGCGCCGAGGGTACGACGTCGAGATGGAGGGCTTCCAGGCGCAGGCCGGTCTCGACTCCAGAGGCGAAGGAGAAGCGCGAGGCGGGCGCTCCCACCGGCGGGCTCCGGACCTCGTCTCTCGGGATGAAGCGCTCCCAGCGCAGTTCCACCATGCCGGCGAGTCGGAGGAGTCCGAGGCGCTTCTGGGCAGAGGCGGTCAGGCCGAGCGTCCAGGTGGTGTCTCGGGTGTCGGTGTTGCCGGTGACCACCTCTCCCAAGAGGTCGCGCAGTCGCGTCGTCCCCCAGCCGAGGAAGGAGACGACCTCGATTTTGCTCCCCTCGCCGAAGTCGCCGGTGCTCCGGTAGGCGACTGAGGCGAGTATCCGGCGAACGCCGAGCGAGGCCGCGGTCGTCGGGTACAGCCCGAACCCAGGGAGGCCCTGTTGGCGGTCGAAACCCGAGGCGACGGCCGAGACCTGCCGCCGTGCTGAGAGTTGCCACACCGCGCGCGTCGTGGCGCTGAGCTGCCGGTAGCCGTCGTTCTGCCTCGTGAGGAACCCATCGTCGCTGGGGTCGAAGGCCGTGCCGTGGTTGGAGAAGTACCGGTAGTCGTTGAGGGCCGATTCCCAGGCGGCGCCAGCGTAGACACCGACTGTGCCAGCGAGGCTGCCAGAGGCCCGTGCCTGCGTAGCCCCGAAGGAGCCCAGCCCTCCCTGAGCGGACGCCCGCGAGTCCCGTGGGGCCCGGGTGGTGATGGAGACGATGCCGCCGAGCGCCGACGCTCCGAGCGAGAGCGGGCTGGAGCCGCGGTAGACTTCGATGCGCTCGATGTCTCCCAATGGAATGGTGGAGAGGTCGACTCCGCCTCCGGTGGCGGAGCTCAGCGGCACACCGTCCACCAGGACTCGGACTTGCTCCCAGGTGGAGCCGCGCACCGACATCAGCGCCATCGAGCCGAGACCTCCCAAGCGGTTGACGGCCACCCCAGGAAGCTCGGCGAGGAGGTCGGCCACGGTCTCATCGCTCCGGGGTGGGCGATCGAGCGTCACGACCGAGCTGGCCGCGGCCGGGTCAGCGCTCGGCTCCGAGCCATCTCGGTGACCGAGCACCACGGTCTCGCAGCCGGCGTCGGTCGGCTCGTTGGTGCCCCGGGGCGTCGCGGCGATCGCCGAGGACGCGAGGAGGAGCACGGCGTGCGCACACACTCCGCCCGCGTGGGTCGCTCGCAGAGAGCTGCCAGTCGCGTTGGTCCCCAGGTGCCGCCTCGCCTCGGCGCGAGCCCCCATCGAGCTCGAACCAGTGGCCCACGAGAGGGACGCCCGCCGGAGAGGCTCACCACGTGAGCCGTCAGACGAACGTCACCCCCGCGGGTGACTTCGAAGGCAGAGCGGGAGGGTGTTGAAGGTCGCGGGACGCCGGAGCGCCGCGCGGCCCCGTTCGGCCTCCCGCGAGGCCCTCGAGATCGGTGACTGGTGACGGATTTCTCCCGTCTCCAGGTGCGGGCAGGTCTTCGGACTCGCGAGCTCTCCGGCACTTCGCCGGATTCCTACCTCCACCGCTTCCCAGGTCTCATCGACCCAGTGCACGTGGTGGAGCTCGTTCTCGCTCACCGCTGCGGGGCAGTCCCGGATTCACACCGGGTTCCCTATTCTGGCTCGTCCTTCCGGGCGAGCCGCCAACACGGGTGCTCGCATACTCCGCGAATTCGTCGACGGCAAGGCGCGCGTGCGTCACCCAGACGTCGCTCTCAGAATCTGGAGCTGCAGGGGAGCCGCTTGGGCCGGGCCTCGCATTGCGCCGGCGTTGGTTGGTAGACTTGAACCCAGCGTGCGCGTGCGGGGTTGTTCTGACGTGACGAAACGCGCACGCTGATGCCCGCTGCGGGCTGGGAAACGTCGACGAGCGGACCCGTGCGTTCGTCGCAGAGCGGGACAACCAGCCCGCCACCTCTCCGGGATGGAAGCTGCTCTTCCATTTGGCCCTCACCCCTGCGAGCCGCGGACCTCGCGTCGAGGGTCCCGCTGTTGGCGATGCGCGAGAGGATGGCTCGAGGCAGAGGTCGGGGAGTGGGGCTCGGAGGCCCTGGGCGAGCATCAATAGCCCCTCGGCCGGTCGGGTGCTTTTCAGGTGTGCTCACCGAGGTCTCGGGTCAAGGGGCTGGCCAGACGGCCTCGGCGGTTGGACAGCAGCCCCGCCCTCGCGGAGCGGCCGCTTGGGCCGGGCCTCGAGGGTCAGCTCGGTCATTGCGCCGGAGCCGCGCGCACCTCGACGTGGAGCTCAGCAGCGAAGTGGCCACCCCACCGACCGGACGAGGGGCTGGTGATGCTCGCCCGGAGCACCGGACCCCCTGGCCGCGCCCCATGCCTCGGGCTCTTCGGCGCCACGGACCGGGTATGCCCCAGTGCTGCTCCCAGAGGCGCTCGACTGTTCCGGTCGAAGCGGCGGACTATCGGCAAGGCCCGCGGGCAGGCGTGACGCCTCACTGAATCCGGTACATCTGCGACGTATCCCCAGCCGGGTGAGCGAGTCGCCCGGCGTCGGCTGACCCGATGA
This sequence comes from Myxococcales bacterium, assembly GCA_003153055.1. The sequence continues at coordinate 4,923 of PMBV01000070.1, forward strand.
TGAGGTTCACCTCGCCACTGCCCACCACACCATCTTCGCAGCGGTGCTGTGACGCCCTCCCGCGGAAGTAGAGCTCGAGGGTGACAGCGCTTCCGTCTGGCGCCATCTGGCCCCGCCCCTCCTCCCCGAAGGCCCCGTAGTCCACGGTGACGTCGAAACACGAGCCATTGCCCATGACATTGTCGATGAGGACCGGTGTCGAACTGAAGCTCGTGGTGCTGGTTGTGGTGGTGTGGTCGCACTCACGCCCGGCGTCCCCGGGGGCGCTCAAGAGCCCCTTCTCCACCGTGGCCCCGAAGGCCCCATTCACCACCCGAATCGTGATGGCGCGGTAGCATTGCGTGTCGGCGCCGAGGTCGAACACCTCACTCATCCCAAACGGGTACGGCGGAAGGTCGTGACCTGTCATCAGCAGCGTCTTGCCCTCGAGAAAAGCGAGGATCTTCCGGCCGGTGCTGAAGTCCATCACCACACCCGCGTCGGTGCCGGCGTCAGTCTCCGTGGCGGCTTTGGTGCAGGCCACCGTGCAAACCAAACCCGCCATGGTGAGCACGCGCTTCATGGTCAGTAGCACGTCACGCTGGTGACGCATCCACAATTATCGCAGGAGTCGAACGCGCCGGCCCAGGTGACGACGAACCCATAGCCCACCGAGCCCCCCTGATAGAGGCAGTGGTAGCACTGTCGTCGCCCGGAGTCGGTGAATGTATCGACGGCGAGGAACCCGTGCTCCACGCACCAGGCCTCGGCGGCGGTCGCCTGATTGAGGACGTATACTGAGCCATGCATGGGGTTGTCGAAGCGCACCGGGCAGACCCAGGCGGCCCCATCGAACTTCAACGCGCAGCCGCCGTCGACTTCTCCTTGTCCGCCGTCATCGAACCCTCCGTCCACCTCGGACGTCTCACTGCACCGGCCGGCGTCGAAGCACCGATTGCGCGCGTCGTCGAAGGGGAAGCACCCGGCGAGGCCAAGCCCCACGACGATGATCAACCGTGCGCGCATCAGCCGACACTGTAGCGTACGTCTCGCGTCGAGGCGAAGCCCCACCTCATCTCATACACTCGGCGCGGTCTACCGGGCGCCGAAAGGAGAGCCCGATGGCGGCCTCGATTTGCCCCTTCGCGTAGGCTCGCTCCGTCTGTTGGACCAGCCCCACGGTCTACACGGCGGTGCCCGCTGGTCCTCGTTCTCGCGGAGCACGCCTTCGCCTCCTCGAACTGGCGCCGGGGAGCGCTCGTCAGCGCTTCACGAAGATGAGCATGAAGCGATCTCCGCTGCCGCGGCGCTCACCGGCCGCCGACGGGGAGACATTCCAGTCACGCGGGTCTCGCGGGTTGCGCAGCGCGTCCTCGCTCCGCTCAAGCACGAAGCCGGCTCGCTCGACCTCGGTACGAACCGTCACCTCATCGATACGGTGCAGCGTCTTGACATCGGAGACCCCACTCCCATCCTTGGCCGAGGTGTCGATGACGACGTAGTGACCGCCGGGCTTGAGCGCGGCGAAGACCCGGCGATTCATCGCGTCGCGGTCGACCTCGAGCCAGACGGTGTCATGGTAGTTCGCGTTCGTCACCACGAGGTCGAGGGTCCCCATGGCCTCGGAGGGAAATGGGTCGTCGAGCTCGCGATCAGCCCTCACGACGTGCTGATTGACTTCTCTGGCCAGACGTTCGGCCCAGGGCTTCGCGACCGGGCGATCGAGCACCCACTTCGGGTTCTCCGCGAACACGACGCCGCCGGGCTCGACCGCCCGGGCGAGCAGCTCAGTCGTATAGCCTCCGCCCGCGAACAGCTCGCCCACGCGCATTCCCGGTCCGATGCCCAGCGAGGCGAGGAAGGCTTCGGGTCGCCGGCCCGGGTCGAGCGCCCGGTCGGCCTCGGAGCGATCCGCCGCGGCGACGATGGCGTGAGCGCGCGCCTCGAGCGCGTGTCGGTCGACCGTCGGTGTCATGGGCAGACACGAAGAGAACAGCAGTGCGGAGAGGAGCCGGCGAATGGTTCGCATGGCGGCAACCTAAACTCGAGGACCTCCCGGCGCCGCGCGATTGACCTCGCGTCCGTTCCAGGTGACTCGCCCGTTGGCCTCGCTCGGTTACGCGGATGAATACTCCAGGCTCGGCGCGGCACGAGCTCGACGAGCACACCACGGTGGCCGAGTATGGAACCCACCTCCGCCTCAGCGCTGGGTTCCTCGACTTCCTCCGCGGCCTGGGGGAGCGGGGGGCGATCGATGAGGCGCTGAGCGCGTTCCGCAAGCACGTCGAGACGGCCCCGCTGGCGGATCGCGCCTCCGGTAGCCGACGGGCGCCACCCCACTGAAGGGGCCTTGACGGTCCGTCCTCAGCCCACGTCGTCGTCGGGGACGAAGCAGACGATGGTCGTCTCGATGTGGAAGCTCGAGGCCGTCGTGTGTCTCTCCGCATGGAAGATGTCGAGCTGGTACTGTCCTCCCACCGAGAGTCCGAGCTCAGCAGCCTTGGCGTCGAAGTCGATGGTCCCGGTCATGGGGTGGTGCAGCCCGCCGAGGTCGAGGGCCAATTGCTTGTTGACGAAGACCCACACGTCGTCGTCCCCCCGGAAGGTGAAGACCTCGTGGCCGGAGTAGGTGAACGTCGTGTGGATCTCGGTGGTGAAGGAGAAGTTGCGGGACTTCCCTTGCTCGTCGACTCCTTGGTTTCCCCAACCCATGTTGTCGATGGGGAAGAATGCCGCGCTGTCGTAGACCCACGTGCCCCCTGGGCCGGCGCTCAAAGGCAGCGTCAGGTCGACGCGCCGATTGATGCCCGGGACGTCCCGGTACCACTGGTCGAAGTACGCCTTCCCGGTGGTGGCGCTGGTCGGGCCGCTGGGGGCGTACACCGGGAGGTTGTCCGGTCCGAGCTGCGGCTCGACGATGCCCTTGAGCCCGTCTCCGGTGTAGTGCTCGAAGTCGGGGTGGCCTCCGTCTGGCGTCCCGAAGAACAGGAAGTCGCGGAAGTGCACAGCGAGGACCGTGCCGCACGTTCCGCCGTCGGCCGCCTCCGCACCTCCGCCGGCGCCTCCGCCGACCCCACCGCCGGAACCGCCCAGGCCCCCTCCCGCCCCGCCGCCGGTTCTCGTGCTGCCCCCTCCACCGCTGCTGCCCCCGCCGCCACCGCCACCGCCGCCACCGCCACCGCCGCCACCTTTGCCTCCACCGAGTGACGGGGCGCCCCCATCGGGGGTGATTCTCGCCACCCCGCCGCAGGCACAGGCACACGACAGAGCGCAGAGGACGAGCAGTCGCGCTCGCCCCCCTGGGGCTAGAGCACCAAACAGGTTATCC
>PMBV01000190.1 GCA_003153055.1 Myxococcales bacterium
CCTCGAACAGCACCACCACCTTCAGCTTCTTGTGGACGATCCAGTCTTGCAGCTTGACCAGCTCGCCCTGCAGCCGAAACAGCTCTTTGAAGTAGAGGGCCCGGTCAATGGCTCCCGGGGTCTGCTGCTCTCCACCCTCTCCCAGCAGCTCGGCGACCCGGTTGTCGTCGATCTCCATCTCGAGCTCTTCGTCGAGGTGATCGAGCTGCTCGCGGGCGGCACGCTCTTCCAGCCCAGCCTCGGCGGCCGGGTCCTTACGCTTCGGCATGATGTCCCTCTCTGGCTCGAGGCGACTCCACCACGCGGTCAGTGCCCCGCGAGGCGAGCCCATGCTGCCTCGACCTTGGGGCTCCCGCTACTTCGCGGCCGGCTCAGCGGAGGGCGCTGCCTCGGGCTCAGCCGTCTTGCCTTCCGCCGGCTTGGTCTCGGTGGCAGCCTTCCCGGCGGCCATCTTCTGCCACTGGCCACCGGCCTTGTGGCAGTCCTTCTTCGTCTTCTGTATCGCCTGGCCGTCCTTCACACACTGGTGTGTCTGCACCGAGCCACCAGCCAGCGCCGAGGCTCCGAGGAGGGCAGTGGCGAGCGCAGCGCTTCGAATCAATCGAGTCATGGAGTCCTTCCGATGCGGCGGGAAAACCGGAGCGAGCGCCCCAGTGAGCAAACCTGACACCCGCGACGCTCCCATGGCGCGAGAGTGAAGTCCATCGAACGGCTCGACCTCGAGGCTTGAGGTCAGTGGGGCAAAATGTCTCGTCAGGGGGTCAGGCAACCACCCGTGCCGGGAGCGGGCGCCGCGGGGATTGAGAGGTCTCGAGAGCAGCCGAAGTCGAAGAGGTCGAGGAGCGCGGTGCTGTTGGCGTCGCGGGCGGTGAGGGCGGGGAGGTCGAAGAGCGAGGCGATGAGGCGGGTGATGGCGGTGTGGTCCTCCTCGACGTGGGAGACGTAGCCGCGCTTGGCCCAGGGTGAGATGAGCACCAGCGGCACCCGAGGCCCAAGCCCGGTGAAGGGCGAGCCGGGCACGGCCGCGCACGCGCTGGGAGGCGCCACGTGGTCAGGGAAGCCGCCGCCCTCATCGTAGGTGAAGACGATGGCCAGCCGCTGCCACTGAGGGCTCGCGAGGGCGTGCTCGTAGATGGTCTTCACCCACGCCTCGCCCTTCTGCAGGTCGGCGGTGGGGTGGTCATCGGTGACGTCCTCCACGGCGTCGACGAAGGCCACGTTGGGGAGCGTGCCCTGGTCGAGCGCGTCGTAGAGCTCCTGCATGGTGTGGGCGCCAGGCTCCTTCTTGCTCCAGCCCAGTGAGGCCTCGAACGGCACGTCGTCGCTGTAGCTGCCCCAGGTCCACCCACCGTTCATCAGGAGGTGCAGGAGCGACGGTGTGTTCGGTGGCGGGTACACGATGCCGGTGTCGACGGCGCCAGCGTTGAAGCCGAAGAGCATGAAGTTCCGGTTGGCGAAGGTGCCGCTCTGCACCGGAGCGAAGTGCCGGTCGGCCAGGGCGAAGGTGCTGCCGAGGAAGTAGTAGAACGGAAGGTCCGCCTGCTCATAGGTCGCCATCACGAAGTGGCCGTCGGTGCCGGTGGTGCGGGCCGCGTTCCGCACGAAGCCGTCCATGGCCCCGTCATTCACGCCCGCCGTCATCGACTCGAACTGGTGCCCCGGGTCGGGCGAGAGGCAGGTGGTGGTGGCGTGGAACGGAGGCACCTGCACGCCCGCGAGGTCGGGGTTGGTGTACGAGGCGGGGAGCGCCTCGGTGTTCGGCTGGCCTTGGTCATGGAGCTTGCCGAAGAGGTGGTCGAAGCTCCGGTTCTCCTTCATCAGCACGATGACGTGACGAATGGGAATGCTCGACACAACGTCCGGCCCCAGGCCGAGCGTCGTGGCTGGCGTCGCTCCAGCGCCGAACTGGCAGCTCGTGCGCTGGGGCCCCAGCGTGTCGACGGGGAGCTGGGCGCCGCAAACCATCGCAGGGTCCGCTCGCGTAGTCATGGTGGTGATGGCCTCGAGGCCCCACTGACCCTTCTGCGGGTTGCAGCCCCAGAGGAGCACCACGGCGCTGCCCCAGGCCCACCTCGTGCCCCTCATGATTTCCTCCACAGGGCCACGCCGAAGGAGAGCGTGACGGCGATGGTCCCCGGGCGGGCCGAGTCATAGGCCACGGCGGGGACCGTGTAGACGAGGCGGTCGCTGTCACGGGTATAGCTGCCCGCGAGCCCAAGCCAGACGCCGCTGGCGAAGGTCTTTCGAACCTCTCCAATGACCTGCAGCCGAATGGTGGAGTCGGTGGCCTGGAGCGCCGCGTTGGGCACCGGTGGAGTCGACCCGACCAGCGCTTCGACGACGACGGTGAAGCTCCTGGCCAAGTCGAAGCGGGTGCCCAGGCCCACCTCGGTGAACGCCGCGCCTCCGGTCACCAGGCCAGGGGCCACGAGGGCCTCCTGGAGGAAGCCGACCAGCAACAGGCTCCGGTCACCGTCGAGCAGCGACACCCCGCCTGCCACCCGCACGGCGCCGTCGAGCGTCACGCCCCCAAAGCCATCGCTGTTGTTGAGCGTGTTCAATTCAGACATCGGCAACCCGGGGTGAGCCATGACCTGCAGGTTGGCCGCGAGTCGGCCGGCGAGGTAGCCGCTGCGCGAGCTCTCAGGCTGAAACCGGTAGCCGAGCTCGGCAAACCCATGGCCCGAGCCGCCGAGGAAGGAGGCGTAGGGGTTCGTGCTGGCCAGCACTCCACCGCGGAAGGCCAGCAGCCCGTCCCACTGCACGAGCCAGTGCTTGCCGTCGAGCGCCTCGAGCCCGACGGTCCGCGCGCCGAGCTCGCCGACCAGGTCGTCTCCGACGAGCCCCAGCCCGAGGCCGGCGGTCACCATCGGGCTCAAGGTGATGTCGCGGTAGGGCAGCTCCTCGGTCGGGGGCGCCGGAGCGACCTCGGCCGACCAGCAGAGGCTCGTCGTCAGCACCGCGAGGAGAACTCCGAATCGAGCGCGCATTCCGGTGGACCATAACAGCGGAGCCATGCACTGCCTCGGTCTGCTGGAGCTCAGGAGCCGCCAAGAAATTGCACTGCACAGGTATTGGACTACCTTTGCCTACATGCGGAGCAACCTGCTGAGTCTCGGTGGTCTGCTGGTGCTTGCCGGCTGTGGGCAGACGGTGCCGGGGTCTGGTTCGCGGTGTCTCGCTCTGACGGAGCCGGGTGGGTCAGGGCTCTCGACGTCGCTTCCGTCGCGGGTGTCGTGGTCGTTTCGCGTCGACACCTGCACGGGCGAGCCGGTCGCGGGCCTGAGCGCGATGCAATTCGAGATTTTCGAAGACGGCAAGAAGGTGAGCGCCTACGAGTCGCAGCAGCGCATCGCGGCAAAGGGCGAACGGTTCCGCCTCTATTCGGTGGTGCTGCTCGACCTGTCGGGCTCGATGCTGCGCTCGGGTGACTTCTCGCAGCTCCAGGTGGCGGTGAGCGCGTACCTCGAGACCGCGCTCGTCGGCGCCGGTGACGCCCATCGTGTTCAGCTCATGACGTTCGATGGCCGCGCCTCACCACAGGTGCTGGTGCCCTTCACGTCTGACCTGTCGGCGCTGAAGGCCGGGCTCGGGTCGCTGTCGCAGACGGAGTGCAGCGGGCCAGCCGACTGCGCGGGGTACGCGGACCGAAGGACCTGCGCGGCGTGGCGCTGCGTAGACGACTCGACGAACCTCAACGGCGCGGTGGTGCAGTCGCTCCAGGCGCTCGACACCGTGCGAACGAGTACCGACGTGCCGTGGCACGACGGCGCACTGGTGGTGTTCACCGACGGCACCGACCAAGCAGACCGCGTCTCCACGCCCGAGGTCCGGGCCGCGGTGCTCCGTACGAGCGAGCACGTCTTCTCCATCGGGCTCGGCGGAGAGGTCGACGTCGGTGCGCTCCAGAGCATCGGCCGTGACGGCTACTGGCCGGTTGCGAAGGCCGAGCAGCTCCAGAGCGCCTTCGAGGAGATCGCCCGACGAATGGCGGGTCTGGCGAACCGCTTTTACTTCCTCGAGTACTGCTCGCCGCGCCGGAGCGGCAGCCACGCGTTGGAGATCAAGGCGAGCGTGGACGTCGCCGACGCGGGGGTGCTCAGCGGTTCGCTCCTCGGGGCCTTCGACGCGACGGGCTTCCAGAGCGGCTGCCAGCTCTGAGGCCGTGGTCACTCGCCATCGACTCCACCATCGATGGGTGAGGGTGTCACCACACGGGCGTGGCGGATCGCTACTGGAGGAGCGAGCGTCTGAGCGACCACCGGGCCCCTCCAGATTCGCCGCACCACGTCCATTCCCCGGACGACTCGCCCGAAGGCTGCGAAGCCCTGCCCGTCGGGGTTGCGGTGGCCGCCGAAGTCGAGCTCCGGCTGCTCGCCCACGCAGATGAAGAAGTCGCTGGTGGCGGTGTCGGCGCCGTCGCGAGCCATGGAGAGGGTGCCGTCGCGGTGGGACAGCCCAGTGTCGCGCGTGCGCTCGAGGCGAATGGGCGGAAAGTCGGTGGCCTCGAGCTCTGGTGGCTCTCCGGCCTGGATGACGGCGATTTTCACCTTGTTCTTGGGCTGGTTCGACGCGGTGACTGCGCGGTGGAAGCGCCCGCCGTCGTAGCGGCCGGCCTTCACGTAGCGGAGGAAATTCGCCGCGGTCACTGGTGCCCGGGCCCGGTCGACCTCGAGCTCGATGTCGCCCACCGACGTCTCGAGGGCGACCCGAGCGGCCGGCTCGGCGCGGGCAAGGCCCGAGAGGAGCGCGAGGAGCAGAAGCGGCGAAAGGCCCGCCAGCCGGGACCGCAGCTCGGCCGTCGCTGTCATGGGGAGAGGGTCACCTGTCATCTCGGGGCTCCTGGTTGCAATGTGATTCGTTCGAATCATCGTAGCCCTCTCACTGGCACCCGGTGTGTCGAGCCGTTTGGGCGCATCGAAATGGCGCGTCTCGGCCGGTGAAATGCCCCCTGTTAGGCAAGACACCCAGGCCTCGCGGTGGCTGGTGCGCCTGACCGGTCGTTGACTCATTCCAAATGACTTGATGACTATCCTTGACGGAGCAAGGCAGTACGATTAGCACCGGCCCTCCCCCATTGGAGGTTGAACATTTGGCACTGAAGATCAGCGGTACAGCACGAGAAGTCGCGGCGTATTTGGCTTCTCTCGGCGAGGACGTCGAGGTCACCATCACGACTGAGCAGGCGCCGGCGGTCAAGGCCCCGGCTCCGGCCCCGGCCCCGGCGAAGCGAGGCCCGGGTCGCCCCAAGGCTCAGGCTCAGGCTCCGGCCGCGAAGCCGGCCCCTGCCGAGAAGGCTTCTGGCGGAGGGTGCGCGGTCATCGGGTGTGAGAAGCCAGCCCGCTCGAAGGGGTACTGCGCGGCCCACTATCAGAAATACAACAACCTGAAGAAGACCGGTCGGGCCGCTGAATTCGGCTGGACGGACGACGCCGCGCCCCAGACCGTTACGAACCCGACCCTCCCCCGAGGCCGCGCAGGTGCCAAGGCGAAGGCTGAGGCGAAGGGCGGCGATGAGGTTGATCCGGCCCTGGTCTCCAAGACCGTCAAGGCCGTTCCGCCCAGGATTCGTAGGGCGAAGCAGGCGTAGAGCGCTGGGTTTGAGAGGCCACCTTCGGGTGGCCTTTCAGCATACGCAGACATCGGCACGCCTGCGCTAAGATGAAACGTTGTCAGCGGCGGCTCGCGACCACCGGCGCCCTTCCCACATGCATGCGAGCTGCGTCCAATCCAGACGGGCAGGTGGCGGCAACGGCTCGAAAGCACGTGGCTGGTCAGGCTCGGCTACGCCCTCGCCGCGGTCCGCCGCCTCAGAATGAGCCGGTGACCCGCAGGCCTCCGCTCGACGGGCCGAGGAACGCGCCGACGGAGATGGGAGACGCGTCGGCGGGGACGGTCCCCCAGATGACGCCCGAGAGGATGGAGGCCGCGCCCAAGCTCATGCCGGCGATGCCCAGGTTTCGCTGAGCGATGCCCGCGGTGATGCGCGCGCCGGCCTCCTCGTCGGTCAAGGTGACGCCCTGCGCCTTCCTCGTGGCGTCGAGATCGACCAGGGCCGTGCCGAACACGAAACCGCCAGCAGCCATCACCGCGACGCCGCTGATGACTGGCACCCAGAACCGTAGGCCCAGCCCGGGCTTCCTCGCGGGGGGCTCTGGAGGTGGGGCGGAGGCCTCGAACTGAACGACCAAGGCAGTCACGGCCGCGTCGACGGCCGAGGCCACCTCGCCGAGGGCCCCTCCTTCGGCGCGAGCGCTCGCCAGCACCATTCCGTCTCCCGTGCTCTGCACCCTGAGCTCGAGGCGGTTCCGGTCTCCCGCGCGAGAGACCACCGCCACGAGGACGCTCTCGGCCCCCACCGCCTCGGCCACGGCGCCCAGGCACCTGAGGTCGGCGCCGCACGAACCCGCCTGGCCCGCGAGCCCCGGAGGCATGGCGTCGGTCGTCAGCACGTCGTAGTGCTTGTCAGCCAGGGCCTGCTTGACCCGGTCGGCCCAGGTGGCCCGCTGCTCATTCGTGAGCCCTTGGCCATCGACCGAGAACAAGGCCATCTTCCCCGGAGAGACCGCGAGGACCAACACCGCCAGCGACGTCAGCATCGACCGAATCCTTTCTTGCCGCCACCTCAGCCCACCTGGCGAGCGCCACATCTTGGCGCCCAGATGACGTACCGCTCCTTGGCCGAGGTGGCCAGTCTCCTCGTACGTCGAAGGCGCGGGCCGCCGCGCGCTGATGGGTGGCACGACGCCCGGATTCCGCGTACACGCGGCCCCATGACGTTGCTCCGGGCCGCCAAAGTCTCCTTGTCCTTCGGCAGCCGGACCCTGTTCCACGAGGTCGACTTCGTCATCGAAGAGGGCGAGCGGGTCGGCCTGGTCGGCGTCAACGGCTGCGGGAAGTCCACCTTGATGAAGGTGCTGGCCCAGGCGATGACGCCCGACGCCGGCTTCCTCCAGGTGCAGCGGGGGGCGCGCCTCGCCTTCTTGCCCCAGGAGCCGCTGTTCCCCGAGGGCGCGACCGTCCGCTCCGAGCTCGAGGTGGCCCAGGCGCCGCTCAAGGAGGCGCTGACCCGTCACCGCGAGCTGACGCTCACGCTGGAGGCCACCCACGACGAGAAGCTGCTCGCCAACCTGGCCGTGCTGGACGAGCGCATCGAGCGGCTGGGCGGCTGGGACACCTCGCACCAGGCGCGGAAGCTCCTCGATCGGCTGGGTGTGAAAGACTGGGAGCGTCCGGTCGCCGAGCTGTCGGGAGGGCTCCGGAAGCGGGTGGCCATCGCTCGGGCACTGCTGGCCCGCCCCGAGCTGTTGATGCTCGACGAGCCCACCAACCACCTCGACGCCGACACCGTCGCCTGGCTCGAGGACGAGCTCGATGCGCTCGAGGGCGCGTTGGTGTTGGTGACGCACGATCGCTACTTCCTCGACGGGCTGGTGGACCGCATCGTGGAGATCGAGCCACCCGGAGGCGCGGGCGGCGGCGGTCTGACGTCATACCCCGGCACCTACGGCACCTACCTCGAGCAGAAGCTCGCCCGCCTCGAAGACAGTGAGCTCTCCCAGCACAAGCGCGAGCGGTGGATCGCCCAGGAGGTGGCGTGGCTGCGCAAGGGCCCAGAGGCGCGGAGGACCAAATCGAAGGCCCGCATCGAGCGCGCCAACAAATTGCTCAGCGAGCGGGGCTTCGTGCGGCCCAAGGTGCCCCAGCTCCAGCTCGCCAACGCTCCCCGGCTCTCTCAGACCGTCATCGAGGCTCGCAGCGCGGCGCAGCGCTTCGGCGAGCGGGTCATCTTCTCGGGCCTGAACCTCATCATTCAGCCGGGCGAGCGCCTCGGCGTGGTGGGCCCGAATGGGGCAGGGAAGACGACCCTCGTGCGCACGCTCATCGGAGAGCTGGCGCCTTCGGCTGGCGAGGTGCGCCTGGGCCCGCGCACCAAGGTGGCCTACTACGACCAGCAGCGCCTCACCCTCGACGACGAGGCGACGGTCCTCGACGCGGCCTGGCACGACGAGTGGGTGACGCTGGGCGAACGAAAAGTGCGACTGGCCGACTACCTCGAGGACCTGGCCTTCCCCGTGCCGATGCAGCGGCTCAAGGTGAAGGCGCTCTCGGGTGGCGAGCGCAACCGGCT
>PMBV01000192.1 GCA_003153055.1 Myxococcales bacterium
ATGCGGTTCTTCTCGGCCTCGGCCTGGGCTGCCTGGGCCTCCGCTTGGTTCTTGAAGACGGTCTGGTCCTGAATCTTCCGCTGCTCGATGGCCGCCTGGTACCGCTGGTCGTACCGGTACTGGCGCACCAGCACGTGGGTCACCTTGATGCCGCGGGGGTTGAGCTCCTCGGTGAGCAACCGCTGGGCGTCGGCGGCGGCCTTCTCGCGAGTGTCGCCGCGGTAGAACTCCTCGGCATCGAGCTCGCCGAAGGTGCGGCGGAGCGTCTGCTGGGCCCGCGGCACCACGACCGAGTCTTCGTACAGCCGGCCCGGGCCGATCTGCGTCATCACCTTGTAGGGGTCCTCGATGCGGTACAGCACCGTCACGTCGACCGACACCGTGTAACCCTCGGAGGTCTGAATCTTGAGCGCGGGCACGGTGCGGAGGTTCAAGATGTGCGCTGACGGCTCCTCCACGTCACTCATCTCGAGCACCTGGAGGTCAGCCGGAAAGAGGTGCATGCGCTCGACGCCCGGAGTCAAGAAGGTGATGCCTGGCGGGTAGGTATCGGGGTGCACACCTTTGCCAGGGCCGAGCACCACCTGCTTGACGCCCCACTGACCGGGGCGCACGTAGGTGGTACAGCCGTTCCAGCTCACCAGCACCACCAGCACGAGGGCGAGAACCGGCCAGACGATTCGCGCCCGGCGCCCTAGCGTCTGTCGAAGGCGATCCGCGGGTCTCATGCGCGGCACTTCACCGTGTCCCCCGACGGCCGTCGAGCGGAGATTCTGCTCGAACACTGGCCCGGAGTTTGCTCACCGAGCTTTCGCACGACGAGCATCAAGGGCGCTCGCGGGTGTGCTCCGGTGGCGTGGGGACGTCGGCGGCGCCAACGCCCGAGTCGATGCCGAGCGGTTGGTAGGCCGAGGTATCGGCGGCCTCATCGCGCATGTCGTCGACCAGCGAGCGGAGCTGCTTCCGGTAGCGGCGCGTGGCCAACCACACCTGGAGATCCGGCAACAGTGGGCCACCGATGAAGAAGGCCAGGGGAATGGGTTCGAGCCAGTCGGGAAGGGCAGTGCGAATGATGAGCACGCCAACCAACAGCCCGCCCACCGCGTAGGCCACCCGGGAGAGGAGATCGCCGCCACGCCACACTCCATACTTCTTGCGCTCGAGCTCGTGCTCGGCCTTGGCGACGACGAGGTAGCGAGGCATGGCCACGGTCATCAATTGCTCGGTGGTGCGACGCCAATAGGCCTCGTCGTCGGCCACCTCTTTGAACTGGAGGCCGGCCTCGTCGAGGGCCCGCCGTGCCTCCTCGAGGAGCGAGGCCTCAGCTTCGTCGTTCCACTGCTCCACCGCGGCGCGCCGCCGCTCCAGGAGCGCCACGAGGTGCCCGGTGAGCTCATCGAGCTGGTACTGCCGAGGGTAGAGGTTCACGGTTCGAGCTGGACTCTACCAAGCCGGGGGTCCCTTGACTGTTTCAGCCTCCCGCCTCCATCTCTTCCCTGCGACGAAGGCCCGCGGTCGTGGTTGAATCGGACCCCATCGATGATCCAGATGTTCCACGTCACCAAGGCCTACCCTGGCGACCCACCAGTTCTGACCGACATCAGCCTGGACATCGAGAAGGCGGAGTTCATCTTTTTGACGGGCCCCTCGGGAGCGGGGAAGTCGACGCTGCTCAAGCTGATGTTCCTCGCCGAGCGGCCGACCAAGGGGCAGATCCTCATCGGGGGACGCAACATCGCCCGGGTGCGCGACTCGTCAGTGCCCTTCCTGCGGCGGAACATCGGCGTGGTGTTTCAGGACTTCAAGCTGCTGCCGACGCGCACGGTGGCGGAGAACGTCGGCTTCACGCTCGACGTCATCGGAGTGCCCCGCGACGAGGTGCGCGACAAGAGCGTCAAGATGCTGAGGCGAGTGGGCTTGGAGCACAAGGCCGACGTCTCGCCGCTCAAGCTCTCGGGCGGAGAGCAGCAGCGCGTCTCGCTGTGCCGCGCCCTGGTGAACGACCCGGCCATCCTCCTGGCCGACGAGCCGACCGGCAACTTGGACCCAGCGCTGACGGTCGAGATGCTCGACCTCCTCACCGACGTCAACGCCCGGGGCACGACGGTGGTGGTGGCCACCCACGATGCCTCGCTCATCGCCCGGTACCGTCGCCGGACCTTGCGCCTCGAACACGGCTCGCTGGTGTCCGACGAGCGGGGCCACAAGGCGGCCAAGCTCATGACGGGGGAACAGTGATGCGTCCCTGCCACCAGAGGAACGTCGCGAGACTCGGTGACTGGTGTGAAACGCCGACCGAGCCCGAATGCAGTGGCAGCGGGAGCCCACAGTGAGCGTGGCGGCGAAGCTGTCGTACTTCGTGCGCAGCGCCACCGGGAGCATGGTGCGCTCGCCCTTCGTGCACGTCATCGCCATCGCGGCGCTGGTGCTCTCGCTCCTGGGCTACGGGGTGGCGCGCATCGCCAGCTCGCAGCTCGACGCGCTGATGGCCTCGCTGGGCGGCGACGTCGAGCTGACCGTGTACCTGGGTGACGGCGCCAGCGGCGAGGCGGTGGACGAGCTCGAGAAGTCCCTGGCGAACCGGACCCAGGGGCTGGTGCGGAGGGTGTCGCCGGCCGAGGCGCTGGGCCGCCTGGCCACCCAACTGGGAGACCAGGGGCGAGCGCTGACCGACCTGGCCGAGAACCCCCTGCCCTGGAGCCTGGAGGTGCGACTGCCCGAGGGAGCGCGCGACCCGGCGTCGCTCGCGGCGCTGGCCGAGAAGGTGCGAGCCCTGCCCTTCGTCACCCAGGTAGACTACGGCGCCGAGGCCCTCGAGCGCCTCTCGCTCATCTCGCGGGCCATCACCCTCGCCGGCCTGGTGGTGTTCACCCTCGTCTTCCTCACCGCCATCGTCATCGTCTCGGCCACCCTGCAGTTGGCCATCTTCTCCCGCCGCGACGAAATAGAGATCCAGAAGTTGGTCGGGGCGACGGATCGCTTCGTGCGCATGCCCTTCCTCATCGAGGGGCTCCTCCAGGGCCTCGTCGCTGGCGCCCTGGCGCTCGGGCTCTCCTTCGCCCTGGTGCGGGTGATCGAGTCTGAGCACGGGCAGATGTTCGCCTTCGCCCGCCTCTCGGGGCGCGTGGTGGTGGACTGGCTGCGCCTGGGGGCCGAGCAGGTCGGCGGCGGCGTGCTGCTGGGGCTCTCGGGCAGCTTCCTCGCGGTGCGACGGTTCCTCCGCGTATGACGGCGGGGCTGCTGGCGCTGCTCATCGCCGCGTCCGGTGAGGAGCTCGAGGAGGAGCGGCTCCAGGTGCAGGAGCGACTCGAGGCCGAGAAGGCCACCTTCGACGCGCTCTCGGCCGACCGCCAAGGAGTGCTGACCCTGCTCGACTCGGTGGAGCGGCTGGCGAGGGACTCCTTCGAGCGCACCGCCCGCCTCGAGCGCACGATGTTCAGGCTGAAGCGGCAGGCCCACGACGCCCAGGCCGAGCTGACCCTGGCGCAGGCGGCCCTCACTGAGCACCAGGCGCGCCTCGGCCCCCGGCTCCTCGCCTTGTACCGCTTGGAGAAGAGGGACTCGCTGGGGGCGCTCCTGGCCTCTCAGGACTTCGCCGCGCTGATGGGCCGGCAGCGCGCGCTCAAGACGCTGGTGGCCAAAGACCTCGAAGCCCTCGAGGAATTGGCGCTCTTGGCCCAGTCGCATCGACTCCGGGAGCACCGGCTCGAGCGCCTGGAGGAAAGCACCCAGCTCTACCTGAGGGCGCTCAGGGTCGAGCAGGCGGTGGGGCAAGCCCGGCGAGCCCGATTCGTCGACCTGCTGGCCACGGTGACGGCCGAGCAGAGCCGAATGAGCCGCGTCATCGCCGAGCTCGAGGCCTCGGAGCGAGAGCTCTCGTCGATGGTGAAGGACCTCAAGTCGCCCGGCGGCGCCTCGGGCCTTCGCGCGAAGAAGGGCCACTTGCCCTTCCCTACCCATGGGCTGGTGGAGGTCGGCTTCGGCAAGGTGGTGAACCCGCGCTTCAACACCGTCACCGTGCAGAAGGGCNNCACGGCGGCGGCTACCACTCGCTGTACGCCCACCTGGCCCGCATGGACGTCGAGGTCGGCACGGTCGTGGAGGAAGGAGAAGCCATCGGCCAAGTGGGCGACACCGGCAGCCTCAAGGGCGCCTACTTGTACTTCGAGATTCGCAAGGCCGGCCAGGCAGTGGATCCCCAGCCGTGGCTCGAAGGTGAATGAAGGGGTGGCATTTCACCGACTTCGCCGAGCGACACGGATGGGGATGGGCGTGTGTGGTCTGATGAAGGCCAAGTTCCTCCCTCGACATCATACTTGACCTCTCAGCGACAGGCGTCGAGAAGCGCCCGTTCATGCAGCTGTTCCTGGGAATGCTCGCGGCCGGGGTGATGACGACGTCGGTCTCGCCCACGGGCTTGGGGCCAAGCGACGGTGGAGTGGTGCACGAAGCGCCGCTGGGAGCATGCGACGACTGGGTGTCGCGGGTCGTGCAAGACGAGATGCCTGAGGAGGCCGTCGGGCTGCTCGCCTCGGAGGGAGCGCCGAGCGACGGCGGGCTGGTGTACTCGGCCGACCTGACGGACGAAGAGCTGGCGCGCAGGTTTCGCGAAGACCTGCCTTCGCTGGGGTCGATCTCCATCGGCATCGCCGAAGCGGGGCGGGTCATCAACGGGGTGCAGATGCCCGCGGGCGAAGCCTGGACCGTGGTCGAAAAGGAGCGCGCCTGGGGCACTCAGGAGACCATCGACTTTCTCATGAAGGTGGCTGACGACGTGCACACTGCCTACCCCCAAGCGCAGCTGCGCATCGGGCACATCGGGGCGGAGCACGGCGGGTGGTTGCGGCCGCACCAGAGCCACCAGGCGGGTCGCGACGTGGACCTGGGCTTCTATTACCGCGCTGGAGTCGACGCGGGGGCTCCGAAGCAGCCGCGAGAGAAGCTCATGGATCTCGCGGTGAACTGGGCCCTCTTGCGCTCGCTCGTCATCAACACCGACGTGCAATTCGTCTTGCTCGATCGCCGAGTGCAGAAGGTGCTGCGCGAGTACGCGCTCCTCATCGGGGAGGACCGAGCCTGGGTCGACCGCCTGTTCGTCGGCCCGGGGAGCCTGGTGAAGCACGCGCCCAGGCACCGCGACCACTTCCACGTTCGCTTCTTCGCGCCGAGGTCGCAGGAGCTGGGGAGGCGTCTGTTGCCGGTGCTGGAGGCGCGCCCAGAGGAGAACCTGGTCATTCATCGCATCGTGGCGGGCGACACGCTGGGGAAGCTCGCCAGCCGCTACAGCAGCACGGTGCGGCTCATTCAGTCGGCCAACGGGCTCGTGCCGACCTCGGGCCTCAAGCTGGGGCGCACCGTGCGGATTCCCATTCGAGGGCCCTGCGCTTCGTGCCCGGTGCCTCCGGCGCTGGTGGTGCCTCCTCGGCTGCTCCCACCGGAGCCCGGGCCGGCGGCGTAGCTCGCGAGCGTGGAGGGTTGACCCGGCTCGCCAGGCCTGCGACGACGTCGCCCCATGCTCACGCACAACAGCTACTTCGAGGCCAAGGTTCAGAGTGTCGGGTTCACGCGAAACGCTCTTCGCGCCAGTGTCGGCGTGGTCGACGTGGGGGAGTTCCACTTCGGGACCGAGGCCGCCGAGCGCATGACGATCATCTCAGGCGAGCTGTTCGCCAAGCTGCCGGGAGAAGCCGCTTTCCGGGCGTTCCCCGCGGGGACGGCTTTCGAGGTCCCTGCCAAGAGCGGCTTCGACGTGAAGGCCACGGGCCCGGCGGCGTACCTCTGCGAGTACTTGCCGACGCCCTGAGTCAGACGCCCAAAGGCAGGCCGAGGTGCGCAGGCGCCTCGAGGCGCCGTACAATGCCGCATGACGTCTCTTCGATGCGGCCTGCTCGCCTTCGCCTTCGCGTCGAGCGCCTGGGCAGCGAGCCCTCCACCGTCGGACCACGTCGAGGGCACGTACCGCGAGCTGGAGATCTTCGCCCGTGTGCTGTCGTACGTGCAGAACAACTACGTCGATCCGGTGAACGAAGAGGCGCTCATTCGGGGGGCCATCAAGGGCATGCTGGAGACGCTCGATCCGCACACTCAGTACATTCCGCCCGACATCTTCAAGGAAGTGAAGATCGACACCTCGGGCGAGTTCGGTGGCCTGGGCATCGAGATCACCCGCAAGAACGACCAGATGATCGTCGTGGCGCCGGTCGACGACACCCCAGCCCAGCGGGCGGGCCTCAAATCGGGCGATCAGATTCTCCGCATCGACGACGAGTCGACCCACTCGATGGATCTCGCCCGGGCCATTCAGAAGATGCGCGGCCCCGCGGGCAAGAAGGTGGTGCTCAGCATCATGAGGGAGGGCTTCAGCGCCCCACGGGAGTTCGCCCTCATCCGCGATCACATTCGCATCGCTTCGGTGGAGGGCGTGCTGTACGGCGGCTTCGCTTCAGTGCGGGTCAAGAGCTTCCAAGAGCACACCGGCGCATCGCTGGGCAAGGAGCTGCAACGGCTCCGGGCCAGCAACGGAGGCAAGGAGCTGTCAGGCCTCGTGCTCGACCTGAGGAACAACCCCGGTGGCCTGCTGGACCAGGCCGTGGCGGTGGCCGATCGCTTCCTGCCTGGCGGGCTGGTGATCGTCTCGACCCGCGGGCGCACGGGGCCACAGGTGAGCGAAGAGAAGTCGAGAGACCGAGACACCGAAGCCAACTACCCGATGGTGGTGCTGCTCAACGCTGGGAGCGCCTCGGCCTCGGAGGTCGTCGCCGGGGCCCTGCAGGACCACCACCGAGCCGTGCTCCTGGGCACGCCGACGTTCGGCAAGGGCAGCGTGCAGACGTTGATCGAAATGGAAGACGGCTCGGGCCTCAAGCTGACCATCGCCCGGTACTTCACGCCTTCGGGTCGCAGCATTCAGGAGAAGGGCATTCTCCCCGACTTCATCGTGCCCGACACCAAAGATGGGCAGCTGACCCGTGCTGACGAGCTCCGAGAGAGAGACCTCAAGCACCACTTCAAGGGCGAGGGAGAGGCCATCGACACCACGTCGCTCAAGGTGTCGCTGCCGCCCACCATCAAGCCCTTGCCGGGGGCCGAGAAGCTGGGCGACTACCAGCTCGAGGTGGCCTTGAGCTATCTGAATGGGCGCTCCTCCGCCGAGGGCAAGGGCGCGGCCACCGGGTCTCGCTGAGCGGGGTCTGCCAGGCCTCTTTGCGCCTTTGAGCGGGCCCTCGACAAAACATACCAGTCACCTAGAAGTCGGCTCGTGTCCGACACCAAACACGTCTACCAGTCTCTCGCGGTCAACCTCGCCATCACCGCGGCCAAAGGCGTCGCGGCCGTCTTCACGGGCTCCGGCGCGCTGCTGGCCGAGACCCTCCACACCGCGTCCGACTGCGCGAACCAGTTGCTGCTGCTCCTCGGCATCAACCGAGCCAAGAAGGCGCCTGACGACTTGCACCCGCTGGGTTACGGCCGGGCGCTCTACTTCTGGAGTTTCATCGTCGCTCTGTTGTTGTTCTCGGGCGGCGGGGTGTTCTCGGTCTACGAGGGGGTGCACAAGTTCGGCGCACCCGAGGCAGTGGAGAACGTGTGGCTCGGCCTGGGCATCCTCGCCTTCTCGCTGGCGCTGGAGGGCTGGGCCTTGTGGGGCAACGTGCAAGAGATGAAGCAACGGCGGGGGGCCGAGCCGCTGATGAGCTACCTGCGCACCACCAAAGACTCGGATCTGATTGTCGTCTTCGGAGAGAACGCCGCGGCGGTGCTCGGCCTGGTCCTCGCCATGCTCGCAGTGGTGGTCTCGTGGCAGACCCACGACGGCCGGTGGGACGCCGTCGGGAGCATTCTCATCGGGCTGGTGCTGATCGGCGTGGCCATCTTCCTGGGCACCGAGGTGAAGTCGCTCCTCATCGGCGAACGGGCTGACCCTTCCATCGAGCGCTCGGTGCGGGCGCGAGTCGAGGCCGACGCGAACATCGAGCAACTGCTCAAGCTCATCTCGGTTCAGCAGGGCCCAGGAGAGGTGATGGTGGCGATGAAGGTGCGGCTCCGAGACGGCCTGTCTGGTCACGCGGTGGTCGAGGCCATCAACGACTTCGAGGCCTCGCTCAAGAAGGAGCGGCCCGATATTCGATGGTGCTTCGTGGAGCCCGACCACTCGGCGTAGCGCGCCCCCTCCGCGGCTGAGCCGTAGCCGCTGCGCAAAGCGGCGCTACCTGGCCGAGGCGACTCGCCCCGAGGCCAGGTGCGTGAGGGCGACCACCGTCGAGAGCCCGAGCGTGCCCGCCCACACCCAGGTCGCGCCGAAGGACTCCAGCGCCGCCCCGCCGATGACGGGCGCCAGGGTGAGCGCCAGCCCGAAGGACAACCCCAAGAGCCCCTGGTAGCGGCCCTGCAGGTGCGCCGGAGCGAGCTGAGCGACCAGCGCCGAGACCGTGGGCACGCAGAGGATCTCCCCCAAGCTCCAGACCCCCGTGGCGATCGCGTACTCGGTGCCGGTGGTGCAGAAGACGTAGGCGCCATAGCCGAGGCCCACGAGGAGCGCTGCCACGGCCAGCACGCGCGCCGGGGCAAAGCGCGAGGTGAGCCGCGAGGCGAAGGGCTGGAGCAGCGCGATGAGCACGCCGTTGACCGCCATCGCGCGCCCGTAGGCCGCCGGCGAGAGCCCCTGGGCCGTCATGGTGACGGGCACTGCCACCATGAACTGGAACAGGGCGACGAGGAACGCGACGTTCAACACCAGGAGCGTGACGAAGCGTCGATCGGCGAGGGCTTCCCCGAAGCCTCCTCGGCGCGCGTCAGGAGAGGCAGGCTGCGACGCCGCGCGGCGCGTCTCGGGGACCTTGATCAGCACCACGAGGGCAAACAGAAGCGTGGTGGCCGCGTCGGCCCAGAACAACCGTTCATACCCAGCTTGGGCCAGGGCGCCTCCCAACGCGAAAGACACAGACACTCCGATGTTCCGAGCCCAGTAGAGCCGACCGAAGGCCTCGTTGTACCGGGCCCGGGGTACCACGTCGGCCACCAGCGCATTGGCGGCCGGGAAGTAGGCGTGCACCGCGACGCCGAGCGCGAGCGTCCCCAGGGCGAGGAGCGCCGGGGCATGCAGCATGGGGAGCAACGCGGTGAAGGCAGCCGACGCGACCAGGGCAGCCAGGAGCGTCGGGCGCCGACCGAGCCGGTCAGTGAAGTGGCCGGCGAGTGGACCGGCGGGAATGCTCCCTGCACCGAAGAGGGCCACCACCAGCCCAGCCTCGGTGGTGGAGAAGCCACGGGCCCCGAGGAAGAGCGCGAGGAAGGGGAAGACGAACGTCGCCAACGCCATCACCAGCATGCCGGTGAACAGCCACCAGTACGTCGCGGGGAGCGCAGGGCCGACGGTCTCAGCTCGCATGCGATGAGCTCCGACGGCCGTGGGGCCGAGGGCCTGACGCGGCCCGGGTGCTCATCTCAGGGGTTCCGACACCACGTACCTCCACGCCCCACCAGCGAGCGACCTC
Source organism: Myxococcales bacterium (assembly GCA_003153055.1). Next base: position 9,492 of record PMBV01000192.1, read on the forward strand.
CGTACGCGGCCGTTGGCCTCGAGCACCTCCACGTTGGCCAGTACCTCGGACACCATGAGGAGCAGCCTGGTGACGTCACGCCGGGGAAACAGCACCTCGAGGAGCTCGTAGACGGTGCTGGGCGATCGCTCGAGGTGCGCCACGAGCTTCTCTTGTCGGCGCTGATAGAACTCGAACAGCCCATCGAGCAGCGAGCGGTGGCCGCGAAACGGCTCTCCGTGCCCTGGCACCACGCAGTCCAGCTCGAGCGCGTGCACCGCCCTGGCGCTCTCGAGGTAGCGCACCAGCGCGAGGAACTTCGTCTCTCCCTCGCCTTGGGAAAGGTCGAGCAGCGGGTTGGGTGAGACGAGCGCCAAGAGATGATCATCGGCCAGCAGCAGCCGGTGAGCCTCGTCGTGGAGGCACACCAGGCCCGGGGTGTGCCCCGGAGCGTGAAGCACCGTCGCCTCGAAGTGGCGAAACCGCCACCGCTCCCCGTGGGCCAGCGAGACGAGGCGCCGTCGGTCAACCGGGCGGGCCACCGGGCGACTGGCCGAGAGCGCCGATTCCACCTGATCGAGCACCTCGGCTGGCACGCCCAGCCTGGTGAAGTAGCCCCGGTGCTGACGCACCATGCGGCTGTAGGCGTCGTCTCCCGATACCTTGGCGGCGTCGGCCGGGTGCACGTACACCCGCGCCCCACTCCGCTCGGCCAGCACCTCGGCGTTTCCGTAGTGGTCGACGTGGCCGTGGCTCACCACGATGCGCTTCACCCGGTCGAGGTCGACCCCACAGGCCGTCGCGCCAGCCTCCAGCGCGGCCAGCCCCTCCGCCGTGCCCACCCCGGTGTCGAACAGCGTCCAGCTCCCGTCTTCGTCGAGCAGCGCGCAGACGTTGACGGGGCCGCCCGCCTCGATGAACGGCACCGGGACAGCGATGCGGTGCACCCCCAACCCGGCGAGGAACGAGTCATCGACCGGGAGGGTCGCTCCGTGCACGAAGCGCTACTTCGCGGCCTTGATGGCCGCCTGAAGCTCGGGCAACACCTTGAACAGGTCGCCCACGATGCCGTAGTCAGCCACCTGGAAGATGGGAGCGTCGGGGTCCTTGTTCACTGCCACGATGGTCTTCGAGCCCTTCATGCCTGCCACGTGCTGGATGGCGCCCGAGATGCCAGCGGCGATGTACAGCTGAGGGGCCACGACCTTGCCCGTCTGGCCGACCTGCAGGTCATTGGGCTGCCACCCCGCGTCGCACACCGCTCGTGATGCACCGACGGCGGCGCCGAGCTCGTCAGCCAGGGCATCGATGGGCTTGAAGTCACCCTTGGTGCCGCGACCGCCCGACACCACCACGCGGGCCTCGGTGAGCGCCGGACGAGCGCTCTTCACTTCTTTGAAGGCCACGTGCTTGGTCAACGTCTTCTCGGGAGCCGGCACTTCGAACGGCTTCACTTCGCCACCGGCGCCCGCGACGGCCAAGGGGAACTCGGTGGCCCGCACCGAGAAGCACTTCACGCTCGACGAGAGCTTGACCGTGGCGATGACGGCCCCGGCCCACATCGGCCGCCCAAAGGTGAGGTCGGCACCCGAGCCCTCGACGGAGAGCACCTCGGAGGCCATCGCCGCCTTCAGCTTGGCCGCCACTCGGGGCAGCACGTCACGGCCCACCGAGGTGGCCGCGGCGCCGATGAACTCCACGCCCAGAGACTTGGCCAAGGCCACCAGGGCCGGGGCGAGGTTCTCGGCGATGGGGTGCTCGAGGTGCGCGGCGCTGCCGGCGTGCACCGTCTTGACGTAGTCCTTGACCTCGGCAGCCAGGCGAGCGGCGTCCTTGGCGAGGACGACGGCGTGCACCTCGCCACCGGAGGCTTGCGCCACCTTCTGGCCGGCGGAGATCGCGTTGAGGCTGGCCTTGCGGAGCGAGCCATCGGGGTTTGCTTCGACGTAGATGAGAACGTTTCCCATGGTTTTCCTCGAGCCAGTTAGAAGGCCTTGGCCTCGTTCTTGAGCTTGTCCACCAGCGTCGCGACGTCGGGCACCTTGATGCCGGCCTTGCGCGCGGGCGGGTGGGCCATCTTCAGCACCGTCAGCTTGGGGCTGGGGTCGACGCCCAGAGACGCCGGGGTGTGCTCGGCGATGGGCTTGCTCTTCGCCTTCATGATTCCAGGCAGCGACGCGTAGCGGGGCTGGTTGAGCCGGAGCTCGGTGGTCACGACCGCGGGCAGGTTCGCCTCGACGATGTGGAGACCGCCGTCGACCTCGCGCACCACCGTGAGGCTCTTGCCGTCAGCCGAGAGCTTCAAGGCCGGCGTCTTCGACTTCTCGGCCTCGCTCTCCAGCGACTCCTCCTTCGAGGCGAAGGTGAGCTGGGCCACGCCGAGCCACTCGGCGAGGTAGAGGCCGACCTGCGCCTGGTCGTCGTCGATGGCCTGCTTGCCGAGAATGAGGAGGTCCGGCTTCTCTTGCTCGGCGATCTTCGCCAGGCAGCCGGCGATGCCGAGCTGATCGATGGGGCCCGGGTGGTTCACCCAGATGGCCTTGGTCGCGCCCATGGCCAGCGCGTGGCGGAGCTGCTCCTGCACCTCCTTGCCGCCCACCGACACCACCACCACCTCGCCTCCGTGTTTGGCCACCAACCGCAGGGCCTCTTCCACGGCGATCTCATCGAAGGGGTTGATCTTGTATTTGAGCCCCTCCAGCACGATGCCCGTCCCCTGGGCGTTCACCTTGATCTTCGACTCGTAGTCTTCCACTCGCTTGGCGGTGACCAGCACTTTCAGCGGCATCGGCTCCTCCTCGTCGGGCCTGGAGCAGCGCACTGACGCGCTGCATTGCGTTAGACTGATTTACGAATCAACGGCGGGCGGCGCAACGTGAATCGACTTGGCCGGCCGAAATCTGCGTCACCTCGAGGAGCTCGCGTCCGAGGCTCCCCCGGGGAGCGGAACTTCTTGATGCCTGCGTGGTTCAGGCGAGGTACACGCCACCCGCCATGACCCGCCGGACTCGTCGCACGTTGGCGTCTCCCCGTACTACCAGGGCGGCGCGCCCGGCAGCTCCACCGTCGCGAGAGTCGGGCAAGGCCCAGCTCGCCTGGGCTCGCCGGGTCCTGACGACCGAGGCCAAGGCCATCGCCTCGCTCGCGTCGAAGCTCGATCAGAGCTTCGTCGACGCCCTCGAGCTGCTTCACCGCGTGAAGGGGCGCATCATCGTCACCGGCATCGGCAAGCCGGGCTTCATCGCCCAGAAGCTGTCGGCGACGCTGGCCTCGACCGGGCTCGCCTCGTTCTACCTGCACCCCGCCGAGGCAGCCCACGGCGATCTCGGGCGGGTCAGGCCCGATGACGTGGTGGTGGCGCTCTCGAACTCGGGGACGACCGACGAGGTGGTCCGGCTCCTCGTGCCGCTCAAGCGCCTCGGCGTGCCGCTGTTGGTGGTGACGGGCGATCGCGAGTCGGTGCTGGCCAAAGCGGCGGACATCGTGGTCGACATCGGCCAGCTCGACGAGGCCTGCCCGATGGGGTTGGTGCCCACCACGAGCTCAGCCGCGCTCCACGCCATCACCGACGCGCTGGCGATGACGCTGGCCTGGCGGCGCGACTTCTCGGCGTCGCAGTACGCCCTGTACCACCCGGGGGGCAAGCTGGGCCGGAGCGTCCTCAAGGTGAAGGAGCTCATGCGCACCGCCGAGGCGAACCCGTTGGTGCGTGACGACGCCTCGCTGTCCGAGGTGGTGGTGGTGATGACCAACACCCCTGGGCGGCCGGGCGCGGCCAACGTGGTCGATGGCCGTGGCCGCCTGGTCGGCATCTTCACTGATGGAGACCTGAGGCGCCTGGCCGAGCGCAAGCGGCTCACGCTCGAGACGAAGGTGAAAGACGTGATGGCCCGGCACCCCAAGTGCGTAGGCCCCGACGAGCTGGTGTTGTCGGCCGCGGCCCAGATGCGCGAGGCGAGGGTCGATCAGCTGCCCGTCGTCGACGCCGAGGGCCACTCGGTGGGCTTGCTCGACGTGCAGGACATCTTGGCGGCCCGGCTGGTGTAGTCGGTCAATTTCCTGACGCCGTCGGACACGCGATTCCGCGGCGGAGCCCCCCGTCGAGGCACACACTTCCCCTGGGGGGTGCGATGCTGCGACAGCTCAGCCTGACGACTCGAGTGGTGGCGCTGGCGATGCTGATCTGCACCGTCTTCGTCGCCCTCATCTCGGGGCTCATCCTCCGATTCCGCGCCGAGCTCTTCGCGCGACAGGACGACGCCCCGAAGGCGGCGGTGGAGGCAGCCTCAAGCGTGGTGAACGGCTGGGTCGCGAAAGAAGTGAAGGGCACGCTGAGCAAGGAGGACGCCCAGCGAGGAGCCCTCGAGGCCCTGAAGTGGCTGCGCTTCAGCGGCGAGAACTACGTGTGGGTGAACGATCTCCAGCCCCGCATGGTGATGCACCCCTTCAAGCCCGAGCTCGACGGGCAGGACCTCTCGACCTACACGGACCCCAGCGGCAAGCACCTGTTCCTCGAGATGGTCTCGGCGGTGAAGACCCCCGCCCAGGCGGGCTTCGTCGCGTACCAGTGGCCCAAACCGGGGAGTGACAAACCAGTCGGCAAGGTGTCGTACGTGAAGCTCATGCCGCGCTGGGGCTGGGTCCTCGGGGCGGGCGTCTACACCGACGACGTCGGCGCGGAGGTCGCCCGGGTGACCTGGCTCTTGACCGTGCTGGTGCTGGGAGCGGGCCTCGTCCTCGTCGTGCTCTCGTTCTGGCTGGCACGGATGCTCGGCCTGCCACTCCAGCGGGCCATCACCAGCCTGACCCAGGGCACGGCGCAGCTGCTCGACGCCTCCAACTCCGTCGCCTCCGTCTCGCAGGAGATCGCCTCGGGGGCCAAGGCCGAGGCCGGGGCGCTCAAGGAGTCGTCCCTCGCCATCACTCAGGTCAGCTCGACGACCGAGAACAACGCCAGGAGCGCCAACGACGCCCGGGGCCTCATCGTGGCCGCCGCCGCCTCGGTCGACCAGGCGAACCGCTCGATGGCGTCGATCGTCTCGCAGATGGCGAGGCTGGAGACGCTCGGCAATGACACCGGGCGCATCGTCAAGACCATCGACGAGATCTCCTTTCAGACGAACCTCCTGGCGCTCAACGCCGCCGTGGAGGCAGCGCGGGCGGGAGACGCCGGAGCCGGCTTCGCTGTCGTGGCTGCCGAGGTGCGCACCCTCGCCCAGCGGGCAGCCGAGGCGGCCAAAACGACCGCCGACCTCATCGAGCAGACCGTGCACGGCATCGCCCAGGGCAAGAAGCTGGTGGAGCACACCAACCAGGACTTCGATCGAGTGACCGGGGCCATTCACTCGGTGTCCGAGCTGATGTCGTCGATCTCCACTGCCTCGGGTCGGCAGGCCACCGGCATCAAAGACGTCTCCGCGGCCATGGTGCTGCTCGACCAGACGACGCACCAGAACGCCTCCAGCGCCGTGCAGATCGCCGAGTCGGCGACCAGGCTCAACCGGGAGGCCCAGGCGCTGCGAGTGGTCGTGGCCGATATCGAGACGCTCGTCCGCGGGCAGGTGAGCTGACCCACGGCCCCGAAGTCTCCGGCCACTGGCACGAATGAATCGAATCGGCTCGAGGCATGGGTCGGGGCTGGGGAGTCGGGGGCTGGGCGAGCACCCCGAGCCCCTCGTCCGGCCGGTCCAGTGGCCTGAGGCCTGTGGCCATTCACCTGTGCCGACCACGCACTCGCGCCAACCGCCCGCCTCAAGGCCTGCTCGCTGGCGCGCGCGCCGGGCCCAGTATCTCGACCCGCGGCATCGCGAGCCAGACCGCAACCCTCCTCCGGATGCCGCGACCTCATCGCCCGCTCCCCACGGGACACCACCGCAGGGACCCTCATTTTGGACCCGACGCTTGGATCGAACCGGTCGACGCACGGGCCGGGTGGAACGTCGACCCTCGTCGGGCTCGGGGGCGGCGGCCTGGGCGAGGAGAGCCTTCTCATCCGAGCGGTGAAGGTCCACCGAGACAATACCCATACGGACCCGGAGACGAGTGGAGCAGGTCGCGCCAGCTGGGCGCGCACTGGAGCCATCCGGTCCCCGCCGCGTTCTGCGAACGAGTCTCTGCACGGAAGAAGGAAGCCTGGTTCTCCTGGGCCAGCCCAAGAGCAACGGGAGAAACCATGCCTCGAGCAACCACAGTCCACACCAAGTCGTCCTCGGGGCCTGGTCACTCCCCAGCCCTGTCATCACGGTGTACCGTTTTGTACACCGTGATGACACGCTCGGAGACCCGTGCCTCCCCCAGCCACCGCTCGCGGCCCAACATGAGAGGGCATCGGCTCATCCCGACGTGCGCGAAAGCCAGCGGCGGAGGGGCTATCGGCGAAGGTGGGGGTGGCGGGCTGACTTCAACTCACCGCGACATCGGCTCGAACCACAACACATGCAAGTCGAGGTCGAGGACCAGCTCGTCGATGGAGTCGACCGCCACTTCCTCACCCGCCCAGCGCTGGACCCGAATGGAAGTCGCTCTTCCATTTGGCCCTTACCCCTGCGAGCCACGGACCTCGCGTCGAGGGTCGAGCCGCTGGGGATGCGGCGTTGGGAGTGGGCACCGGTACCGTGGGGGCACGGGAGCGGCTCGAGGCAGGGGTCGACTGGAGAGGCTCGGAGGCCCTGAGCGAGCAGCACGAGCCCCTCGGCCGGTCAGGTCGAGTGCTCCATGGCCGGAAGCTTCTCACGCGTGCTCACCGAGGTCTCGGGTCGAGGGGCTGGCCAGACGGCCTCTGTGGTTGGACAGCAGCCCCGCCCTCGCACCTCAAGGCGTGCTCGCCGCTCGGCGCCCGCTGGCGAGTTTCGCCCCTCGTGGGAAGAGTGGCCCGTCATCGAGGTCGTTGCCGAGGTTCAGAGACCCCAGCTTGCCGTGCGTAGAGAAGGGCCGGATGAGGCTCCTGCGAGCCCTGGAGCTGGCCGTGACCAACTCCGGGGCTTGTCGAGCATCGGGTGAAGGCGGCCTCTGAACGACCAGCCAGTGGTCCGGCGACTCCTCGGTCGACCGCATTTCGGCAACGGCCCAGCAAGCCAGCTCCAGCTCCAGCCCCTCAGAGCGGGGTTTGGGCGGTTCGCTCGGGCTTGCCCAACCAGCCGAGGTGGGGTTGTGTGCCTGCCGTTGCGATCCACCATCCTCATACTGCTCGCCGCGCTGGGCGCCTCGGCCCAGACGCTCACCAAGGCGCCTACCCTTCAGGGAGCTCCCCGGCCCATCGTCTGGGGAGACGGCGGCACGGTGGTGCTCACGCTGGAGCTGGCTCGAGACGGTCACCTCGAGCGCCTGCAGGTGACGCGCAGCGCCGGACCCGAGCTCGACCGACTCGCCCTCGAGTTCGCCCGTGGCCTCACCTTCACCCCGGCCGAGGTCGACGGTGAGCCAGCGCCGGTGCGAGTCGACTTCGAGGTGTCGATCGCCGCAGTGGTCGACGGCGGTTCCCCCTCGGAGGCTATCGACGGAGGCGCTCCGGGCATCACCCTCGAAGGCACCCTCGCGGTGGCCGGGACGCGGGAGCCTGCCGCGGGAGCGCTGGTGACCGCCGGGGCCCAGACCGTGACGAGCGACGAACAGGGGCACTTCGCCCTGGTCGACCTGCCCCCTGGCCCAGTGCCGGTGGCCGTCTCGGCGCCCGGCTTCGCGCCCTTCGAGAGCACCGAGCAGCTCGTCACCGGAGAGCACACGGTGGTTCGCTACTTCCTCGAGGCGGTGACGGCCCGGGCCGAGACGGTCGTTCACGGGGCGCGGGCGCGACGCGAAGTCTCTCAGGTGCGCCTCGACCGTGACGAGCTCTCTCACGTCGCCGGGACTTCGGGTGACGCCTTCAAGGTCCTCGTGAGCCTCCCGTCGGTAGCCCGGCCGGCCCTCGGCTCCAGCGCCCTCGTCATCCGAGGCTCCAAGGCCTGGGACTCGAGGGTCTACGTCGACGACATTCAGGTGCCCCAGCTCTTCCACTTCGCCGGCCTCTCCGCCACGTTCAACGGGGCCAACGTCGAGCGCCTCACCTTCCAGCCAGGAAACTTCGGGGTCGGCTTCGGCCGCGCCATCGGAGGCCTGGTGGTGGCCGACACGCGCCAGCCCTCGCACTCGGGCTATCACGGCTCCATCGAGCTCTCGGTCTTCGACGTGTCGGCGCTGGTCGAAGGCCCCATCACCGCGGAGTGGGCGTTCTCGGCCAGCGCCCATCGAGGCCTCATCGACCTCGTCCTCCCCCCGGTGCTGGCGGCGGCCGGGCCCGGCGCAGTGGGCTTCTCGCTGGCGCCCCAGTCCTACGACTACCAACTGAGGGCTGAGCGAGGACAGCCCGGCAAGGACCGCACCTTCCTCGCCCTCTACGGGTCGAGCGACCGCTACGAGTTCCTCGCTCCGAACTACTTCCTCGACGTCAACGCCGAGGGGAACCAGGGCACCAGCGGCAACTCGGTGATGTACCACCGGCTGGTCCTGGGGCTCGATCGCCGGCTCGGCCCTCGCGTCACCTTCACCTCTCGCAACGCCGTCGGGTTCGATCGCACCGAGGCGCTGGGAGGCGCCACCAACGTCTTCTACCGCACGAGCCAGGTCCCCATTCAGCTCCGGGAGCGCTTCGAGCTCGCCATCGACGAGGTGCACCTCAAGGTGACCTTCGGCCTCGACGCGGCCGTGACGCCCACCCGGCTCGAGGCCCAGACGCCCCCGCCATTCAAACCCAACCAGGTGCCCGACCCGTACATCGAGCGCCACCTCCTCGCCGAGACCTCGACCCAGGTGCACGTCGAGCCGGCCCTCTTCCTCGAGGCGAGCTGGCAACCCTGGCAGAGCCTCTCCATCGTCGCTGGCGTGCGGGGCGACTACCAGTCGGTGATGGGTGATGCCTGGGTCGACCCCCGGCTCTCGGTGCTCTTCACGCCCGCCCCGTGGGTCACCGTGAAGGCCCAGGCAGGGCTCTACCACCAACCGCCAGACTACCGGGTGGGCCAGCTCTCACCGACGTTCGGCAACCCAGACCTTCTGCCCGAAGGGGCACGTCACTTCATGGTGGGAGCCGAGGGGCGACTCTTCGAGAACCTCTCCGTCGACGTACAGGGTTGGTACAAGGACCTCTTCCAGCAAGCGCGCCAGGTCCTCACTGGCGGGCTGGGCTCCGACGTCAACGTCCCCGGCGCGGCATCGCGCTTCGCCAGCACAGGCACCGGCCGGGCCTTCGGTGCCGACGTGCTGGTCCGTTGGCGCTGGCCGAGCTTCTTTGGCTGGGTGGCCTATTCGCTGTCACGGGTCGAGCGCGAGGCCTTCGTGGGGCCGGGCTCCACCCTGGCGGCGCTCGACCAGCCGCACAACCTCATCGTGGTGGCGAGCGTGCGGTTGCCCTGGAACCTGCAAGTGGGTGGGCGGTTTCGTTTCGCCTCGGGAGCCCTGGTCACCCCCGTCGTGGCCTCCCTGTTCGACAACAACGGCAACTACTACTACCCGCTCCCAGGCCAGCCATGGAGCACCCGGCTCCCCGACTTCTTCCAGCTCGACGTGCGCCTCGACAAGCGCTTCGTCTTCTCCACCTGGACCCTGGCGGTCTTCGTCGATGTCCAGAACGTCACCAACCAGCAGAACGCCGAGGGGCAGCTGTACAATTACAACTACACCCAGCACGCCTACGTGTATGGCATACCCATCTTGCCATCGCTGGGCCTGAGAGGAGAGTGGTGATGCGCCCCATCTTCCTCGCCGTGCCGCTGTTGGCCTGCGGGAGCCAGTTTCACCCTGAGACGCTGGTCGACTCGATGCGAGTGCTGTCGGTGGTGGCCGAGCCGCCGGAGATCGCCCCTGGTGGCTCGACGACCCTCGACGCCTTGGAGCTGGACCCCTCGCGGCCGGGAGGCGGCACTTCCATCTTCTGGCTGGGCTGCGACCCCGACCCGGTGGACTTCAACCGGAGCACCTGCGCCGACGTCAGCGCGCTGCTCAAGCCGAGCACCTTCGCCGCGCTCCCGCCCGACCTCACCTTGCTTGGCTTCGGGACGCCCGTGCACTTCTCGACCAAGAAGAGCCTGTTCGACCCTCTGGCCGCCGATGACCCGGTGCGCACCAACGGCACGTCGGGGCCGGTGCTGCTGGTCGCCGTGCAGGCAGAGGTCACCGCTACGACTTCGCTCGCCGACCTGCGCACGCTGTTCGGCCAAATGGAGCGTGGTGAGGTGGCCTCGGTGCTCGCCTTGACGCGAGTGCTCATCTCCGAGCGGCCCCAGCGCAACACCAACCCCCGCCTCTCGGGCCTCACGGTCGACGGGGTGCCCTTGCCACCGGGCGCTCGGGTGCAGGTCCCCGAGGGCGGGCGGGTGGCGCTCCGCGTCGAGGCACTCCCCGACGCGCGGGAGTCGTACACCCTGATGCTCCCCAGCGGCCCCGTGACCCAGACCGAGCGGCTGGTGGCCTCGTGGTATTCCAGCGCCGGCCGCTTCACCCTTCCCCGCGTCGATCTCGACGGCTCCGACGACACCCGCTTCGTCGGGCCAGGGGGCTCGGCGGACGATCCCGTGCCGCCCCGACGCTTCGGCACCATCTGGATCGTCCTCCGCGACGATCGCGGAGGTGAGCAGTACCAGACGGTTCCCTTCTATGTCTGTGATGACTCCCCGGCACCCCAGGTGACGGCGGTGAGTCAGCCGTCCGCGAACCTGGTGACGTTGGCTGGTCAGCACCTGGACTCGTTGCTCGACGTCGAGGTGGGGCCGACCATTCTCGAGCGAACGAGCTACGACCCGAGCCGAGGCACCTTCTCCGGTGAGCTCACGACCCCCGCGGGTACCTGGCCGGTCTGGGCCCGCTCGAAGAGTTGCGGACGCATCGCCACGGGATTCAGTGTCGAGGTGCCATGACGAGAACACCTGTTCAGCGAAACCAACGAAGGCGGTTTGCCAAAGACCGTTGGAGGAGGCCCGCCCCTCCGAGTATGAGAGCTGGAAAAGGGTGACACGAAGGAGCATGAGGGTGGGGGCGATACGCACCAGATGGTCGAAGGAATGAGCCAAGGGCCCCAGAGTCAGCGCCTGCGTCCTTTCAAGCCGGTGCGCTTCGGGCGTTACACGCTCCTCATGCCCATCTCGATGGGGGGCATGGGGGAGATCTTCCTCGCTCGCCTCGAAGGCACCCACGGCTTCGACAAGCTCTGCGTCATCAAGAAGATCCTCGCGCACCTGGCGGAAGACCCCGACTTCGTCGAGCGCTTCGTCAACGAGGCGAGGGTGCTCGGCCAGCTCTCGCACGGCAACATCGCCCAGGTGTTGGACATGGGCGTGCACGAGGGCGCCCCCTACATCGCCCTCGAGTTCGTCGACGGCAAGGACCTGCGGCGGGTGTTGTCTCGAGCCCGAGAGCGACAGGTGACGCTGCCACTGCCCTTCGTGCTCTTCACCATGTCGCGGGTGCTCGATGCCCTGGCCTACGCCCACCGGAAGCGGGGAGAAGACGACCGAGAGCTGAACCTGGTGCACCGCGACGTCAGCCCGCAAAACCTCCTCGTCAGCTACGAGGGCGAGGTGAAGATCATCGACTTCGGCCTGGCCAAGTCGACGCTGTCGTCAGCCAAGACGAACCCCAGCATCATCATGGGGAAGTTCCGCTACATGTCACCCGAGCAAGCGCGGCATCAGCGGGTCGACAAGCGCAGCGACCTCTACGCGGTGGGCCTGTGCCTCTACGAGCTCATCAGTGGGCAGAGCCCCTTCGACGCTTTGCCTCCCGGCGAGCTGATGACGTCGGTCGGCAACCCCACCATCAAGCCGCTCCTCGAGGCCGCTCCCTCGTGCCCGCCGGCCCTCTCGGACGTCGTCATGAAGGCCCTGGCCGTCGAGCCAGCGCAGCGGTTCCAGTCAGCCGAGGAGCTCCGAGCGCGCCTCGCCGCCTTGCTGGTGGAGCTCGAACCCGAGGCCGGCCCGGAGACGGCCGCCCGGTTCATGCACGAGACCTTCGCCATCGAGTACCTCGCCGAGCGCAAGATGCTGAGCTCGCTCCGAGAGCACGCACGCTCGGCCGAGACCGAGGAGCCCGTCGCGGCGACGCCCGACGCGGGCATGCACCCGACAATGCAGGCGCTGCCGCTGCTCATCGATGGTGCCGAGGAAGCCCCCGTAACCCAGCCCCCTCGGCGACCCCCGGTACGCCGAGCCGTCGGGGCCGATGCCCGCGAGACGCAACAGGCAGTCCCCGCGCTCGAACTGCCACCGCCGACCCCGCCTCGCCCTGCCAGCCTCGAGGACTCCGACGACCCCGAGCCACCGCCAGCGGCGTCAGACCCAGCGCCCCACGACGAACCGCCCGCTGAGCCTCTTCCCCTGCCTCCGCCCCTGCCCTCGCGACCACGGGCGCCCCGCCCCGCGCCCCGGAGCCGCGTGGTGAGCCGCCCCTCGGGTTCCCTGGTCGACCGGAGAAAAATCGACAAGAGCCAGGAGCGGCCAGCGGTCAAGCGAGAGCCAGCCCGGCCAGTCACCGCCAAGAGTGGGCCGGGAGTGCTGGTGTGGCTCGTGTTACCGCTCTTGGCCGTGCTGGCGGTGGCGGGCTACATCGCGTGGGATCTCTACGCCGACGCCCTGAAGACCCAGCAACTCGAAGATGAGCGCGGCGGCCGCGATCACCTGCGCGGCGAGTCGGCACCTGATCGCCGCTCACGGGAAGTTCGGGTGCATGACCCTGACGAAGACCTCACCGCCCTCCCCGTTCAGCCCCGTGTCGTCGACTTGAAGAAGGTGAAGAAGACCCCGCCACTGGCCACCAAGGCCACCTCAGCTCCGGAGGGCGCGCTCCGACTCCTCGAGGCAGACTTCGAGCGCCTGACCGACGAAGGCCAGCGCAAACGCTTCCAACTGAAGGTGAACAAGCTCGAGAGCGAGCTCCCCTCGCGCGCCCAGGAGCCGGCCTATCTCGACGAGGTGAAGCGCCTCGACCTCGAGGTCAAAGCAGAGCTCGCCAAGGAACAGCCCCAGTGACGCGGAGCCGCTGAGCGTGGGCAAGCTCTTGTCGGTGCGCGGCGCTCGCGCGGGCTACCACGACGTGCCGGTGCTCGACGGCGTCGACCTGTCGGTGGAGCCGGGCGAGGCCTGGGTCGTCCTGGGCCCCAACGGCGCGGGGAAGTCGACGCTCGTCCGTCTGGTGATGGGGCTCCTCGCTCCGAGCCAGGGCCACGTCGAGGTCTGCGGCCACCGACTGCCCGAGGTGAAGCCCAAGGCCCTCGCCCTCGACGTGGCCTGGGTGCCCCAGGTGACGACCGACGACAGCGGCTTCAGCGGCCTCGAGGTCGCGTTGATGGGGTGCGCGCCACGCCTGGGACCCTGGGGCCTGCCCTCCTCGAGCGACGTGGCCCGGGCCCGCGAGGCGCTCGCCGAGATGGACGCCTCGTCAGTGGCCGACCGGCCCATGGGTGAGCTGTCGGGAGGAGAGCGCCGTCGCGTCTGGCTGGCCCGCGCCTTGGTGCAGGCGCCGAAGCTGCTGGTGCTCGACGAGCCCACGGCCTTCCTCGACGTCCGCCACCAGGTCGAGATGCTCCGGGTGGTTGGGCGACGAGTGGCGGAAGGCCTGGGCGTGCTCGCGGTGCTGCACGACGTCAACCTCGCGGCGCGCTTCGCCACCCACGTGCTGTTGCTCAAGGGAGGGCGCGTGCAGGCCAGCGGCCCGGTGGCCGAGGTGCTGACCGCCGAGCACCTGTCGGCCCTCTACGACGTGCCGATGGGCCCCCCAACGCAGGGAGAGCCGCTCTTCGTGCCACGCTGGTAGAGACTTCGGGGCGGGGAGGGGGGCGGCGCCGATGCTCGATTCTCGGCGGCCCCGCAGCCTGGGTCCGGGGGCGCATTGCAAATCACTTTTACAATCCCTCGAAGGCGTCTCTGTGGCTCGCTGAAGAGCCTCGCCTTGTAACTGTTTCTGAAGCACACTGGCTCATGGCAACAGTTTCTGTAGCCGGCGAACAGATTCTGCAGGGCCTTGAGAAGGCCAGGTGCTGATGTCGCCAGGCCCGCCCTCGTCGATCGAGGTCCCGTCGGGAACGGAGCCAGCGGGTTACGCCAAGGCTCTCATCGACTTCGCCCTGACCGTCACGACGCCCCACCGACTCACGTTCATCGCCTCGAAGGGGGCCAAGCGAACGATCGATCGCGATGGGAAGACGGTCACGGTGCTTCCCCCGGCCTACCGGCAGGAGCCCGTGCTGGTGAGCCAACTGACCTTCGCACTCAAGCACGAAGGCGTGAATCTCGAGGTCCTCTCCGCTCTCTTCGAACGCGTCGACCTCGAGCCCTTCGAGCGCGAGCTTGGTGAGTTCCTGGCGGCGCATCCCACCGGTCGGTACGTGCGCCAGCTCTGGTTCCTCTACGAGTACCTCACCGGCCGGCGGCTGCGCACGAGCGACCTCCAGACCGGGAACTACGTGCCCTTGCTGGACGAGGCCGAGTACTACACCGCTCCAGCAAGGCGGAGCCCCCGCCACCGCATCCTCGACAACCTGCTCGGCACCCGCGCCTTCTGCCCCATGGTCCGTCGAACGGCGCGCCTTCGGGAGTTCGAGAAAAAGCGCCTGTCCCAAGAGGCCGCGAAGATCGTCGCCGAGTTCGACGAGGGCGCTATCAAGCGCGCGGTCAGCTACCTCTACACCAAGGAGACCCGCTCCTCCTTCAGCATCGAAGGCGAGAGCCCGAGCTCCAGCAAGACCGAGCGCTTCGTGGGGCTGCTCAAGGCCGTCCCTGGCGTCGAGAAACTGACCCGCGAGCAGCTGGCGCGCTGGCAAGGCGAGGCGGTGGATCCGCGCTTCGCCGAGGGGGACTACCGCAAGTCCCAAGTCTACGTCGGCGAACAGGTGGATCTCGTTCGCCAGAAGATCCACTTCATCCCCCCTCGCCCCGAGGATGTTCGCGGGATGATGGACGGGTTGCTGGAGTGCCAGCGGCGAATGGAGGGCACGCCCCTCGACCCGGTGGTCCAAGCCGCGGTGGCCGCGTTCGGCTTCGTCTTCGTCCACCCGTTCGAGGATGGGAACGGCCGCATCCATCGACTGCTCATTCACTACGTCCTCTCGCGCAACGGCTTCACACCGAAGGGGATCATCTTCCCGGTCTCGGCGGTGATGCTGCGGCGGAGGCACGAGTACGACGAAGCGCTCGAGCAGTTCTCGGTCCCGCTCATGCGCCTGATCGACTACGAGGAGCACGCGGACGGCGCGGTCAGCGTGAAGAACGAGACCGCGCACCTGTACCGCTACTTCGACGCCACGCCCATGGCGGAGGCGCTCTACGGCTGGGTCGAGCAGACTGTCCGAGAAGAGTTCCGACGAGAGCTCGAGTTCATCGCGGAGTTCCGGAGAATCCGGCAGGAGATCGACTCGATCGTCGCGCTGCCCGACAAGCAAGCGAACCTCTTCGTCACACTCTGCTTGCAGAACAACGGCCGCCTGTCGCCGGCGAAGAGGGGGCGCCACTTCGCTCGCCTGACGGACAAGGAGGTGTCCGCGCTCGAGAAGGTGGTGCACAAGCGCATGAGCAGCCTTCGAGGCGCGGCGGCGAAGGGGCGGGAAGACGAGTCTGGTAAGCGTTTTCGGAGAACCGGGCCCCGGCGTAACAGTTCCTGAAGTCGCGTAACTGTTTCTGGAACGCCGTTCGCACGTCGGTGAGCAGGACCTCGACCGTTGAATCAGGGGAGCGCTACAACGACGTCACCGGCCATGCAGCGATCCTCCACACGCGCCTCGACCTGGCTCCTCCCGGTGGGGCTCTCGCTGGCCTTGCACCTGGCCCTGTTGCTGGGGCTTGGAACGCTGGCGCTGTCGCTGAAACCACTCGCCCCCCAAACAGCGGCGGCGCCCTCATCGCGACACCTCATTCGCGTCGACGTGCTGGGCCACCGAGCCGGCGCCGTGGAGGTCCCGGTGGCAGGCCCCAAGGCTCCGGCCTCCATCGCGGCACCGACTCCAGTGGCCCATGGACCTTCGACACTCCAAGCGCTGGCGGCCACCGCGCCTCAGCCAACTCAGGCTGGAGCGCCGGCGTCGGCCACCCTGGCGACGGAGAGCGCCACGGGCCCGGGAGCAGGCGACCGAGACGCGGTCACCACGGGTACGGAAGGGGGAGAAACCGGGCCGGCGGCGCCCACGCTCGGCCCCGTGGAGAAGGGCCCCAGCGGGCCAGACCTGAGCCAGCTCATGCACCAGCGACTCGCCAGCGCGGCAGAGCGTTGCTACCCGGCGGCCGCGCGTCGGTTCCGGCAAGTCGGTGTCGTGACGGTCGGCTTCTGCGTCACCGACTCCGGCGGGGTCAACGAGGTGCGGCTGCGGCGCTCGAGCGGCGCCATGCTCCTCGACGACGCCGCCACCGCCTGCGTCGTCCCTGGCGCCGTGCCGTTGCCGCGCGAGGCAACCGGCCGCTGCTTCGAGGTGCCGGTTCACTTCGGGCGGTAGCGACGTCGACGCCTGAGGGCCGGCGCCAGACCATCACGGCGACATCAGCTCGGCGATCTCCTCGCGCAAGACGAGCTGGTCGCCAAACCGCCCCGCCACCTCGAGGAGCTGTTCGAGCCGATGATGATCGACCCGATGGCTCTCTCTCATCTTTCGCACCTCGAGGTAGAGAGCGGCGAGCTCGGGAGAGAGTGCCTCGGCCTTGTGCCGCCGGGCGACCTCCTCGGAGGCCCCGGCCTGGAAGCTGTCGAGCGGGCCGAAGTACTCATCCCACCGAGCCGGGTCGGCCGGCCCTCCAGCCACGGAGGGGATGGCCTCGGCGATGGCCACGTTCGACCAGGTCGGCACAGCCAGCGGTCGGCCCCGCGCCCAGACGTGGAAGTCCACCACCTCGTGACCCTCGACCACGAAGCCCGACGCCTCGACCCCGGAGGCCAGGCGGAGCGAAAACGGGCCCCGGGCCGGCAGCCGCTCCCTGCCGATCAACACCACCGCGTCGATGCGTTTGGGGCCCTCCACCGAGCGAAACGCGCGGGAGATCATCGTGGGCCCGCTGAGCTCGAGCACCGAGGCGGTGAGGTTGGGGCCAGTCTGCTGGGCCGCCGAGTGAACCTCGCGCAAGGCACCGGTGACCTCGATGGGCTCACCGTGGGCCTTCTTCAGCACCAGGTGGTTCACCGCTCGGCTGCGCAGGGCCTCGTCGAGCCCGTAGTCACCGCCTCGCACGAAGGCCAGCGTCGCCTTGAACTCGCCCAGCACGTCGGCGAGCTGGCCGAAGTCCTCGGCCACGAAGAGCTGCGGCTGCATGCGGGTGATGTCGTAGGCCGTGTCGGCACAGGCCACCGAGAGCGGCACCTTGCGCACCTGGGGCGTGAGGCAGTGCTCGGCTTCGCCGATGCTCGAGAGCAGACCGGCCCCGTAGAGCCTGGGCGCCTCGAGCGAGCCGACGAGGCCGTACTCGGCGGTCCACCAATACAGCCGACTCGCCTTGGTCGACTCCGACACGTACCGCACCGAGCGCGCGGCGGCGTCGAGCCGGGCCTGGGCGTGGGCCACGTCAGCCGGAGTGGCCAGGGGGTCCTCCTTCACCACCGACAGGGCTCGAATGGCCTCGAACAGGGCGCGATCCTCAGCCGAGGCGATGGCTTTGAACCCCACCTCACCACAGGCCCGGAGGTACGCCGCGTAGGCCTGGTCGGCGAGGATCGGCGCGTGCCCGGCGCTCTCGTGAACGATGTCGGGGGCCGGCGTGTAGAGGAGCGTCTGGTGCCCCCTGATGTCCGCGGCGATGGCCAAGACGCCCCGCGCCTGGAGCTCGGTGAAGACCGCCGGGGGAACGAAGCCCCGCACTCCCACGCAGCTCCAGCCCAACCGCGCGAGGCGGGCGTTCATCGTCTCGAGCCGGGGAATGGCCTCGGCGTCGATGCCCGTCTCCTCGAGCCCCTTCAGGTACACCGGGTGGGCCTTCGCCTCGAGGTGCCGCCGGAGGCGCCGGAGAATGTGCCGCCACACCGCGTGATCTCTCGGAGTGTACGACTCGTAGTGCTGTTGAACGACGTAGCGCTTGAGATGCGGGGGGAGCGCGTCGGGCGACATGACCACTTGCTTGCTCGCGTGCACGAGCCGGCGCAAGGTGAAGTGCGTCGCGCTCCAGGTGACTGGAGCTGGACCTGGCCGTTGTCGCTGCCTTCAGTCAGCAGGGCACCGGGAACTCAGCCGAGGATACGCTCGATGCCCGCATCAAGCTCGGTATCGACAGATGGGCGACCTGCCGAGGTCAAGATGAGCTCCTCGCCTCTCGCGTTGACGGAGCGGGCATGCACCGGCGCGCCGTCCCAGTCTTTTCGCGTCGACACGCCCAGGGCCCCCAGCTCCTCGAGGTTCCCTGGCCCAGTACCGGCGATGAGCAGCCCATCAGACGTCGTCAAGGCGATGGCGGTCACCCCAAGGCGCTTCACCGCCTCCTCGAGTAGCAGCGTCAAGGCCTGCTGGCGCGCGGTGGTACGGGACGGCGTACGTCTTTCCATTTCGAACTCCGGCAAAAGGGATCAAAGCGTATCAGGCTGAAGCATCTTGTAGCGGAAACAGGAAAACGGCCGCCAGGGCCGCCCACCTCTTGGGGGCGACTGGCGGCCGATACCTGCCACCGCGACTTGCTCGAGAGCAAGCCGAGGTGCCCGAAGGACTTAGAACGCGAGCAGGAAGCCCGTCTCGAAGCCGAAGGCCTGAGAGACGGAGACCTTGCTGCTGTCGACCGCCTGGAGGGAGTGCTTGGTGCGAACCCAGAAGCCCTCGAACAGGAAGCTGAGGCTCTTCCAGATCTTCACATCGACGCCCAGGCGACCCATCATGTTCCACTTGATGCCCGAGCCGGTCGTGCCGAGAGCGGCGGTGGTGGAGTTCGCGGCGTAGCTGTAGGAGGGCACCACGTCGGCGTCGTTGAGAATCGAGGCGCCGCCGAACATGCCGTAGATGCCGACGATGTCCACCGGCACGCGCACCGAGAGGAAGCCGCCCAGCTCGTACATGTCGATGGGAATGTTGCCAGTGCCCACGCGACCGGTGCCGAGGGTCAGCATATACATGCTGGCGGCGTTGCGGCCGGCGTAGCCCTCGGCGCGCAGGTTGATTCCGCTCAGCGTGACGTCGGCGTAGACGCCGCCGAGGCCCGCGAAGCTGCGGGTGTCGGCCACGCCGCCGACGCCCTTGTAGAGGATGGCGGTGCCGATACCCGAAACACCGATCTTCCCATTCTTCCCGAAGCCGTACTGAGCGCGGAAGGAGAGGGTCGGGGTGAGGGAGGTCTCGACCGCGGTGTCGACCGCGCCGTTGGTGTTGTTGCGGAGGCCGGCCGAGATGCCGAACTCTCCGTTGCCCACGCCGTAGAGGACCTTTACCTCTTGCCTCATGAAGGCGCTGTTGCCGGCGAGGAAGAGGGCCCCGACGTAGTTCATGCCGTGGGGGTTGACCGGCTGGGCAAGCTCCCAGTCTTGGCCGGCGGTGACGGTCACGTTGTCGACCGGCTTCCAGTCAAGCTTGGCGATGCGAAGGCGGGGCACCGAAGCCACCGTGGGCGACGACTTGGTGAAGTCGAGGAAGTCCATCTCGATGTGCGCGTGGTACGGGGTGCCCTCGCCGACGTGGAAACCGAGGCGAGACTGGCCGACCTGGAAGGTCAGCCGGCCCGAGTCAGGGCTGGACGCCAACACCGGGTTGGCCGCGGCGGTGACCGCCGTCGCGTTCTGCTGGCTGTACGATTCTACCGCGCTGCCCGCGCCGATGATGGTGGGCTTGATCATTCCGTAGATGCGGAAGAGCGGGGGAGCCTCCTTCACCGGCTCCGGCTTGGGGGGCTCGACCTTCACCACCTCGAGCACTTTGGGTGCCTCGGTGACTCCAGCGCCCGCAGCTGCTCCACCTTCAGGAACTGGCGCCGTCTGAGCCGCCACAGTCAGAGTCCACAAACACGTCGACAACAAAAAGATGCGCATGGCACCCCCATCGGTAGTGAGTTGACGGGCGCCGTTTCGCATCAATCGAGCCAATGCTCAAGAAAAGGAGCAGACAATCTAACTCCTCGGAACGCCTTTTCTTTGACGCAATCGGTCGATTTCCTTGCGCACGGGGTCAGTTACACAAAGAAACGTTGCGCTACGAAACGAAACGAGGCAGCCGAGACATCGAGCGAACGGACGCGTCGTGCAGGAGAAACACTTCGGGCCGCGTGCCTTGCGAAAAGGACGCGGCCCTTGGGGCCCAGCGAGGCTGCTCTGACGACGACCCTTAGAGCTCGCCGCTGGCTTCCAGCTCGGCCACCACTCGGTCGATGCCGCGCTTGTTGATGATGCGCAACCCGTGAGCGGAGACGCGAAGCGTCACCCACTTCTTCATGCTCGCCACCCAAAACCGGTGCTTCTGGAGGTTGGGGAGTGAGCGAGTCTTCGTCTTGTTGTTGGCGTGGCTGACGTTGTTGCCGACCATCGGGCGCTTGCCCGTCACCTGACACACGCGGCTCATGAGAGTCTCCTTACCAGCTGGCCTTGACGACGCCTGTGAGCTCGCCTCGCAGGGCCTTCTCGCGGAACTGGATGCGGGAGAGGCCGAACTTGCGGAGGTTGCCGCGGGAGCGCCCCGTCACCTGGCAACGGACGGTGACGCGAATGGGGTTGGAATCCCGCGGGAGCTTCGCCAGCCCGAGCTGGGCGGTGGCCCGAGACTCGGCGCTCGTGGCGGGGTTCTTGATGATGGACTTGAGCTCCTTGCGGCGGGTCGCGTACTTCGCGACCAGCTGCTTGCGGCGCTCGTTCTTGAGGATCGACGAAGTCTTCGCCATGCACGTCCTGCCGGAAAAGGGACCGCCCCCATACACGCAGGAGGGGGGCCGGATCAAGTTGATCGCGATGGATCATTGCCAAAAGGCCCCATTTCGAGGCATACGGGCGCCTCGTTTTCCACGCGGCCAAGCCGATCTTCTCCGGGGTCTTCCGACATGGGCAGCTTCAAGTCGTTCATCGAATCGAAGGGCATCACTGCGGCGCAGCTCGCCACGACCTCCCGCCGCATCGAGGCCTACGACGAGACCTCCCGCGAGCTGTTGGTAAAGCGGGTCACCAAGCGCCGCGTGAAGGAGACGGCGGCCGCCAAGTACGCCGACCTGGGCCTAGCCAAGCCTGCGACCTCCGGCCGGGGCATCTCGCAGCAGCAGATCGAGGCGGCCATCGCCGACAAGGAGCTCTCGCGCAAGGCGCGCTCGAAGATCCTCAAGGCGGTGAACGTCATCCTCGCCAAGAAGAGCGAGAGCGCGGCGGACATGAAGGTGCTCTTCGAGGGCACCAAGATGCGGGTGGGGAAGAAGCCCCAGACCGCCGCTGAGAAGAAGTAGCCTCCCCTACACTCAGGCCACGCTCCGCGGGTCAGGCGACTTTCTTGGTCTTCTGGACCTTGAGGAAGTCGCCGAGCGCCTTGTCGCTTGCCTGAATGTGCTTGAGGAGCCAGTCGCGCAGGAAGGCCATCACCTCCATGCTGAGGACGGCGTTGTTGCCGGCCTTGAACTTCGCCTGCACGTCGAGCACCTGCTTGGTGAGGTTGGTGTGCTCTCTGATGTGCTCGCTCGCCTTCGGATAGGCGTGCTTGGCCATCTCGACCTCTTCGCGGCCAAAGTGCGTCTTGGTGTACGTGATGAGGCCGTCGAGGACCTTGCCGAGCACCTCCTTGCCCTTCGCGGCCTTCATCGCGTCGTGCAGCTCGTTCACCAGTCCGACGAGGTGCTTGTGGTCTGAGTCAATCGCATCCACGCCCACGGACAGTTTGTCGTTCCACTCCATCAATGGCATGACGCTGCTCCTTCTTCTGTGGTTGGTACTGGTACTTCGGGTGATTGTGGAGTTCGGGCGTCAACTGCCACAGCGGCGTGGTTGAGCTCGTGGCCGATGGCGTCGACCTCGGCGGCGGCCTGGTCGACGTACTTGGCGGCCGCCACCGCGACCTGGGACTGCTCCTGGAGCTGCTCGACCATGCCGTGGGTGAGCGTTCGAACGGCCTCGATGGAGGCGGCGAGCTCGACGCCGTGCCCGGTGGCGTGCTCGGCGGCCACCAAGATGCCCGACAGCGCGCCGCGGATCTCTCCGGTGGCCTCGTTGGTCTGCTTGGCCAGATCCTTCACCGAGCTCGCCACCACCTTGAAGCCCCGGCCGGCCTCTCCGGCCCGCGCGGCCTNNCTACCCCGTCGACCTTCTGCGCGAGGCGCACGAGCCCGGCCATCTCGGCGCCCATGGTGGTCGACGCGTGGTGGACCTTCTCGATCGCCCGCTCGTAGCCGTTGAGGTCGCCCGAGACGTGACCCAGGGAGTCGGCGACCCCGGTCATCATTCCAGACACCATTCGCACCGAGAGGCCCACGTCTTCGGCCTTCTGTCGAAGCGCTTCGATCGACGCTGGCCCGTCTTCGTCCACTTCGTCTCTCCTCCGCGAAATGGGTAATGCACCAGCGAGGGCCCGCGCCATGGTCAGACTTGCGCCAGAGCCCTGACGCCTCGCGGGCGGCGACGCGCCTCGGCCGAGTCGCCGGAATGAAAGGCGGCGAAGGGGGTCAACGGTCGACACGAGGTCATCTCTGCCCTCAGCTCGAGTTCNNATCTACACGAAGACCGGAGACGGAGGAGAGACCGGCCTCTTCGGCGGAGGTCGAGTCGGCAAAGACGACCTTCGCGTCGAGGCCTACGGGGAGGTCGACGAGCTCAACGCCGTGCTCGGGGTGGCGCGCGCCGAAGGCCTGGGCGAGCTGGACGACCTCGCCAAGACGCTCCAGGAGCAGCTCTTCGCGGTGGGGTCGATCCTCGCCACCCCCCTGCGCACCAAGGCGGCCAAGGCGCTGCCTCCGCTGAGGCCCGAGTGGGTGGCGGCGATGGAGCAGGCCATCGACGGCTTCGACGAAGAGTTGAAGCCGTTGACGAGCTTCATTCTCCCAGGAGGGACGAAGGGCTCTGCGTACCTTCACCTCGCCCGCACCGTGTGCCGGCGGGCCGAGCGCCGGGTCGTCCCGCTGGTGCGGGCGGACAAGGTCGAGCCCGAGGTGGTGGTGTACTTGAATCGCCTGTCGGACTTGCTCTTCACCATGGCGAGGGTGGCGAACCACCGGGCCATGGTGGGCGATGTCGCCTGGGTGGCACCGTGATGGGCGCGAGGGGGTGACGGCATGGTGGGGCCTCGACGCCTCGATGGGGCCGAGCTCGGCCTGCTGGCGCGCGAGGCCGGCTTCGATCTCGTGGGGTTCGCCCCGGCCAGGCCACTTCCCCGAGCGGCGCTCGTCGACTGGCTCTCGGCCGGGCATCACGCGGACCTCGGGTGGATGGCGGAGCACCTCGAGGAGCGGCTCGACGTGACCCGGCTCTTCCCCCCGGCGCGCACCGTGATGGCGCTCGCTTGCAACTACTGGCAACGGGGCCTCGACGAGTCGCCCATCGCCCGCTACGCCCGTGGCCGCGACTACCACGCCACGCTCAAGGATCGCCTGAGGACGCTCCGGCGAGCGGTGCGCGCGCGGTGGCCCGACGTGCACGACTACGGCTCGGTGGACGTGAACCCGGTGATGGAGAAGGTCTGGGCGGCGCTCGCCGGCCTGGGTGCCATCGGGAAGAACTCGTGTCTCATCACCAGGGAGTTCGGCTCGTGGGTCGTGCTGGCGGTGTTGATCCTCGACGTCGAGGTCGACGCCGTGGCTCCGACACCGATGGCGGTGTGCGGACGCTGCCGCTTGTGTGTCGACGCCTGCCCCACGCAGGCCATCGTCGGCGACCGCGTCGTCGACGCGCGGAGGTGTCTGTCGTACCAAACCATCGAGAACGAGCACGCGGTGCCCCCGGAGCTGCGCGGCTCGATGGTGAATCTCGTCTTCGGGTGCGACCACTGTCAGTCGGTGTGCCCGCACAATCAGCGGGCCCAGCCGGCGTCGGCCCGCTTCGAGCCCCGGGCCATCGCGTCTCTTGGCGCCCGAGCCCTGGCGGCGATGAGCCCTCTCGAGTGGCAGGCCCTCGCGGCGGGGACCGCGCTGATGCGGGCGGGCTCCGAGGGAATCCGCCGCAACGCGGCCTATGCCCTCGGCGCAGCGAGAGACCAGAGCGCGCGGGACGTCCTCGAAGCGCTGGCCGGGGCGCCGGAGCCGACCGTGCGCGAGGCGGCGATCTGGGCCTTGGGCCAGCTCGACCTCGAAAGGCCACCTACTAGCCCCACTTGATGCGGTAGACGGCCTCGGGGCGGGGGTGCGACTCGAGGGTGACCGAGCCCTTGAGGCTCAAGAACTCGAGCCCACCCTCGAGCAGGCCCACCCAGTACGTCGGCAAACCGTCGACGTCGCTGATGGTGAGCAGCGCCTCCGTGGGGCCCAGGAACGTGGTCGACGCGTGGGTGTAGTTGTCGCTGGTGCGGAAGGCGCGGTCGAGCCGCTGCAAGGTGCGCGTGGGCCCGATGATCTTCAGGAACGTGGCCCCCGCCCTTCCGAGCAGCGTGTGCTGCCAGCCCCGGATGAAGTACAGCCCCAGCAGGCGCAGCCGCTCGTCCTCCGCCTCGAAGGGCCAGATGTCCTCGGCGATGACGTTGAAGATGCGAGGCATCAACTCGGCGGGAATCGCTGGCGGCATCCGCTGGACGTCGAGCCCCAGGGCGAGCAGCTTGCGACGAGTCTGATCGGTGACTTTTGACCCCAGCCCGTGGAGTACGCCCTCGATGGCGGTGGGGAAAGCGAGCCTCGGCTCATTTGGAACCCCCCCCTTCCCCAACACCTCTGGTGCGTGCACAATGCAAACGGTAGCGCACGTCGCTATCCAAGTGCACAAGTTGGTGCGGGCAAGGCCACCCTGTCCTGGGGTACTGGACACCCACAAGACCGGAACGACCCAGCTTACGCGAGCGCAAGTCGCGTAATTGCTTGAGCATTTGATGTAGGCAACTGTCTTGCAGGTTGACACGCCCACCGGGGGAGGACACATGTCATCGAGGTTGATCGCAACACGAGACCGCGCCGTAGCGATGGCCCAGAAGGGGCACGAGGTCATCGACGAGGACCACCCCTCTGTCGCCTTCGAGGTGAACGCCACAGGCCGTATTCTGACCGCGTCGGGGCAGGTAGAGCGCCTCACGGGGCTCCCCACCACCCAGCTGGCCGGGCTGGCGGTCGAGGCGCTCTTGCCCATGGAGGAGCGCCCACGCTTCGCCCAGCTGCTCGCCGAGGCGGCGACGGCCAGCTCGGGGGTCGCGGGCTTCACGCTCGTACACGGACAGGAACGTGTCCCCTGCGAAGTGTGCTGGTGGGCGACCGACCGCGCCCCAGGCGAGGGCCGCTTGAGGGCCCTGTTCTGCGACTCGTCTCAGCCTGCCAGCTGAAGGCGAGCGCACGGCGCCCGCGAGGCGCCAGTGACCCTGAGGAATTCCGCAGGCGCCGTGTGCTCACCTTCAGTCGGTCCAAGCGAGATTTGACACGTCGCGCCACGATTCCTCGAGGGGACCTGGAAGAATTGACTTCTGAAGGGAAAGCCCCAAGGAGTAGACCCGCGGCCCTCTCGACGTGGGGGCCTTGAGTGCTCTACCTGCACGCCATCGGACACTTTCATCCTGAAAACATCCTCACCAACGCTTTCCTCGAGTCGCTTGGAATTGAGACCAACGAGTCGTGGATACTGGAGCGGGTAGGCATCCGCACGCGCCACACGGTGTTGCCGCTCGACTACATCGCGGCGACGAAGAATCGTGATCCGCGGATGGCCATCGAGGTGGCGACGATGTCGAACGCCCAGACGGGCGCCCGAGCGGGACGAATGGCCCTCGAGCGGGCCGGTCTCGAGCCGCGAGACGTGGGTATGGTGTTGTCGGGGAGCTGCTCGCCCGACGAGTGCATTCCGGCCGAAGCGAACCGGGTCGCTGAAGTGATGGGTATCGACGCGCCGTCGCTCGACATCGCGTCGGCCTGCTCGAGCTTCGCGAGCCAGCTCTACTTCCTCGAGGCCATGCGGCCAGAGAAGCTGCCAGACTTCATCATGCTGGTGAACCCGGAGAACTCGACGCGAGTGGTGGACTACTCGGATCGCTCGACGTGCGTCCTCTGGGGCGACTGCTCGACGGCGGCCATCGTCTCGCCTCGGGTCCCGGGACCGTGGTGCGTCACCGAGACCTACCTCGGGGGCGATCCGTCGGGGGCCGAGAAGGTGAAGGTGCCTCGCTTCGGTCACTTCAGCCAGCATGGCGCCGAGGTCCAGAGGTTCGGGATCAAGCGGGGCATCGAGGTCTTCCAGGCGCTGAGGAACCGCTGGCTCGAGGGCGCCCCCGGGCGACACCGCGGCGAGCTCTCGTTCATCGGCCACCAGGCGAACCTTCGAATGCTCGAGGCGGTGACTCGGCGGTGCGACATCGCCCCCGACCGTCACCTCTACAACATCGATCGCCGGGGCAACGTGGGGGCGGCCGGAGCGCCCTCGGTCTTCTCGGAGCACTGGGGTGAGCCCGAGCTGGGCCATGCCGTCGCCCTGTGCGTGGTCGGCGCCGGCCTCACCTGGGCTGGCGCGCTGTTCGAGCGAACCGCCAAGTAACCCCAGGAGGGGAAGCGCCTGCGTCACCTCAGTTTCAGAATGCCGTCGCGAAGTCGGCGCCCAGGAGCGCCTCGGCGGTCAACCGATCGCCCCGCAACAGCGCCAGCACCCCATCGCGCACCGGCCCCGTCACCGAGCGCCGCACCGCGAGCTCCAGCGGCCCGAAGTACGACGCGAAGCGCTGCCTCACGTCGTCGAGCAGCTTGGGAGGCACCGACTCGAGCGCCGAGAGCAGCGCCCGCGTGTTGCGGCCGAGCAAACCACTCGTCGCCTGCCGCAGCCGCTCGACCATTCGCTGCACCCGATCTCCGGCGAAGAGCGACTGGGCCCGACGGAGATCCGACGGGCTCAGGTCTCGCTTGAGCCGCTTGTCCAGCACCTCTCCAAAGCTCTTGAGGTACACCTGCGCCACCTCGGTGAGGTGCTCGGGCGAGCGCTCGGCCAAGACTCCAAAGATGACCCGCTCGTCGGGACCCAGCGTGCTCAGCCCCCGATGAAGCGCGGTGTAGAGCGCACGCGCGTCGTCTTCCACACGGGGAGCTCGCGGGACCTCATTGATGGCCGGTGCCGCCTCTGACGGCGCCCGGGAACCGTGGCTTCGATCCAGCATGGTTCACCTCCGGGAAGTATTCCGCCGACCCACGCAACTCAGGACCGGCGGCACTCTGCCACGGTCACTCCCCTGGCCGCACTCCCTCTTTTCGCACTGTTAACTGCAGTGCTCAGGTGAGTGAGCACCCACCGGCTGCGGGGCCCTCGGATACGCGGTCAGGTTGGCGTCGTTCACCCAAGGCGGGTTCATCCCTCCGGTGCCGTGGAGCCACTCGGCGACGCGGTCGACGGCCGGGCCGATGTCACCATCGGAGACATCAAGCTCGAGACAGGGGAGAATGGAGTCCTCGGCAGCGCGGCGGAAGTCGGCTTGCTCGGCGATGATGGCCTGAAGGTCGTCGTAGCGCCCCGCACTGCAGCCCGCCTTCCGGCGCTCCTCTCGGGCCGCCGCGAAGCTGTCCTCGCCGCGGGTGCACAAGATGATGCGAAACCCCAGAGGCCTCAGGCGCTCCTCGAGCCAGCCAAAGTCGTACCGGTGGGAACGCAGGCGCGCCTGGTGCACCAGCGTCGAGAGGTGGAACTGATCCACCAGCCACGGCGAGTACGGCAAGAGCTCGAACAGGCGCGCCCAGGTGGAGAACGTCTCCATCGCCTGGCTCTCTTCCTCGGCGGCGAAGTTGATGAGCCCTCGACCCGTGGGGAGGCTCGTGAAGGCGGACCATTCGCCCGAGATGAGCGGTGAGGGGTAACGGTATTGCTGCGCTCCGACGATGCGGGGGTGACGATGCAGGGCGAGGCAGAGCTCCGTCTTGAGCGTCAGACGGGCCCCTTCAAGCAGGAGCTTGGGGTAGAGCTTCGCGGGCATTGGGCGATGGTACCGCGGCCTCGCCGTGTGTCATGCCGCGCAGAGCCACGACGCAGCGCATCTGGCAGCCGTCACCCTCACAGCCCCAGGAGATTGATGAGGGTCATTCGCCCGAGTACGGTGGGCGGCCCATGGCTCTGTCGCTCGTGGCATGGCTCCTCTTGGCGGCACCGGCGGCGCCCGTGGTGGCGGTGGTGGACGTGTCGTTGCCGGACGCGGTGTACGAGGACGTGTCGCGCGCGCTGGCCGACGACGTCGTCACGGCGCTCGAGAAGGCGGGGCTCTCGGCCTCGCGGGTCGACGAGAACGAGCTTCCCCCCGAGGGGTGCCGGGCGGGCCCGTGCCTCGAGGCGCTGGCTCGCGCCCGCCGGGTTCAGGCCCTCGTCGTCGTCGACGCCACTGAGAAGGGGCCCGACGTCGAGGTCTCGGTGATGGCCCTGCTGGCCACCAACGGCCGCCCGCTCGGCGCCAAGCGCTTCGTCGCTGGCAAGAGGGCCAAGAAGGCCCTCACGCTCTTCAGCGCCAGCGTGGCTCGGGCGCTCGAGCCCGTGGACGGCGGGCGTCGCTGAAGTCGCGCCAGCCTCCTAGAGGGCCGCTTCGACGCCCTCGGTGTCGAAGCCGACGACGAGCTTCCCGCGCACGTCGGTGACCGGGACGCCCCCGGGGTTCACCCCCGCGGCGGCGGCCTTCTGGGCGAGCTCCTTCTCGGCTTCTGGATCTCGCTCGATGTCCTTCTCGACGAAGTCGACGCCCTTCTTCTTGAGGAAGGCCTTCATCTTCTTGCAGTACCCGCACCACGCCGTGGTGTAGACGGTGACGCCGGAGCTGGCCGCCGACGTCGAGCGGGCGAAGCCGGCCGAGTCCTTCGACTTGGCCTTGGCCGCGGCCATCGCGACCCGGCGCTCGAGCGTCGCCACGCTCGTGAGGGCCTGTTTTCGTAGGGCGAGCTCCTTCGCCGCCTTGGCGCGCAAGACGGCCGCCACGTCGGCCTTCTCGCCCTTGAGCGGCTTCGCCTGATCGAGCTGCCTCAACACGAGGCTCCACTCACCCGCCTCGAAGGCGAGCTCGGCGCGGAGCAGCCGGGCGCTCGGGCTCTTCGGCTCGACCGTGAGCCATCGATCGGCATATTCCTCGGCCGTGGCGAACTGCTGCTCCTTGAACGAGCTCCGCGCAGCCACCTCGAGCGCCCCCGCCTGGCCGGGGTCGAGCTTCAGGGCCATCTGGGCGAACTGCAGCCCGAGGAGCTCGTCGTGCTTGGCGAGCGACTCCCCCGCGGCCTCGCCCAACAGCTGCGCCGCCTGAGGCTTCTCGGCCTCGCTCCACGACTTCCCTTCGAGCGCGAAGAGGACCTCGTCGAGCCGGCCCGCCTTGAGGTGAGCCCGCGCCTCCTCCAGTGGTGCCGCCGCCAGCGCCAACAGCAACAGACTCGTCATGGGCCCTCCCCAGGTCACGGCTCGCTCGCGGCGATCCACTGGGCGGTGATGTAATCCATCGTCTGAATGTGGGCGCCGAACCAGCGGACCGCCTCGGTGGCGAGGTAGTGGTGCAAGGCCGCCGTGTCCCGGCTGCGACGGAACTCGCGAACCTTCGCCGTCACCTCGTCGAGCGCGCGCTGGTGCTCGGCCTGGTGCACCGGGAAGGGGGGGAACGAGGTCCGTCGCATCGCCTCGTCCTCGCGCTGAAAGTGCTGGCCCATGTGGCGGATCAGCGCGTCGAGGCAGGCGTCGGCCTCCTCCGGAGACCCCTCGGTGCCGGCGAGTGACGCGAGGGCGTCGACCGCGCGATTGATGAGCTCGGCCTCGAGGCGGTGATCCTCGTTCTGGAAGTCGGTGGCGAGCTTGAGGATGGCGTCGACGTCGATGACAGGCATGGCCTCACCCAACGACGATGCGCAGCGTGCTCGTCCCGATGCGGACGAGCGTGGCATCGCCCAAGACGACCTCGGCGCCGGTGGGAATCCGCATGAAGACGGGCCAGTTTCGCGAGTGTGTCACCAGCGCCATGCCGTGCGGACCGGCCTTGAGCTCGACGTGGAGATCGTCGAGCAGCCCGTCGTCGGGGAACTGGAGCGAGCCCTGCCTGCGGCCGACCGACGCGGTGTGCCGGAACAGCACCACCCGGCCGCTCCGCCCTCCCACGAGCACGTGCTCCAGCCGGTAGGCCTTGAAGGGGAGCGGCGCGCCGTACACCTGATGAGTCGTCGCCGGCTCCACCGCGCCGAGGAAGCGGAACACCTGCAGGCCGCAGGCAAAGACGTCGCCCTGCGCCAGGGCGACGCGCCGAGCCACCTCGACGAAGACGCCCGACGGCGAGCCACCGTCGGCCACCACGGGCTCACCGTTGCGGACGAAGAAGGACGCGTGGGCCTCGGAGACGAACGGGTCATCGACCTTGATTCCACCGAGGAGGCGGCCCACCACCACCGGCTTGCGCCCGACCGGAACCACCTGACCGACCCCGTGCCCTGCGACCACCTCGATGGTGAACGAGACGTCGACGGCCGCCGGCGCTCGAACGAACGTGTGGTCGTCGATGCGGAGCGGCGCAGAGACGGGGTCAGTCGACTCGCCGGNNTCCTCGAACTCGTCGAGCGGAGTGACGGGCCGTGAACCGGGCTGCCCGATGGGGACCGTCGGGTACGGGACGGGCGTCGGAGACGAGGTCGGCACATAGGCCGGCTGCGGCTCATCGGTCCGCTCCTCGAGGCGGGCGAGGGCCGCCGCGAGGTCGTTCGTCGAGTCGTCTTGGGGCGAGTGACTCACCGGGCGTCCTATGGCCGTGCCTCCGACGTCGAAGACCGGGCAGGGGCAGTAAAGACCACGCCCTGCCGTGAGAGGCAAGTCGCGCCTCAAGGGAATTGCCAGTGCGCAAGCAGATGCCGAGTTTGACTTGGGCGGGCTCCGTCGGGGACGTTCGGCGCCGGAGGTGACCGTGCGGAGACGTCTGTCGTCGTTGGGGCTCCTGACTGGCCAGGGCGCCGTGAGAAGCCTGCTCGAGGCCTGCCACGACGGGCGCCTCAAGGGAGGGCTGTCGGTTTCGCTGCGCGCCCTCCCCGATGAGCTCGTGGGCCCACTGACGCTGGCGCTCGGCGGCTCGGCGAGGCTCCTCAAGGTGCTCGACGTGCGAACCGGCCCGCCGATGGTCCTCGAGGTTCAGTGGCGTGACGTCCACGAGAAGTGGGAGGTGGACGGCCTCGAAGCGCTGATCCACAACCTGAACGACCTCCTCGCGCCCGAGGCCGACGTGGCCGCGGCCGTCGTCCTGGGAGAGTGGGAGGACATGCTGCAAGTCTGGTGTGTGCCCAAGGCTGTCCTCATCCGACTCCTGGACTCAGGACTGCTGGCGGAGGCCCGCAATCAGGCGATGCTCGAGCGTCTCCTCCCCCGCGACCGAGCGCGGTGATCGGGGTCGACGGCGACGTCTCATGATGACCCGCTCGGGTGATCCATGACGCAGTTGCGCTCCCAGGTGCGGGCGGTTCTCATTGGGGCATGAAGGTCTCCGCCTCGAGCGTCGCCCAGTCTGGCCTCATCGCCGCCTCCACCTCGCTCGCGGTCAGCGCCAACAACGTGGCCAACGCAGCGTCGAGCGACTTCGTCCCCTCGAAGGCGGCGCTGTCGGACGTGGAGGGCGGCGGCGTCGAGGTCTCCATCTCGAACGAGGCCCGCGCTGCGAGCCAGGGCTCGGGGACAGACCTCGTGAACGAAACGGTGAATCAGCTGAACGCGGTGGCCACATACCGCGCGAACTTGAAGTCCCTTCAGGCAGTGGACGACACGACTGGCGTGCTCGTCACCCTGGGAGGCCAACGGCAGGAGTAGGAGATCGATGTCGGTCCTTGCGCTCTCACCCCCGGGCGCTCACCTCTCGACGGCTGACAGGCCGCGGGACGAGGCTGCCTACGCCCAGGCGGCTCGGGTGCCCGTTGACCGAGTGTCGATCTCGCCGTTCCATCGGCCCAGCGCTGACTTGGTTCGCCCAGCCTTCGTGCACCACGCCCAGCACGTCAACCCGGCGAACGCGGTCGACCTCATCCCGGTGGCCACTCGGAGCACCACCACGACCGTAGGCGACGACGCGAGGCGCGCCGAACCGCCCAAGCCCGCGAGCGAGTCCGACTCCGCCGCGGACCCCCCGACCGTCGCCGACCGAGCCGTGGCCGCCGCCGGGTCGTCCGCGGTCTCCGCGCGAAAGGTGCCCGATGCGCCGGTTGGCGAGAGCTCCCCGAGCGCCGGGCTCGACTCGCCCCCCGACACTCCTGCACCGGAGCCGGCTGGCCCGAACGCGAAGGCCGGGGCAGCTACCCCCGCCCATCGGCCCACCACGGGTCAGCTGACCGCGGATCAAGCGCTCATCGTCGCCCAGCTCCAGACGAGAGATCGCCAAGTGAGGAGCCACGAAGCGGCCCACCAGGCTGCTGGCGGCTCGCTGGCTGGCGCCGCGTCCTTCTCCTATGAGCGCGGCCCCGACGGGAAGGTGTACGCGGTGGGCGGCGAGGTGCCCATCGACGTGTCGGGGGGCTCCAACCCCAGCGAGACGATCGCCAAGGCCCGGCAGATTCGCGCCGCCGCGCTGGCTCCGGCCGACCCGTCAGGGCAAGACCTCCGGGTCGCTGCCGCCGCCTCGGCCATCGAGCTTGAGGCTACGTTGGAGCTCTCGTTGCAGCAGCGGACCGCGCGGACGACCGCGACGCGAACGAACCACGTGCACGGCTCCGTGCCTTGCGCGACCTGCGCGAAGGCGTCCACCGCTTACAAGACGACCTGAAGGGCTCGCATTGCCGGGTTCGGGCCCGTAGAGCGAACGCATGCTTCTGCTCGTCGTGGCCTTGCTGACCTCAGCCCCCGACGCCGGGTGCGAGCCCTGCGCCAGCTTCCGCTCCCCCGCGGCGGCCTTCGGAGCCGTCCTCGCACGGCACCCGGTCATCCTCGCCGTGGGCGAGTACCACGAGGTCCGCGGCGCCCCGAAGGTACCGAGCGCGATCCACCGCTTCACCACCGAGCTCCTCCCCCGCCTGAAGGGCATCGCTACCTCGCTCATCGTGGAGACCTGGATGCTGTCGGGCCGCTGCGGCGAGGTGGAGCGGCGCGCCGTCGACGCCGTCGACGAGACGACCCAAAGGCCCCAGTCCACCGAAGACGAGGTCACCTCGCTCCTGTACGCGAGCCACGCGCTCGGCCTCAAGAACCACACGCTCCTCCTCGGCTGCGAGGACTACCGGGCCATGGTGGACGACGCCGGCTCCCTCGACGCGGAGGCGAGCCTCCTCCTCGTCGAGCGGAAGGTGCGGGCGAAGGCCGGCGAGGTGCAGGAGCGAGGTGAGGGCGGCGTCCCCGGGCGCCTCCTCGTGCTGTACGGCGGCGCGCTGCACAATGACCTCATGCCCCTCGAGGCGTACCGCGCCTTCAGCTTCGGCCCAGCCCTCGCTCGACAGACCGACGGCCCCGTCGTGGAGCTCGACCTGCTCGTGCCCGAGTACGTCGA
>PMBV01000083.1 GCA_003153055.1 Myxococcales bacterium
TCGCCGCTTTCTTTGTCCTCTTCTTCAATGACACGGTAGCCCGCGAAGAGCCTTCGTCCGCGGGAGGCACTCTTCACGGTCGAGGGGCGCTTCCCATTCTCAGGGGCCTGAGGTCCGCGGCCGCGAGACACCCACCTGGCCGCGCGCGGCGGTCTCGGCCAGAGCGATCCACTGAGCCGCTGGGTCTCTCTCTCGCACCCGTATCGACAGCTCCTCGGCCCGCGCGGCGTAGCGCTCGTGGCGGAGGAGCTCGCCGAGCTTGGCCGCCAGTCGGTCCGCGGTCAGGCGGCGCTTGGGAAGCGGCTCGGGGCCAACGCCGGCACGGGCCACCCACTGGCCCCACTGGAATTGGTCGAAGAGGTGGGGCACGACGAGCTGCGGCCGGCCGGCGCGGAGGGCGGCTCCCGAGGTGCCGGCGCCGCCGTGGTGGACGATGGCCGCGACGCGAGGGAACAGCAGCCGGTGCGAGACCGCTCCGACGGTGAAGACGTCCTCGCCCATGAGCTTGGCTTGCTCGGTGGGGCCCTTGAAGTCCGCCCAGCCCGAGCCAAGGACCAGCCTGCGACCAGAGGCCCGAACGCCTTCCATGATCGCCCGGGAGGTCCTCTCGGGGTGCGCGTCTCCCATGCTCCCGAAGCCGACGTAGATGGGGGGCGCACCGGCGCCGAGGAACGCCTCGAGCTCCGAGGGCAGCGGCCGCTCGTCCACCAGGTGCAGCGCCCCGGTGAGTGGGCGGGCGAGCGACACGTCCGGTGGCACCACGGCGAGCTCGGGGTCGGCGGCCACCACTGAGCTGGCTGGCGGCGAGAAGTAGCGGATGAAGTCGCGCACTGGCTCGAGGCCCAACTGGCGTCGCTCATGGTTGAGTGAGCCTCCGAGGAGGAAGCGGAGCGTCCGCTCATAGAGCCACCACATGAAGCGATTGCCCCACGAGGGCAGTCCGAACCAGGGCACGGTGATGGGCGGGTGGTAGCTCGACGGAAGGACCTGCGGCGAGTAGACGGCGAGGAGGTAAGGCGCCCCGAGCTTCTCCGCCACGGTGGGCGCGATGAACTGCGCGCCCCCTCCGATGATGAGGTCTGCGCCTCGGCACAGGCGAAGCGTCGTCTCCATCATCTGCGAGAAGAGCTGTCGGCCGGTCTCCGGCCTGGCCATCTTCACCAGGGCCCGGAGGGTGCCGCCAGACGCAGTGGCCTCTCGAACGTAGGCCTCGACGTCGAACGCGCTGGCGTCGGTCGGCACAGCGAACGCGGCCGCCTCCGCGGCGAAGTTCTGGGTCGTCGTCAGCAGCACGTCATGGCCGGCCCGGTGGAGGGCCACCGCCAGAGCCAGCAATGGCTGGAAATCCCCCCGCGAGCCAAATGGCGCGACGATGACCCTCATGACGCGAACGTACCTACAGCCCACCGGCTTCGTCAGGGAACCAGCGGCCACCCATGACGGCCGTCATTGACGCACCTTGGCAACACGCCCGTCGTCGAAACCACGAGTCCTCGTGCCAGAGGCCGTCTTCGAGAGAGTGCCTGGTGGCGCGCCCCCATTCGCTGCCTCCGCCGGACGACGAGGAGGTGAGTGAGCAGGTCGTCTTCACCGTCGAGGTGGAGCACTCGACCGGCACTCGATGGTTCGAGCGCCTTGACATATGCAGAGATGCGCGCCGGATTCACCCAGGCGAGCGTACCCAGCGAGACCGCCGGTTTTCTACCTCCGTCCCATCGATAGTCTCACACTGACCAGAGCCGGAGTGCGGGATTCCAGGCTCCCCTTCTCGCCGACGACGACGGCTTCTGCGCGACGCTCACCCGACCTCTTTGCCAACAGCCCCAGCAGACCAGAAGGACGAGCAACGCAGTGATGAGCACGGCGACAACATCGCTGCCCCACGAAGCCAGGCAACGGTCCCGTGGCCCGACTCCTCCGGTCAGCCGCCGAGATGCGCCAGGAGTTCGCCCGAGAGCCTCGCTTCTTCGTCACTGCCGGGATGTCGATGAATGCGTTCAATGTCCGTCGAAAGCTGCGCTGCAGCATCCAGCACGGCTACCTTCAGCGGGCGTCGACCTGTCTCGTCTTCAATCTCCTCGTGTCCGGGCTCGGGCTCGAACGAGCCGACGATGTCGATGAGAACGTCCAGCGCGCGGAGCCGCGCGATCAGCGCTGACCCGCGCAGGATCTGACCGAGGAACGGCAGGGTGGGGACCACCACGGGGAAGTATTTCCCCGCGTGGTTGTTGCCGAGCGCGTAGAGCACGCGGTTGTAGGAACGCCATCGATCCGGGTCTCCGCCGTCCGCGAGAGCGAGGAGCGATGCCGCGACTTCTCCAACGGCGTTCCACGCCGGTTGCGCATATTGGTCCCACCCCACGAGGTCGAGGCCGTCCAGCACGTCGCTCATGGAGTCCCTGGGCCTCCCTCGCCCAGGCAGCCAAGCACGTAGTGGCCGTGACCTCCGTCGTCGTGCCAGGCGTCCGTCGCCGTCGCTTGGGCGAACGACTCCCGGCTCTCGTCGCGTGTTCGAACTTGCGTTCCGCTCTCGAGCACCCCGTCGATCCACGGCGTCGTCTCTCGCTGGATCTCGCGAATGCGCCATCGGTAGGAGAGTGGCGGCATACCGGGCAGCCGATGCAGCTTCTCGAAGTAGAAGAACGGGTCGACGCCAAGGTTGATATCGCCCCCGACGAGCTGGCCAGTACGCAGCTTTTGGGGCGGGGGAGAGCTGTAGGTGAGGAACCTTCCGGCGTCGAGGACCCACACCCCCTCGTTTGCGAAGACGATGCGCGCGCGGACCCGGTACCGCGCCGCGCCTACGTGTTCGGCGCCGAGAGGACCATCTCCAGCGGGGCGAAGCTCCGTGGACGCCCAGAACTCGAGGGCGAACTTCGCGTGCTGGCCCACCGTGAAGTCGTCGTAGTTGCTGTCCTGGATGATCCAGGAGTCAACCCCGACGAAGAGGAGCGACTCGTTTGACGCCTCCGTAGCCACGGGCGACATGCTCATCGAGCGACGGCTGCACGGCAAGCTGTTGGTGGCGACATCCAATCTCTCCGGCTTCCGGTGCCACGTCAGCGACGTGAGTACGAGCGCCTCGGACCGCGCGCGAGGTCCGTTGATGGGTCAGAGGTGGGGCTCAGGGCGAAGTGGGTGAAGTTCGTGAGCCGTCTTCTCTTCTGACTCCCACGGGGGCAGCTTGACGTCGACCTCACTGCCGTCGAACCCAAAGAAGGCGATCCGGGGACCCGTCGCCACCCATGCCCCGCCCGGCGCCGCAGCCACGCACGTCTTGAACTCCTCATCCACGGAGTACTCGAGCGGCCTCCGTGCGAGCGTCTGGCCGATGGGGCTCAACCGAAGCAGCTCCCCGGCTGCCACCACCACCACGCTGCCATCGGCAAGGACTCGAGAGGCAGCCACTGGGCCCCGTGCCTCCGTAGGCCACCGTCCCTTCTCGGTTCCCTCAGGGCCCCAGCGAACCAGAGCCAGTCCGCTCCTTCCCGCAGCGACCAACCCAACCACATCGCCCCCGCGCATCGGATGCAACGCGGCGAGTTCACCGCTGACCTCCCATGCGGCCTCGCCAATCTGGGACAGCGTGCTGTCGAAACGACTGACCCAGACCACATCGCCGCCCCACGCGGGCAGAGCGACCGTAGCGGCCAAGGCGAAGCACGTGAAGGGCGCGAGAGGCGACATGCGAAGTTCTGGCTACCTCGAGTTTTCTTCGGCCCTTGTCCCCCACACGATGACCAGCCACTCGCCGGTTGTCGTCTGACCGATCGCCGAGCCCTTCTCTGGCGAGATGTCGAACTTCTCCGCCCCTCGAATCGGATGCCGTTCCCCGATGGAGCCTTGCTCTCCGATCATCATCACCGCCGCACCAGTGAACCCGATCAGCCCCGTGGCCCATGGCGGGGAGAACGCCTCGGGCAGGTCGTGCCCATAGGCACCTGCCCAACGCTCACGGAGCCTTCGGTCGACCTCGACCAATCGGGTGGTCCCGTCCTCGAGGAGCAACAAGAGGAGCCCTCCATCGGAGCGCTCCCCCGCCACGCTCAGCACCGCGCCGCCCCCATATCGTAGCCGGACGAACCCAATGTTTGGGAACAGGCTGTCTCGGCCGCTGAATTTCTTCCAAAACCACTCCAAGCTGCGGCGCACGGATCCGAGTTTCTGGCTCGCTAGGACTTCGCCTCGAGCAGAGACCATCGCGAGGACGAGGAAATTCGTCGCATCCGGGGGAGCATAGCGCTCGACCTCAAACTCTCTTTTCCGAGGCTGTGCGACCAAACACTCATTGGTCTCGGTCACGATGAGGTGGAGGCTGCGCGGCTCGCCAGGCTTCTCCTCTGTCTCCCACGGGGGGAGCTGGACGTCGACCGTACCGCCGTCAAAGCCAAAGAAGGCAACCCGGGCACCCGTCGCCACCCATGCTCCCGCCGGTGAAGCGGCCACCCTCGCTTCGAAACCCGCATCCGTGTACTCGAGTCTCCTTCGTGCGATTGTCTGGCCGACGGGGCTCAGACGAATCAGCTCCCCATCCGCCACCACCACGATGCTGCCATCGGCAAGTACCCGAGAGGCGGCCACCGGGCTTCTCGCCTCGATGGACCACCGCCCCTTCTCGGTTCCATCAGGACCCCAGCGAACCAGAGCCAGGCTACCATTCTCCGAAGCGACCAACCCAAGGAGATCTCCCCCGGGCACAGGATGCAGCGCCGCGAGCTCACCGTCGACCTCCCAGGCGTCCTGGCCGATCTCCGACAGCGCTCTATCAAAACGGCTGACCCAAACGACATCGCGGCCCAACGCGGGCAGCGCAACTGTAGCGGCCAAGACAAGGCAGGTGAAATGCGCGAGAGGCGACATGCGAGTCCTCGCTACCTTAGCGTTTCCTCTGCCTTTCCCCCCCATACGATGACCAGCCACTCTCCGGTCGTCGTCTTGCCGAGCGCCGAGCCCTTTCGAGGCGAGACTCCGAACTTCTCGGCGCTCCTCTTTGGTTGTT
Source organism: Myxococcales bacterium (assembly GCA_003153055.1). Next base: position 5,000 of record PMBV01000083.1, read on the forward strand.
GCTTCACGATAGCTCCTCGCTCTGCGATCGTCATGACGCCCGGCCCAGTGAACACAAGTATCCCTGCGGCCCACGGCGGCGAGAACGCCTCGGGTAGATCGTACCCAAAGGTAGCCACACCGTAGTCGGTCGCCCAGCGCTCCTCGAGTCTCCGGTCGACGTCAACGAGTCGCCTTGTCCCGTCCTCCTCGAGCAGCAAGAGTAGCGACCCATCGGGACGTTGAGCTGCCAGTAGCAGCTCGGCGCCCCCCGCGTATCGGATTCGGACTAATCCGATGTTCGGGAACAGGCTGTCTCGGCCGCTGTACTTCTTCCAGAACCACTCCAGGCTGCGCTGCACCGAGCCGAGCTTTTTGCTGGCCAGCACCTCGCCACCGGCAGTGACCATTGCGAGAAGGAGAAAATTCGTCGTATCTGGTGAGTTGAAGCCATCGACGTTGAACTCTCTCCGCCGAGGCTGTGCGATCAGGCACTCGTTACCTTCGGTCACGATGAGGCGGAGGGTCTGCGGCTCACCAGGCTTCTCGTTTGTCTCCCACGGGGGCAGCTGGGCGTCGACCTCACTTCCGTCGAACCCAAAGAAGGCGACCCGGGGACCTGTCGCCACCCACGCCCCGCCGGGCGCCGCAGTCACCCAGGTCTTGAACTCCTCATCCACGGAGTACTCGAGCGGCCTCCGTGCGAGCGTCTGGCCGATGGGGCTCAACCGAAGCAGCTCCCCGGCTGCGACCACCACCACGCTGCCATCGGCAAGGACTCGAGAGGTGGCCACTGGGCTCCGTGCCTCCGTAGGCCATCGCCCCTTCTCGGTCCCCTCTGGGCCCCAGCGAACCAGAGCCAGTCCGCCATTACCCGTTGCGACCAACCCAATCACATCGCCGCCGAGCATTGGATGCAACGCGGCGAGTTCACCTCCGACCTCCCACTCGGCCTGGCCAGTCTCCGACAGTGCATCGTCGAAACGACTGACCCAGACCACGTCGCTTGCCAACGCGGGCAGAGCGACCGTAGCGGCCAAGGCGAAGCACATGAAGGGCGCGAGAGGCGACATGCGAAGTTCTGGCTACCTTGACGTTTCCTCTGCCTTTCCCCCCCACACGATGACCAGCCACTCGCCGGTCGTCGTCTGGCCTATCGCCGAGCCCTTCCGAGGCCAGACTTCGAACTTCTCAGCGCTCCTCTTCGGTTGTTGCTTCACGATCGCCCCTCGCTCTCCGATCATCCTTACGGCCGTCCCTGTGAACTCGAGCAACCCTACGGCCCACGGAGGGGAGAATGCCTCGGGCCGATCGTATCCATGGGTCCCCGCCCCATAATCGGCCGCCCAACGCTCCCCGAGCGTTCGATCGACGTCAACCAGCCGCTTTATCCCGTCCTCCTCGAGGAGCAAGAGCAGCGACCCATCGGGTCGCTGCTCTGCCAGCAGCAGCTCTGCGCCCCCGCCGTATCGCATCCGGACCAACCCGATGTTCGGGAACAGGCTGTCTGGTCCGCTGTATTTCTTCCAAAACCACTCCAGGCTGCGCTGTACGGAGCCGAGCTTCTTGCTGGCCAGCACCTCGCCTCCGGCCGTGACCATGGCCAAGAGGAGAAAGTCGGTGGTGTCCGGTGGGCCATAGCGGTCGACTTCGAACGCTCTCCGCCGAGGCTGTGCGATGAGACACTCATTGGTCTCGGTCACGATGAGGCGAAAGGTCTGCGGCTGGCCAGGCCTCTCGGTCGGCTCCCACGGGGGCAGCTTGACGTCGACCTCACTGCCGTCGAAGCCAAAGAAGGCGACCCGGGGACCCGTCGCCACCCATGCCCCGCCCGGCGCCGCAGTCACCCAGGTCTTGAACTCCTCATCCACGGAGTACTCGAGCGGCCTCCGTGCGAGCGTCTGGCCGATGGGGCTCAACCGAAGCAGCTCCCCGGCTGCGACCACCACCACGCTGCCATCGGCAAGGACTCGAGAGGTGGCCACTGGGCTCCGTGCCTCCGTAGGCCATCGCCCCTTCTCGGTCCCCTCTGGGCCCCAGCGAACCAGAGCCAGTCCGCCATTACCCGTTGCGACCAACCCAATCACATCGCCGCCGAGCACCGGATGCAACGCGGCGAGTTCACCTCCGACCTCCCACTCGGCCTGGCCAGTCTCCGACAGTGCCTCGTCCAAGCGACTGACCCAGACCACGTCGCTTGCCAACGCGGGCAAAGCGACCATACCGGCCAAGACGAAGCAAGCGAGGGGTGCGAGGTCTACGTGAAGCGACATGCGAGTTCCTGATTCAAGCGTAGTCAGATAGGTAGTCGCGTAAGCAAGAGAAGTCGGGAATCTCCTCGCTCACATCGACGGAGTAGAACCCGACAGTTGGGACGTCGAGTTGCCCGTCTCCGTCGGCGGCGACGGAGCCGACGAACCCCACCGTCGACGTCGCTGGCAAGACCCACTCATCTCCGAAGTCGTAGACGGCATCGACCAACGGATCTGTTCGTCTCGAACTGAAGGCGAGAGACACGAATCGGGGCTTTCCATGGAGGGCCATCCAGCGACGAAGATCGGCGTTCTTGGTCTTGGGGACCGTGAACGTGACAACTAGCGAACCGGCCTTTTCGACGACCTCATTGGGGGTATCCAACTGCAGGCGGCTCCACTTCTCGCCCCTGGTCGCCAGCCCATGTAGTCGAACCCGAGCCAGCTTCGCTATCCACCAGGGGAATCCCTTTTCGAACCGAAATGCCAGGATGTGATCCGACGCATCGAATTCCTTGTCCGGTGCGAACAAAGGAAACTCATCGGACGTAATCTGCGTGATGCCAATCTTCTTCTCGCTTCTGAGATAATCGAGCGCGACGGCGACCCTCGGCTTGGTTCTGCCGATCGTCGTCCGAACCGCCTCGATCCCCTCGACCTCACCGTTCGCGTCGAATTTGGCCAACGTCCCCGATGGTCGGTCGCTCCCCCACTCGAGGAACTCGTTGTGGTGGTTCAGCCGCGGCAGTGGTCCAGCCGAGTCGGAGACGATGATCGGCGTCGCGCCGGCCCGCTTCGCCAGCGGTTCCGCGGCACGGTCGAGCGACTCGTACAGCGAGTACATCTCCGTCGTATATCCGGTCTCGAACCACGACAGCGGCTCACGCAAGTAATAGAGCCCTTTCCGGTGTGAATGCCCGGTGAAGACCGCCTGCAGCTTGCCAGTCGCGACTTGGCCATACATCTGTGACCTCATCGTCTCGAACGTTCCGTAATCACAGTCTGAGAAGGTCCCCAAACTGCCCAATGAGAGCGGCCGCAGCCCAAAGGCGCCACGCTTCTCGGGTGCTACGGTGCTCAGCTTGCCGGGCTGCGGAGCGAGCGAGGGCGTCCACTTGCCCTCTGAGGAATTGGGAATCGTATCGATGTAGCTCACGAAGGTGTAGTGCGTGAACAGCACGACTCTCTTGGGGTCGGACACAGCCTTCGTCAGCAGGTCCCACTGGGGCGCACCGGGAGACTCGGTGGCCCGCGGGAGGTGCGTCGCGCCGTGCCCGAGCGGAGGGACGTCGATCTTCCCTTCGTCTTCGCCCCAGGCCAACCCCACGATTCGATGCTTCGGCAAATCGACCGCGAAGTCACGAAAGGGGGTGAACATCGCGTGAAACCACTCGAACAGCTCCTTGTGCAGCCAGATCATCTTGGCCGTCGGCACTTGGGCGTAGCTCGGCCCGAAGGCGAGGATCGCCTCGTAGAAGGTGAGGTTGTGGTCGGCAGGGATGCCCTCATTGCCCTTGACGAGCCCGAAGACTCGCGGAGAGATGCCGAAGGGCTCGGAGTAGGCGTCATGGTTGCCCGTGATGACGAACATCGGGCGCTGGTAGGCCTCGCAGAAATGGCGAGCGATGGAGTAGAACGTCAGGTGGTCGACGAAGGCCTGGTAGTTCTTCTCCTTGCGATCGTCGTCCTTCAGGTCCATCAGGTCCCACACCTGACGGACTGACATCGGATCGCGATCCTTCGGGTCGGCCGCGTCATAGGGAAAGACGTTCTTGACGTGGTCGATGAGGTCGCCTCCAACCAGGACGACGTCGGCGTCCATCGCGCCGAGGCGCCCGAGGATGCCGACGACGTTGTCGGCGTAGACGTTCAGCTTACTCCCGAGAGGTGGAGAGGCCATCGGGTCGTGCTTGTTCTGCGGGTCTGTCTCGACGACCCGGGCCGGGCTCCTGGAAAGGTAGGCCTGACGAGAGTTCAGGTGAAGGTCGGCGATGTGCCCGACGGCCAACGTCGCGAGCCCATCGGCCTGATAGACAAACAGGGGATGGTGTGAGCGGACCGGCTGCGCCAGGTCGACGGACGAGAGATCGACCGCCCGCTCTCCTCCCCCGCCGCTGACGGGAAAGCAGTGAAGTCCTCGGTCAGCGTCGACTGGCGCTCCGTCCCCCACTTGGCCACCGAGCCGCTTGCCGTTTCTGCGTTTTAGGACGCTCTGGAGCAATTGGTCGCCCGCGTACTCTCCTGGGGCCGTCTCTGCGCCTATTGGGTTTCTCAGACACGAGACGTCGACCTTCACCTTGTAGAGGACCTCGAACGGCGGGCGATCCGCGGTTCGCGTGACCTTCTTGCGTTGCTCGACCCAGGCATCCAGGTTGTCCCAGTAGCGCGCGTCGACGATGCCCCGAAAGGCCGAGGGGAGCTCCATCGGTGCGTCCCGGCTGAGGGCCAAAGGGTCGCTCACTTCGATCAGGCCGGCGGGGTTCCTGAAGAGCGGCGCAGTCGATGCGATTCGGTTCGCGTTCAGCCCTCGACTTACCTTGAGGCGCTGGTTCACCAGATAGGGGTTGATCTCCGGGATGGTCGTGCCGACGGGTTTCGGCGCGAGGAGCAAGAGCTGGAAGGCCGCCTCCTCGCGACAGATCGCCGGCGTCAAGAAGGCCGGCCAGAGGATGATCGCCTCGAGCGGCGGCGGGATGACGACTCTGACCTTGAGCTGCAGCGCCGCGGGGACGAAGAGCAGCCGCTTCCCCAGCTCCAGCGACGCATTCTGGCCACCACCGAGCTGGTACAGCGTGTTCCAGAAGAGGCTGAAGAGGGTCGGGTGGGACGCCATGGTCAGTGCGAGGCCGGCAGACGGCCTCCTCCATCATACTGGGGGCCACCGTCGACGAGCCGGTAGTGCGGGCCGGTGCGAACGAGCTCCGGGTTGAGGTTGCGAAACAGGGTACCAGGGGCTCGCACGGCTCCGTCGATGATGGAGTCGCGAATGGTGAGGTCAGTGAACGTGCTTCCTGTCAGATCCGGCTCGATCAGGTTGGCACCATCGAGGAGGCTGGGGCCGGTGATGCTCGACTCGAAGAACATGGCGCGAGGCAGCTGTGCCTTCGAGACCCGCAGCTTCGCGATTCGGACCTTCATCATCGCGAGCATGATGACGACCGACGCCTGAATCGTCAGCTCGCTGATGTGACCTCCCGAGAAAGTGACGCTCGCCAACGAGCAGCGGCGGAGGGTGATTCGCGCGCCGGTGAGCTCGTTGAAGCCCAGGGAGCCACCCTTGACGTCGTCGAGGGCGACCGCGCCCAGCGTGCTCGACGCCAGCACGAGCCCGTTCACCTCGCTGCTGATGAAGGCCAGCGCTGACGCATCACAGCGACGGAATGCGGACTGCCGCAGATGGGACTCTCGGAAGGAGAGCTGGTCGATCCGACTGTCCGAAACCTGCGTATGGCTCCAGCGAGCGCCAATCATCTCGACGTCCCGGAAGGTCGCATGGGAGATTTCTCCTCGCTCATCCTCCCAATCGCTGATGGTGCAGGCCGAAAACTCGGCTCGGCTCAGTTGAGTGAAGGCGGTGCGCACTTTGTTCATCGTGCAGCCGGTGACCCGAAGACCTTCCGTTGGGCACTGATCGAAGGCGACCGCCGAGAGCTGGCAGGTCCTGAATTCCGCGTCGTTCAACCGGCATCGAGTGAAGGTGACGTTGTGGAGGATAGCCTGTTCGAAGACCGCCCCCGTGAAGACGACCTCGTCAAAGATGACGTCGTCGAGGCGGGCCCATGCGAAAATCTCGGCGGGTACCGAGAGCTGCGTCACCGTGCGACCCGACAGCACCAGAGGGGCGCTCCGTACCGGCCCGAGGAGCGCCCTCTTCTCGTCGGGAGTCAATTCGCGTTCCATGGGGCTTTCCTCACGAGCCATGCTTGTCGAGCAGCGCCGCCACCGTCTTCTCGTCGAGGGTTCCGTTCTCCTCGAGCTTGTGGGCATGCTGAAAGGCTCGAAGCGCCGCCTCCGTCTCCGGGCCGAGAACGCCGTCCTGCGGCAGAGCACCGTAGCCCAGGTTCGCGAGGCGACCTTGGGCCCCGCTGATTTCGTCTGCGGGGTCGAGGTGGCGCAGCGCGACCAGGAGCGTGAGCGCTCGCTCTCCTCTACCCACGGTGAGCTCGGCTTTCTCCGCGTCGGTCGGAATGCTCGCATTCACCCAACCGTCATCGGTGGTGGTGCCTTGGAGCTGAAGGTTGCCCACCCGCAAGACATAGGGCTCGTTGGCTCGCGGCTGACCCCATTCCTCGATGCGCAGGTTGAGCTTCGCCGCGCGGCGCTTCACCACGAACTCGTGACGTTGACCCGTCGAGATGGTCACTTTCTTTGGGTTGATAGGAGGAAGAAACAACCTGTCCCCCGGAAGCAAGACATGGGGGCTGTCTCGCGTCTTGCGGAGTTCCTCGTTCTGCGGAGCCTCCCAGATTGTGTCGGGGAGGTGACCACACGCAACGGCGATGCTATCGATTGACTCGCCCTGTTCTACCGGAACATAGCCCCCAGGCTTGATCTCCTTCCTCATGTCGCCCTCGCTGTTGAGAGATGCCAGACCTTCGTCCCCGGTGAGATCCCATGGCGAACCTTCTGGAGACCCTACCTGAGAGAAAGAATCCAAGGAGCGAATCCTGATGAAGAGGAGGAAGAACAAGACGGCGAACCGGAGCAGCCTGCTGGAGCCGCCGCGAGCGGGTGATGCGGTGGTCGCGAACCTCCCGAGGGCCGCCCAGATGCGCCGAATTCCAGGTGCGTGACAGACGTCGCCCTGGCTGGCGAAGCCCCTTGCGTCCCACCGCATCGCGTCACAGCGGCAGGGAGAGCTGAGGTGGGTCGGGGCCGCGACGGTGGACGAGAAGACGCACGCCACGACGCGACGAGGGCCGCCGCACTTGTCGCACGTCAGGACGTCTGTTGGGAAGGTTCTCTGGAGCAGCTGGGCCCATGGGACGCGGTACTTGGTGGCCGGGCACGAGGCCGGGCTGGGCGCGGCGGGCACGGACGGCTCCTGCTTGGGTGGCTTGGGGACCAGGTGCTTGCGCAGGTGCCGAGGCCCTGGTGCTGGGCGTGGCCGTGAGCGTGCTCGGCACGGCCTCCGCGGTGCTCGCAGCCGCGCTCCTCGACCGGGTGGCGGTGAGCGTGCTCCCCGAGTTTCCCTTCAAACCAGACACGTTCTTCCTCTTCCCTGGGTGGCTCCTCGTGGGGGCGCTGGGCCTGGGGCTCATCGCCGCGCGCGGAGGCGCGTGGCTCCCCGCCAGGCGCGCGGCCGCCCTCGACCCCGCGCGGGTCTTGGCAGGCTGACGGAGGTCGTGCCGGCAGCTCACCGAGCCAGCGTGTAGATGGCCGGATCGGCGTCTGGGCTGGCCGTCTCTCGGAAGGTGAGGGTGGATCCGGTGGCGCAGACGTCGAACGTGCGTTCGCTCGAAGTGCCAGGGTTGGTGGTGAACGCCTGGCCGGTGACCGTGATGGGAGCGGAAGCGTGCGTCACGCGCACGTCGCTCACGGTGCACTCGCAGCTCTCCGAGCCCGCGCAGGAGACGGTGGCGTGGAGCATGGCGACCAGCGAGTCCCGGAGGTACGAGCAGTCGGCGCCGTGGGTGAGGCAGGCGGCCGGCAGGGTGATGGTGCCCGAGAGGCTGGTCGAGACATCTCGGCGGAGCTCCGTAACGCTCGACGACAGGGTGCCGCTCGTCGTTCCGCTCAGGCCCGAGAGGGTCGCGGTCGAACAGAAGGTCTTGACCGTCGGCCACAGGCGCCCCCGCTCGATGCAGACATGCTCGAGGGTCCAGGTGCCGTGCACGTCGCTGGCGCAGGCGGTGAAGGGCGCGCAGGCGTCGGCGAACTCGATGGTGACAGTGGGCGCCTCGCCTCCGTCAGAACCGCCGTCTCCGGCTCCGGGGGTGGGTGAGGCGCAGGCGATGGCGAGGAGAGCGACGAGCGAAGGGGCGTGGCGCATGGTGGGTAGGAGGCCTGGAGTCAAGCGGGGGTTCGAGCGCTCACGGCTCCCAGGCGAAGATGAGCCCGGCGAGGGGTGGCAAGGTGAGCTCCAGGGAGTGGGGGCGGTTCATCCACGCACGCGGCTCGGTCTCGAGCGGGCTGGAGCCGTTGCCGACGTTGCTCCCGCCGTAGAACTCCGAGTCGGAGTTGAGGACCTCGCGGTAGTGGCCCGCGCGGGGCACGCCGACCCGGTAGCCTCGCCGGGGCACCGGGGTGAGGTTCACCACCACCACCATGAGCTCGTCGCCATCGCCCTTTCGGAGGAAGCTGAGCACCGACTGGTGCGAGTCGTGGCAGTCGATCCACTCGAAGCCCTGCCAGGTGAACTCGTGCCGGTAGAGGGCGGGCGAGCGGCCGTAGAGGTGGTTCAGGTCTCGCACCAGCCGCTGCACGCCCTGGTGCATGGGGTATTGGAGCACGTACCAGTCGAGGCCCTCGGTGCTGGTCCACTCTCGACCTTGACCGAACTCGGTGCCCATGAAGAGCAGCTTCTTGCCCGGGTGGGTGAATTGGTAGGTGTAGAGGGTTCGCAGGTTGGCGTGGCGCCGCCACTCGTCGCCCGGCATCTTGTTCAGCATCGAGCCTTTCCCGTGCACCACCTCGTCGTGCGAGAAGGGCAAGAGGAAGTTCTCGGTGAAGGCGTACAGCATGCTGAAGGTGAGCAGGTCGTGGTGGTACTGGCGGTGAATCGGGTCGTGAGACATGTAGCGGAGGGTGTCGTTCATCCACCCCATGTTCCACTTCAGGTCGAAGCCCAGCCCGCCCACGTACGTCGGTCGGCTCACCAGCGGCCACGAGGTGGACTCTTCGGCGATCATCAAGACCCCGGGGCACTGGTCGTGCACCGCGACGTTGAGCTCGCGGAGAAACTCGATGGCCACCAGGTTCTCGCGGCCGCCGAACGCATTGGGCACCCACTCGCCCTCCTTCCTCGAGTAGTCGAGGAAGAGCATCGAGGCCACCGCGTCGACCCTGAGGCCGTCGAGGTGCATGTCTTCGAGCCAGAAGACCGCGCTCGACAACAAGAAGCTCTTCACCTCGTTGCGACCGAAGTTGAAGATCAACGTCGACCAGTCCATGTGCTCGCCCAGCCGCGGGTCGGCGTGCTCGTAGAGCGGCGTCCCATCGAAGCGCGCCAGCCCGTGGGCGTCCTTGGGGAAGTGCGCCGGCACCCAGTCGAGGAGCACGCCCACGCCCTGCTGATGGCAGTAATCGACGAAGTACCGGAAGTCGTCGGGCGTGCCGAAGCGGCTGGTGGGCGCGAAGTAGCCGGTGGCCTGGTAGCCCCAGGAGAGATCGTAGGGGTGCTCGGTGATGGGCAACAGCTCGAGGTGGGTGAAGCCCAGGTCCTTGGCGTAGGCCACCAGGCGGTGGGCGAGCTCGCGGTAGTCGAGCATCTCGCCGCGGGAGCCCTTCTGCCACGAGCCCAGGTGCACCTCGTAGATCGACATCGGCTGGTGCTGCCAGTCCCACGCCTTGCGCGCGGCCATCCACTGGCTGTCGCCCCAGCCGTAGTCGGTGACCGAAGGAATGATCGACCCAGTGTGGGGGCGCAGCTCGTGGTGCTGCCCGTAGGGGTCGGCCTTGAGCGAGAGCTGGCCGCTCTGCCGGTTGCGGATCTCAAACTTGTACAACAGGCCCGCTTCGAGGTCGGGAATGAAGAGCTCCCAGATGCCGCTGCCGCCCCGCACTCGCATGGGGTGGCGGCGGCCGTCCCAGTGGTTGAAGTCACCCACCACGCTGACTCGCTCGGCGTTGGGGCTCCACACCGCGAACAGCACCCCGGCCACGCCGTCGACCTCGTGCTCGTGGGCGCCGAGGAACCGGTGGGCATGGCGGTGACGGCCCTCTCCGAAGAGGTGCAGGTCGAGGTCACCGAGCTGGGGCCCGAAGGTGTAGGCGTCTCGAGCGATGTGCTCCCGATGGGCCTCGTCTCGCCACAACAGGCTGTAGTGCGCCGGGAGCTGGCTGCCGTTGCCTCGCCACTCGAACAAATCGCTGTTGGGGAGCCGGCCCATCTGGAGGCTCCCTTCTCCGATGCGCACCTCGGCGGCCCGGGGAATGAAGGCGCGCACCACCACCTGGTCTCCGTCCTGGTGCCGGCCCAGGACAGCGAACGGATCATGGTGCCGCGCCGTGGTGATCCTCACCAGCTCAGACTGGAGATTGCTCATGGTCGTGCCTCGAAGGCTCTAGAAGTCGTAGGTCAAGATGTCGCTCGCGCGTCGGCACAGCTCTCGCCCGTAGTCGGTCCACAGGCCCTCGCCCCAGTAGCGGTAGCAGCTCGTCTCGGCCGCCAAGAGATGAAACAGGGCGTTGCGGTACCGCCGCTCCGACGTGGCGACGCCGGCGGCGACCGCCTTCTGGTAGAACCGGGCGCTCACGTCTTCCATCGGCTTGAGCACGTTCTCGTAGCCCCGCACCCACGAGAGGTTGTTGGTCCAGCTCCCGCCGTCCATGTGGAAGCGGTGGTTGGTCTTCTTGATTTCCTCGATGACGCTGGCCAGCCGCTCGGCGCCCTCGCCGGGCTTCATCTTTTCCCAGATTTGCTTCTGGAAGAGGGGCTGGAGCACCGGCAGGTCGCCCTCGGTGATGCCCAGGGCGAACAGGTGCTCGAGGTACTCGGTGGCGTTCATCGGCGGCGTCTCGGAGCCGCTGCTCTCGCGCATCACGTCGAGGTACTTGGAGGGGAACTCGTTCATCATCACCCCGCCGTTTTCCCCATCGGCGATCTGCGTCACCAGCGGAGGCACCTGCCGGCCGGCGAGCTCGAGGCGCCCCAGGCTGCGGGCCTCGTAGCAGGGCTGCATCTGCGCCACGAGCTTGGTGTCCGAGCCCTGAGTCTTCACGATGGCGATGATGCTCGCCGTCTCGCCGCGCGAGCTGGTGCACACCAGGCGGTGCGGCAGGTGGGGCCGCCGAGGGTTCGAGCCCGTCGCGGGGTCCTCGACGCTGTGCTCCTGTACCAGCACCCACTGGTAGCCGGCGTCCTTGAGCGTCTTGACGAACTCGTAGGCCACGTCAGGGTGGTTGGGGAGCGCCATCTCGGAAGGCGAGAAGCCCCGCACCCGCCCCAGCGCCTCGAGCCCGAAGATGGACGCGAAGTGGTGCTGCCACGCCTTGACGTGGAGCTTGAAGTCTTGCACCGGCGTCGACGGCGCCACCGCGTGCCCCCAGGGAGCCCCGAGCCATTCGACGCAGCGGCGGTAGACCTTGTCGTTGGTGATGGCGCCCAGGCGGTCGAAGACGTCGTCGAGGCCCATCTTCCGCATGCCGTGGAGCAAGGTGCCCGAGTACTCCAGCATGACCCGCGGCTCTTTCCCCTCGCTCACCAGCTGGGGAATGAGCTCGCCCATGCGCTTGTAACACCAGACGAACACCGAGGCGTTGTGGTTGTCTCCGATGCCCGGGTTCCGCATCATGTACTCGAGGTTGCTGATGGTCTCGGCCGTCTTGAGATCGCTGCCTCCAGCGGGAATCAGGGGCTGGTGCATGTGCAGGGCGTTGGCGAAGGCGCTCTTCACCTTCCCAAAGTCGATGGGGCTGTCGGGCTTGAACACCGGTTTGTTGCGAGCCTGCGCCACCGCGCGCTCGATGGCGCTCTCGGAGCCGCAGAGGTTCGGCAGGCCGTCCACGTATTCGGGAAGCTCGGGCATCGTCAGTCTCTCCTTCCGCGCCGTTCGGCTGGCGCTATGTGTGTCGGATGAGCTCGTAGATGTTGAGGTAGTCGGCCCCGGGTCGGTTCCAAGAGTAATCGTAGCCCATGCCGCGGAGCGCGAGCGTATTGAACTCGTCGCGGTAGTCGAACCACAGGCCGATGGCCCGATCCATCGCCGACTCGATGGCCGGGGTGTCGGTCTGGTGAAAGACGTAGCCGTTGCGTGCCTCGGGTGGGCGATCGGAGAAGTCGCGGTCGAAGACCGTGTCAGCCAAACCGCCGACCCAGCGCACGATGGGCACGGTGCCGTAGCGAAGGGCGATCATCTGGGTCAGCCCGCAGGGCTCGAAGAGGCTGGGCACCACCAGCATGTCGGCGCCCGCGTAGATGAGGCGGGCGAGCTCTTCGTCGTAGCCGATCTCGAGGTGGCAGTCGGGGTTGTCGTTGAGCTGGTGTTTGAGTTGCCAGAACTCGGCGTTGAGCCCCAGCTCGGGGCTCGAGCCCAGCAAGACGAACTGAGCCCCCTTGCGCAAGGCGTGGAACAGCGCGTGGCGAATGAGCCCGACGCCCTTCTGGCTGTCGAGGCGGCCGACATACGCGATGAGGGGCTTGTCCTCTTGTTTGAGCCACAGGCGAGCTCGGAGCACCTGTTTGTTCTTCGCCTTCTCTTCGAAGGTGCCGGCCCCGTAGTGGTGCGGCACGTAGGGGTCGGTCTCGGGGTTCCACATCTCGTAGTCGAGGCCGTTGAGCACGCCACCGAACTTGCTCTGGGAGACGTACAGCACGTGGCCCAGGCCATAGCCCCACTCGGTGTGCCGGGCCTCCCAGGCGTGCCGCGGCGACACGGTGGTGATGAAGTTCGAATACAGCACCGCGCCCTTGGTGAAGTTGATCGCGCTGGGGTTGAAGTCGTCTCCCATGCGCGCCTTGTCGTAGTAGTAGTTGGGCCGCCCCAGCCCGGTGAACCACAGCACGTTCTCGCCGGCGATGCCCTGGTGCTTCAGGTTGTGGAGCGTGTGGCAGGCCCGGCAGGTGCCCATGCCGAGGCCAGCGTAGATCTCGTACAGCATGACCGGCACCAGCGCGGTCTGCCAGTCGTGGGTGTGAATGATGTCGGGCCGCTTGCCTGTCTTGAGCAGGAACTCGAGCGCGGCCTTGGAGAAGAAGGCGAAGCGCATGTGCTCGTCTGGAAAGCCGTAGTACGAGCCGCGCTCGAAGAAGTGGTCATTCGAGTGAGGCTCGATGAAGTAGCACTTGCGCCCGTGGACGAAGCCGAACCAGACGGTGCAGCGGATGCGGTAGTTGAACCACGGCACCCAGAGGTTCTCGTACGAGACCTGGAGGCCCCAGATGTGATCGTACCGCATGCAGTCGTACTTCGGCAGAATGATCTCCACCGAGTTCCCGCGGATCTCCAGCTCGCGGCTCAGCCCGAAGACGACGTCTCCCAGCCCGCCGACCTTGGCGACGGGCGCACATTCGGAGGCGATCATGACGATGTACATGGAAGATAGGTCCTCGAGACTGCGTCGTACGAATAAACGATGGAGCGCTGGGGCGCTCGCCTCCTCACCCCAGTCGCTGCCGGGCCGCCGCGAGGCTCGCCCAGGCGCCGTCGAGATCGCGGTGCGCTCGTGGCACCCAGGCCTCGCCCCAGAAGAAGTTGCAGCTCGTCTCGGCCCGCAAGAGCTGCCACAGGGCGCTCTCGAGGTGGGCGCCGAGCTCGGCATCGCCGGCCCGCGTCGCCAGGGCCCGTTCGCGGGTCTGGTGCACGGCCCGGCTGGTCTCTGCCGTTCGCACCAGCGCGTCACGCTGGGCCTGGGAGCCGGTCCACTGGAGGAAGTCGCGGCCGTGGTGCCAGCCGGTGTTCCACGCTCCCGTCGTCACCCGCACCTCGCCCTGGGCGCCGTAGCGCTGGAGGTAGTCTTCGATGAACGTGGGCCGAACGCCTCCTTGGCTCTCACGGGCGCGATCGAGGAGCCCCTGGTAGAGGCCCCAGAAGTTGGCACCAGGGTGGGGGTTGCGGAACCAGCCGCCGTTGTCACCGTCGGTGGCGGTGGTCACCAGCGGGGGAAAGTCGCACCAGCGGGTGCGCGCCGAGACCTCCGCGGTGAACCAGGCCAGATCCATGCCTGATTCCTGCGCGTCGGAGAGCTCGCGGTCGCGCACCACCACGATGATCTCCGCGCCGCCGAAGCGGGCGACATGCGGCCGGTAGCGCAGCTCGTGCCACGACATCGCGCTCACGCCCTCGACGTGATCGCTGTCGACCAAGACGTACCGGTAGCCCAGCTCGGCGAGCAGGGGAATGAGCTCCATCGAGAAGCCCATCTCGGGCGGCCAGAAGCCCTCGAAGCCGGTGCGCCAGAACAGGTGCCGGGCGATGCCGAGCCAGCGCCCGAGGTGCTCCCGGCGATCGGCCGGCTCGATGAGCGGCAGCACCGGGTGGTAGTAGCCGGTGCCCAGCACCCTGAACAGGGCGAGGTTCTGGAAGTACCAGAGCAAGCTCCCGCAATCGACCACCCCATACATTCGCCGCTGGAAGTCGGGGTCGGCCAGGGTCTCGAGGAGCGTCCCCGAGAACGACAGATGCACCCGGGCCACGTCTTCGTAGCCCCACAGCGAGCGAGGAATGCGCTCCATCGCGCGGAGGATCTCCCGGGTCTCCCACGGCTGGGTCGAGAGTAGCTCGTCGAGGTTCCCCGCCGGCTGGTGGAGGTTCAAGACCAGCGCGTGGTGAATGACAGAGTCGCTTCGCATGTTCCCCCCCCGACTGCGTTTCTTCCAGTAGACCGATACGGCCCCGCCCGCTGGTGACGAGCGCAGGGCCATGCCCACGCGCTCAACCGTATCAGGCTCGCCGCGCGCTGCAAGCGTGCCGACCCTTCTGCGGCGTTGACGCTCCCGCTGAGCCACCACTACGCTCGGGCCTCCGACGCGCCCGGACATCGCTTGAGCACCGCTCCCAAAAGACAGCCAATTCCCTTCGGGAAGTACCTCCTGCTGGACCGCGTCAACATCGGGGGCATGGCCGAGGTGTGGCGGGCCAAGACGTTCGGCGCGAATGGCTTCGAGCGCCTGCTGGCCATCAAACGCATTCTGCCCAACATCGCCGAGGACGCCGAGTTCATCGCGATGTTCATCGACGAGGCGAAGATCACGGTTCAGCTGAACCACGCGAACATCGCCCAGGTCCACGAGCTCTCGCACATCGCCAACTCGTATTACATCGCGATGGAGTACGTCTCGGGCAAGGACCTGAGGGCGGTGTTCGACCGCTGTCGCAAGCGCGGCGAGCCGGCCCCGGTGTCGTTGACCTGCTATGCGGTGGCGCAGTGCTGCGAGGGCCTCGATTACGCCCATCGCGCCAAGGACAAGTCCGGTTTCGACATGAACGTCGTGCACCGCGACGTGTCGCCGCAGAACGTGCTGGTCAGCTTCGATGGCGAGGTGAAGGTCATCGACTTCGGCATCGCCAAGGCCGCGGGCAAGGCCACCAAGACTCAGGCCGGCATCCTCAAGGGGAAGTTCGGCTACATGAGCCCGGAGCAGATCCGCGGGCTGCCCCTCGACCGGCGCAGCGACTTGTTCGCCATCGGCATCTGTCTCTACGAGCTGTTGACCGGCGAGCGGCTCTTCGTGGGCGACACGGACTTCTCGGTGCTCGAGAAGGTGCGCAAGGTCGAGGTGCTCCCGCCGTCGCACTTCAATCGCCGGGTTCCCGCCGAGCTCGAGCGCATCGTGATGAAGGCCTTGGCCAAAGACGTCGACGATCGCTACCAGTATGCCAGCGAGCTGGCCGAGGAGCTCCGCGCCTTCATGTACTCCACGGGCAACACCTTCGCCCGCAAGGACCTGGCCGCCTTCATGCGCGCGACCTTCGCCGAGGACTACGAGAAGGAGCGGGTGCGGCTCCAGGACTACGTCGACCTCAAGCCCCCCGAGGGCATGCTGGCCGCCGCCGATGCTGGCTACGGTGGCTCGTTCCCCACCAGCCCCTTGCCCCTGGTGACCGGGAGCGCCATCACCGCCATGCCCACCGGTGGGCCGGCGGCGCAGGTGGTGATGATGTCCGGCGCCAACGGCCTGCCGTCCATCGCTCGATCCGTCCCGCCCACCATCGGCCCGGCCTCGCTCCAGCCGCTGCCGCCGGTTGAGAGTGGGCCAGTCTCGCTGCCCCCCAAGCTCACCGCGGCGCCAGTGCTGGCCAACGAACGCGACGAGCATCAGGCGACCATCGTCGTTGGCCCGGGCCGGCCGCCGGACAGTGACGAGGAGATCATCACCGACTCCAAGAACCCCACGGGCTTGCCGGACCAGGTACTCCGGTCTCCCCCGAGGAGCGCCCCGAGGCAGCCGTCGGGGCCGAGGAGACAGAGCCGCCTGGTGAGCCCCGCCCCTCCTCGCGTCCTGGGGGACTCGCAGCCCCTGCCGACGCCGCTGGCCAACCGGGCGCCCAGCCAGGCCCAGCTCGGTGCTCCACCTGGCAACACGCGCCTCCTCATCGCGCTGGGCGGCATCGTGGCGCTCCTGGTGGTCGGCCTGGTGGCCGCCGTGCTGCTCCGCCCGCCGCCGACTGGGCTGGTGATCATCAACGTGCCCGAGGAGGTCAGGGGGCAGGTTCAGGTGGAGCTCAACGGCGAACCGGTGAGAGAGAAGGGTGGGGGGCCGCTCAAGGACTGGCCCCAGGTCCGCTCGGTCAGGGTGGGGAAAGCCACGGTTCGACTGACGGCTCCGGGGTACGAGTCGGTGTTCGAGATTGTCGAGGTGAGGGAATCAGAGCCGGCCGAGCTCAAGAAGGAGCTCAAGAGGTCGACGCACTGAAGCGCAGCCCGTTACCCGGTAGGAGCCATGAAGAAGACCGAAAATCCGCTCGCGTCGTTGCCACCCTGGGCCCAGAAGCTCGCTCAGCGCTACTACACCCGCACCGTCAGCACCTTCGTGCTCTACGGCGCGGTGCGAGATCTCCAGCCCCTCACCCGCGACGATGGCGGTCGGGAGTTCGACAACCTGAAGCGCTTCTTGTCAGAGGAGCTCTTCGGCGCGCGCGATCACGTCATCTTCTACGATCGATCCTCGGGGGTGCGGGCGGCGGTGCCCGAGACCCAGCAAGACCTGTTGAGGATGCTCAGCGGCTACGACTCGATGTACGGCACCGACTTCGCCAAGGTGATGCCGAGAGACCCGGGCCGGGCGCTCCAGGTGGTCGAGAACTACCTGCGCACGCGACTGTCAGACGGCAAGTCTCTCGCGCTCGTCATCGACTTCGCCGAGACCATCGCCCCGGCCGGTGACATGTCGCACCTCTCGGCGGAGGACCGCTTCGTCCTTGCGACCCTGGTGAAGTGGGCCAGCGACCCCCAGTTCCTCGAGGGGAACCTCTCGGTGGTGCTGCTGGTCGAGAACCTCTCCGACATCACCCCCAGGCTCTCGCGCAACCCCTACGTCGCCAACATCGAGATCGCCCTCCCCACCGAGGAAGAGCGGCGGGAGTTCGTTGACTGGAAGCTGGAGGGTCAGACGCTGGCCAGCGTGAGCGAGGTGCCCGCCCAGGCGCTGGCGAAGATGACCGCCGGCCTCTCGCGCATCAACCTCGATCGCCTCCTCACCGAGGCCATCGAGTCGCGGGTGCGCATCACCACCGACACGCTCAAGGAAAAGAAGAAGGAGATCATCCAGGCCGAGTGCCACGGCCTCCTCGAGTTCATCGAGCCCGAGTACACGCTCGACGTCGTCGCCGGCCACGCCAAGGCGAAGAAGATGCTGCGCGACGCCTCGGCCGCCTTGAAGAAGGGGCGCATCGAAGTCGTCCCGATGGGGTACCTGGTGTCGGGCCCGGTGGGTACGGGCAAGACGTTCCTCGTGACCTGCTTCGCGGGAGAGATCGGCATCCCCTGCGTGAAGTTCCTCAACTTCCGCAGCCAGTGGCAGGGCGTCACCGAGGCCAACCTCGAGAAGATCTTCAACCTCTTGAAGGCCCTGTGGCCGGTGGCGGTGATGATCGACGAGGCCGACGCGTTTCTCGGCGATCGCGACGCGGGTGGAGACAGCGGCACCTCGAGCCGCATCTTCGCCGCCATCGCGAGCTTCATGGGCAACACCCAGTACCGGGGGAAGATCGTCTGGTTCCTGCTGACCTGCCGGCCCGACCTCTTGCCCATCGACCTGAAGCGGCAGGGCCGGGCCGAGGAGCACATCGCGCTGTTCTACCCGCAGACCGACGCCGAGCGGACCGAGCTGTTCACCGCCATGCAGAAGAAGACCAAGGTGAAGGTCGAGTTCCCCGACTTCGCCAAGCTCACCGGCTCGCTCTACTCAGGGGCCGACATCGAGGCCATCTTGGTGCGGGCGAAGTTTCGCGCCTTCACCGACGGTCGCGACGAGGTGACGGCCCCCGACGTCGAGGCCGTGGTGAAGGACTTCGTGCCCCCCAGCTACCCTCTGGAGGTCGAGCTCCAGAATTTGGTGGCTGTGCAGGAGTGCACCAGCCGTGACTTGCTCCCCGAGGTGTTCCAGAAGCTGGAGCGTGACGTCGTCACCCGACGGGTGAGGGAGATTAAGGCTCTCCTCGAGGAGCGGTAGGGGGTCAGTGGCGGGGTGAGCCGTGGTTTCCCACCGGGAGATCGGTGATCATCGCCTCGAGCATCTCTGGGTCGGGCGGCTTCGCGAGGTGGCGATCAAACCCCGCTTCCTTGGCGCGGAGGAGATCTTCGGAGGCCGCGTAGCCGGTCAGGGCGACGAGGTACGCCGGCCCCAAGGTGCCGTCGGAACGAAACGCCCGGGCGACTTCGTAGCCGTCCATGACCGGCAGACCGATGTCACACAAGACGAGCTCGGGTCGAAAGCCCCTCGCCTTGGCGAGACCGTCGGGGCCATTGTAGGCCACCGCGACGTCGTGCCCGCCCAGCGCCAAGGCATCGCGAAGGCTCTCCGCAGCGTCGATGTTGTCCTCGATGATGAGGACCCGTCGGTGACCGCTGGTCAGGGGCGGACGATCGGCCTGTGGCTCCGAGGGAGGCGAGGCGTCGAGCGGCAGGCGCACGATGAACTGGCTCCCCTTGCCGAGGCCCCCGCTGGTCGCCAGGATCTCACCCCCATGGAGGTCGACGATGCCCTTGGTCAGCGCCAGGCCGAGCCCAAGCCCGCCCTTGCTTCGATCGAGGGTCCGGTCGGCCTGCATGAAGGGCTGGAACAGCCTGTCGAGCATCTCCTTCGACATTCCCGCGCCGCTATCGGTCACCGCGATGGTCGCCTGTCTCGTGGTTTCGTCGGCGCTGAGCGAGAGCCGCGCCGTGCCCCCACGTGAGGTGAACTTGGCCGCGTTCTGCAGCACGTTCCCGACCACCTGCGCGATGCGGGTCGGGTCGACGCTCACGCGCACGGCCTGCCGAGGAACCTCCACCACCAGCTCGACGCCGGCGTGCTCGAAGACGGACCGTTGGTCCTCCGCGGCGCGGGAGACCAGCTCGACGAGATCCATCGGCTGAGGCTCGATGCGGACCTTCTTCCGCGAGATCCGCGTCACGTCCAGGAGGTCTTCCACGAGGCGGGAAAGATGGCCGACCTGCCGCTCGATCACGGCCTCGGCACGGCGCGCCTGGGCTCCTCGAGGGCTGAGGCGGCCGAGAATGTAGAGGCTGTTGCGAATGGGGGCGAGCGGGTTGCGGAGCTCGTGCGAGAGCACGGCGAGGAACTCGTTCTTGTTTCCGTCGGCCTCCCGGAGCGACTCAGCCAGGGCGCGTGAGCGTTGCTCGCTCAGACGCAGCGACTCCTCGGCGACCTTGCGCTCAGTGACGTCGCGGAGAATCACCTGGATCGCGCGACCATCGGCGTCATCGAAGGGTGACGCGGCGACCTCGACATCGCGGGTCGACCCATCGAGGCGCACGATGCGTTCTTCGATGAGCGGCACGGGATGCCCCTCGAGCAGCGTGCGAAGACGCCCGCGAATGCCCTCGTGGCAGTCAGGGTGGAAGACGTCGAAGGGTGATTGGCCGATGAGCTGCCCGGCCTCTGTCGCGCCGAACAGCGTCAGCGCTGCCGGGTTCAAGAACTCGATGCGATTCCGGCGGTTCACGAAGATGGCCTCGGGCGACAGCTGCACCAAGGCTCGAAATCGTTCCTCGCTGTGCCGGAGCGCCTGCTCAGCGCGCCGCCGAGCGAGCCGCTGGCGGATCATGCTGATCCCGAGGGCGAGGTCATCGGCGAGCTGGGAAAGGAAGGCTTGCTCGTCCTCCGAGAACGGGTCGGGCTCGGCCGAGTAGATGGTGAGCGCTCCGAAGGCGCTGCCCTCGGCCATCAACGGAAACACGATCGATGAGGCGTACCCTCTGGCGATGGCCTCTGCGCGCCAGGGGCTGAACCGGGGGTCTGTCCTCATGTTGGTGCAGGCACTCACCTTGCCAGTTCTGATGGCTGTTCCCGTGGGGCCACGGCCTCGCTCGGTGTCGGCCCAGGTCAGCCGGAGCGTCTCGAGGTAGCCCCTGTCGAAGCCGGCGTACGCGACCGGCCGAACCGTCTTGTCGGGGTCTCTTTCTGCGAAGCCGATCCACACCATCGGGTGCCCGCAATCGTCGACGATGATCCGACAGACCTGCTCGAGGTAGGCCGCCTCATCGGTGGCGCGAACCATCGCGTGTGAGCTGTTGCTGAGCGCCCGCAGCGTACGGTTGAGGCGCGCGAGCTCCTCCGT
Source organism: Myxococcales bacterium (assembly GCA_003153055.1). The sequence goes on from PMBV01000083.1 coordinate 25,613, forward strand.
GTCAGTTCGGCGCCGAGGGGGTGGCTCAGAGGCGGCGAGGAACTCACCCGCCGTCGTCGACGCCCCCGCGACGCACCCCGGTGATGTTGATGGCAGCACGTGTGCACCCCAGACGTTGGCTCCCGCGCCACGTCGAGCATGCCGGTGCGATGCTCCCTTTGCAACGCGCGTGACGCAGCGCGCTCCGATCACTGGCTCATGAGGGTGTTTCGCTCGACCTTCACGCGGCTGTCGCTGCAGAACGTACATCCCGAGCCGTAGAACCGCTTTCGACTCTCGGTGTCACCCATCAGATGCGCTCGGAACCACGCGGTGAACCCGGCCATGGTGGGACCACCGGTACCCTGGAACAGCCAGCCACCGTGGTCCGAAGCCAGATTGTCGATGAACATCGCAGGGTGATCCTTGACGGCGGCGAAGATCTTCTCGATTCCGTCGCATACGGAGGCCGCTTCCTTCCCACCGCAGAAGAACAACGCCGGGCCGTGGAGACTGGAGATCGCACTGGTACCGCTGACCGTCGCGATGGCCGAGATACGCGGGTCGGGTGCGGCCTTGCAGGTCGACGCCCCGCCCTCCGAGTGGCCGAGGGCCCCGATGTGGGCCGTGTCGAGGCGGTGATAGTAAGCGCTCGTCGGATCCTCCGCCTGTTTGAGCAACCAATCCAAACCGACGATCGTGGGCAGGGGGTCGCCCTTCGCGGTCGTGGTGCTCAGCGAGGCGATCACCACGAAGCCGTGCGACACGAGCTGATTGATCAACGGTGGATAGTTGCCACACCACTTCCCGGCGGCGGCGTCGACGACGCACTTCGGTGGATTCTGCTCGGGATTGTCTGTGTGACCGTTTGCCCAAACCAAGATGGGGTGGCAGTACCCGCTGGTCGCGAGGGTCTTCGGGCGGTAGACGTTGAAGCGCTGTTGTTCGTCCCCGTAGATCGGATCGGGCGTATAGCCTGCCAACGGCCCGACCTTCTTGTCGGCGGCCACCTCGAACGGTCCGGCGACCGTGGGATCGGCGGTGGTCCATGCTTTGCCAACGCAGGGGTTCGCCGGCACAGAGTCTTCGCCGATGGAGGCGTCGGCGGCGCTCGACGCGTCGGTCGCGCTCGAGGCGTCGGCCGCGTTCGACTCGTCAATGCTGGTCGAGGCGTCTCGACCGCTCGAGGTGTCGCCGCCGCTCCCAGCGTCCCGGTGCCCGACATTGCCGCTCCCGGGGAACGAGGCGTCGCGTGTGCTGTCCTCTCCTCCCAGGCAGGAGGCGAGGGCCAGCATCAAAGCCGTCATGACGCCGCGGCTCGTTCGAGAGAGACACCCCATGGACACTCCTCCTGGCTCTTTCGGGGAGAATCCCTGCTCCGACAGCTCCCGAAATCGGCCTTCGCACAAGGGTGTACTGCGCGATCGATTCGGGTCATCGAGGGGGCGGTCCTTGGGGGATTCTGTCTCGAGTCTTCGAGCTGCAAGGGCGCCACCTTCGACGACCTGGGAGGCCGAACGGGTGCCCACTGTTGTGGTCAGGATCGTTGCGTTTTCGCTCCGGGTCAACTAGGCCCCACCGCCCTTGGCGGCCAAACGGTGGCCGCCCGGCTTGGAGATTTGCTCCAAACAAAGACGTCTCACGGGGAGGGTCGATGAATCGGTTGTCACTGAGCATCTGTGTCGTAGTAGGGCTGTTGGGCTGCGAAAAAGGGGGACAGCTCGAGGATCGCACAAGCAATGGGACGACCATGGCGCTTGGCTCCTTGCGAGTCGTTCCGTCGGCCCTTCGCCTGCAACCCAATGCCAAGCAAACTTTCACGGTGGATACAAACACCGATCCGCTCACCTGGACGGTCGTCGACGCCGCTGGAGCGCCCATCAGCTACGGTGGCTCGGTCGACAGCACGGGCACCTACACAGCTCCCCAGTACGCGGGCACCTTCTATCTCAAAGTCAGCTTGACGAACGCGTCCAACGTCAGCGGCACCGTGCCCGTTGTGGTCGCCGCCTCGGCGCCTCCGTCGCTTTCCGTGAATCCGGCCATCCTCAAGATGAAACAGGGCACCTATCAGCAGCTCTCGGCCGCCGTCTGGGGGGCTGTCGGCGAGGACGCCGTCTACGACGCCACTTTCAAGACGCCGGCCTGCGTCAACGGGGGCAACGCCTGCACCGCGGGCAGCTCGCTCCTGGGCGGCCGCGCCAACCTGGGCCCCGAGCCCAACCAGCCCAACACCATCAACGGCTCCTGCGCCGACGGCACCGGGGGCAGCTTCCACTCCGACGAGTCGGTGGACGCGGTCAAAGTGTCCACGACCGATGGCTCCCCCTTTGCCGCGGGGAAGACGGTGCGCGTCGACGTCACCGTCTGGGCGTACTCCAGCTTTACCGGAGATCTGCTCGACCTGTACTACGCCGCCGACGCCTCCGCGCCGAACTGGACCCTCATCTCCACCCAGGTTCCGTCCGGTGCGGGAGTCCAGACCCTCTCCGCCACGTACACCCTGCCGTCTGGCGGCCAGAACCAGGCCGTCCGCGCCGCCTTCCGCTACGGTGGCAACGCCAGCCCTTGTACGACCGGTCCCTACGATGACCGCGACGACGTCGTCTTCGCCATGGCCCCGTCGGTGAGCTGGAGAATGGCGGGGGACAATCCTGTGGGAGTCCTCGCCTTCGCCTCCGCGAACGCCACGTACTACTTGGCGCCCTATGCCAAGACCCTCGACTACGTGGAGGCCTACTTCGCGAGCTCGAGCGCCTACGCAAGCTCGAGCGCCTACGTGACCATCGAGGTCGAGTAGGTCCGTTGCTTCTCGGACAGGGGCTTCGGCCCGCCCGGAGCGGTTCTCGGGCCGAAGTCGCTGTCGGAACGTCGAGGGACGCAGGTGATGCTCTGTCCGTGGTGACGAGAACGAATACCGCCAGGGCAGGACTGCTGATCGCCTGCCTCGTGGTCCTGCCGTTGCTCTTCTGGAGGAGCACCGTCGAGAACTTCGAGACCCCCAAGGTCTCCTTCCTTCTCGCGACGGTGCTCCTGCTGGTCACGCTCGCCCTCTCTCGTCGCTCGGTCGCCTTCGATGCCTCCCGCATCCGAGGTGCGTGGGGGCGCCTCGACCCGGTGGCGCTCAGCGCCTGCGCGGTGTTGGTCTCCGCGCTTCTCTCCACCGTCGGCTCCAAGCTCTGGCGCTACTCGCTGTTCGGCGTCGAGCCCACTCACGGAGGCCTGCCAACCATCACGGCGCTCGTCGTCCTCCTCTTCGCCACCCGGTCGCACCTTCCAGATCGACAGGCCCTCAACGGCCTGCTCGCGGCGCCGGTCGTCGCTTCGGCCTTCCTCGGGCTCTACGCCTGCCTTCAGGCGGTCGGGCTGGATCCTCTCCCGTGGAGCAATACCTCCGACCTGGCGGGGTGGTTTCGTCCGTTCGCGACCTTGGGTCACCCCAGCCATCTCGGCGGCTACCTGTCGATGACATTGCCGCTGACGCTCGCCTTCCTCCTGCGAGGAGCCCGCCAGGGGAAGCGCTGGAGCGCCGCTGCTCTCGGTGTCTTGATGCTCGCGGAGCTGGCCGCGCTCGCCCTCTCTCTCGCTCGAGGTGGATGGATTGGCGCCGCGCTCTCCCTCTCGGCCTTCTTGGTGCTGACGCTTCGAGGGAGCCCGCGGCCCATGCGGCGCGCCCTCATGGCCCTTGCCGCCCTCGGAACGACCCTCGCCGGGCTCACGCTCGCCACGCCCAGCGGGCGCCAGCTCTTCGGTGGCGTCCTCGAGCGCGCCCTACGGTTTCGAGAGTCTCCTCGCGGGTATTTGTGGTCCGCCGCCCTGAAGATCTTCAAGGAGAACCCACTCTTCGGGAGCGGTCTCGAGACGTTTCAGTTCGAGTTCTTGAAGCACCGGCCGGTCGGCTACTGGCTCCTCGAGTGGGGCCGCACCCCCGCGACCGCCCACAGCGAACCTCTTCAGATCCTGGCCACGCAGGGGGCCTTCGGAGCCATGGCGACGGTGGCGCTCGTCGTCTCGCTGCTCTGGGCTGGGCGTCGCGCCTTGCGCAGGGCTCCAACAGATGAGCGCGTCTTCGTCGCGGCCGTCGTGGCTGGCCTGATCGGCTTTTGCGCGCAGGCCGCGGTGGGCTTCTCGGTCGTGGCCATGTCGAGTCTCTTCGCGGCGTACGCGGGCATCCTCTCGGGGTACGCACGGCCTGGGGCAGGGTCCACCGGGGCATCGCCTTTTCGCAAGCCGCTCCTGGCCGTGCTTCTCATTGGAGGCGGCGTCTTCGGTGCGGTGAGTGTGCTCGTCCAAGGCCTCGTAGGCCCGAACGGCCACTTCGCCTTCGCGGGGCGCGCTCCCGTCATCGCGGCGATGGGTGTCCTGCTCGTGGCGACCATCTTTGGCGCTTGGAGCGTCCTCCGTGTGATGAGCGGGGAGGAGGAGAACCCCCTCTCGCGTGCGGAGGATCGGTTGGAGCCAGGCATCGAAGTTCGGTGGACTCACAGGCTGCGCGCCGCCGGGCTCGTGGTGGCCATGGGGCTGCTGATCAACCCGCTCGTCATTCGTCCGCTGCGGGTGAGCAAGGCGTGCCGTCTTGGTCTCCAGTGGATGCAGGTGGACCCGAGTCGTGCCGCGACGGCCTTCGAGCGCGCCCATGAGCTCGATCCGCACGACGATTGGGTGTTGGCACGGCTCGGCCTGGCGCTCGAAGCCGAGGCGCTCGGAGCGAAGGGTGGCGCGGACGAGGCGAGAGCGCGGCTCCTTCGGGCACGAGGTGCCTTCGAGCGCGCCCGGGATTTGAACCCGTTCCAGCCGCACCACTCCATCAACCTCGGGCGAGTGCTGGCGATGCTGAGCTCCCTGGACGGCGCGACGGTGCAGGAGGTCTTCCGCGAGATCGACCGAGGGCTCGCCCTGGACCCCAACAACGGAGAGCTCCTCTACGACGCAGCCAATTCGGCGCTCATGTTGGGCGAGCTCCCGAGGGCTGGAGGCTATGCCACCACCGCCCTCGCGCTCTATCCCGGGTTCGCGCCCTCCCGCGCACAGCTCGGCTACGTGGCCCTGCGCGACGGGCGGGGGGAAGAGGCCGTCTCCCTCTTGAGCACGGCGTTGGCAGCCGTGTGGCCTTCGCACCAGGTGGACCGCGTGGCTGCCGAAGGCAACCTGGCTGCCGCGCTGATCCAGACGGGCCACCCAGATGACGCCCGCCCGCATGCGCTCAGGGCCGTCGAGGGGGCCCCGGGCGCTTCTCAGCTTCGGTTCGACTTGGCTCGCGCGCTGGAGCGGTAGCCGCGGCAGTGGCAGGGCCGCTCGCGAGCGCGGACTCGGCGAGGTCAGTCCACGGAGTTGAGCAACACGGTTCCGGTGCAGGCCAGGGAGCCGACGTTCTTGACCGTCAGCCGGAACTGGCGCTCCGTCGTGACGCCATGCGCTCTTCAGTAGCTTCATGTTCGTGTTGACGCCGGTGTCCAACACCTTCACCCGCCTCCAGGAGTCCGAGGCGTACCGCTTCGGCGTGAGCGTCTCGGGCCAGCCGGACGGCGCGGCGGAGGCGTTCCTCCTCCTCGGCGAATATCGCAAGCTCGACCCGTCGCCGCTCGAGGAGCCGCTCTTCTACGATCATCCGGGCGGCGGAGCCGCATCTCGATGGCGATGCGGTGGAAGGCCGAGCAGTTCGCCGAGTCGTCGCAGAACGCCGCGGCCGCAGCGGCCGATGATGCCCGACGCGGCTACAGCGCGGCGAGGGCGGCCGAGTGGCTGCGCACTCACAGCCCGCCGGAGCCCTGATCGGGGGCGTTCGCGCGCCTCGTCCTGAGGTTGTCTTAGATTGACCTCGGTGAAGTTTACTTTCCACCGGTTCCGGAGCGCGACAGCTCCGACAGCCGGGTGGGCGCCGGAGGGCTCAGGGGGCGAGCTCGACCTGAGCCGGCGTCGCGCCCCGCCGCTGGGGGCTCAGCGCGGACGCACCAGCACCATCGGCTCGTCGTAGCCGCTCAGGCGCATGCTCGCCGCGCCCAGCGACGTCAGCGCGCCCCCGTCGGCGATGGCGAACTGGTGGATCGTGTCGGAGTCCGACCGCGCGTAGAGGTAGCGGCCGTCGGGGTCGATGGCGAGGCGCGTGAGGCCGCTCTCCACCCGGACGGACGCGGGGGCGAGGGGCGCGAGACCGCGGTCACCCGCGATGCCGTACTGGAAGACGGCATTTCCGGACCGGCTCGCCTGGTACAGCGTCGAGCCCGAGGGGTGGACGACCAGGTCGTTGGCGGTTTGCTTGAGCTGGAGGGTGGCCAGTGCCGGGCCGACGCCGTTGTCGGTGATGGCGTACCGGTTGAGCTTGTAGCCGTCCAGCGTCGCGAAGAGCGCGTGCCCCGAGGGGTCCATGGTGAGCAGGTACACGTAGCCTCCGAGGCCGAGCGCGGGCGACGCCGTCAAGAGCCCGGTGTCGTCGATGGCGTACGAGAAGAGGCACGCGCCGTTGCATTGCTGGTCCGCGACGTAGAGGCGGGGCGCGGCCGGGCTCGCCAGGCCGAGGAGCGTGAAGTTGCCGCCGAGGAGCGGGGCGGTGGCAGGGACCGTGAGCGGTGGGTCGAGCCGCGTCAGGTGGCCGTCCTGGGCAATGGCGAGCCGGAGCACCTGGCCCTGTAACTTGTCGATGGCGTAGGCGAAGCGGCCCGACGAGTCGATCCCGATCCACGACGGGGCGGCGTCGGTGAACGTCAGCGCGCTCGGCGACAGCGGCGCCAGCGTCCCGTCGGGCTGGATAGCGAGTTGGAAGATGGACTTCTTTGCGGCGTTGACGGCGTAGAGGAAGCGCGCGTCCCGGGTGGTCGCCAGGCCGTCGATGCCCACGTCCGCCAGCGCCGGCGGTGCCAGCTGCCCCAGCGTCCCGTCGAACCGGACACCGAGCTGGTACACGCCGCTGCCGCTGCCGGCGTACAGCAGGGCCTGGGCGCACACGGTGGGCGACCCATGGCAGTGGTAGCCGGCCTCGGGCTGGCAGGTGGCGGAGCAGCCGTCGCCACCCGCGGTGTTCCCGTCGTCGCAACCCTCGCTCGCGCCGAGCTGCCCGTCGCCGCAATTGTTGGGGATGGCCTCCCTCGCGGTGCATGTGCTGGTCGCGGCGTTGCACAGGCGCCCCTCGGTGCAGTCCGAGTTCTGGGTGCAGTACAGCGCGTCGCGGCAGACGCAGCCTCCCCCCCACGAGTAGCACACGTCGTGGTTGGGCTCGTGCTGGCACGTCATGCCGTCGACGCAGTCGGCGTTGGTTACGCAGCCCTGGGGCTCGGTCATCGCCCGGACGCACGACGCGGCCCCGACGAAGAGGGCGAGCCCGGCGAGCACCCGCGCGCGCATCATCGCAGTCATGGCAGCACCCCCTGGTAGGCGAGGCCGAGCCCGCCGCCACCTGGATCGAGCAGCACTGACACCTGGCCCCCGGGCGCCGCGGCCGCTGGCTTGGGGAGCAGCGCGGACACCAGGAAGCTGGAGGCGAAGGCGGCGACTCCCACCCCGGTGAGGGTCCAGCCGACGTCGTTGCCCACCCGGGCGCCCCGGAAGGCGACGGGTGTCTTGGCCTGGGTGGCCTCGAACCACGAGAAGAGGGCGACCACCGGGCCGACGATGAACAGGCCCAGGCCGCCCCAGCGCAACCCACCGATGGCCGCGTAGGCGATGGGGTGCTGGCTCTTGTGCTCTCGCTTGAGGTCGCCCTCGGGGTCGAGGCTGACGATCGGGTCGGCCTCGTCCTCCACCACCTTGGCCGACTTCACCTCGACCGGCAGGGCCCGGGTGAGGGCCTCGGCGGTGGTGGTGCCCTCGGCCAGCCCGAGCGTCCGCAGCGAGGCGCCGGCGGGCACCCCGAAGGCCACCCCCTCGACGCCGATGCCACTGAGCTTCCACGACACGACCCCGAGCACCCGGCCGCGCTCGTCGAGGAGCGGCCCGCCGCTGTTCCCCGGGTTGATGCTGGCGTCGGTCTGGATGAAGTCCACCCCGCTCCACTGGCGGAGCCCGCTGACAATGCCGCTGGTGAGGCTGAACGCCAGCTCCTTGGCCGCTGGGGAACCGACGGCGAACAGTCGCTCGCCGATGGTCGCCGCCGTGGCCCGGGGCCGCAGGCAGGCCACCTCGGTCATGTCGACCTTGAGGAGCGCCACATCGTGCCGGGCGTCGCGGCGCACTGCGACCGCCGGCACCTTCCGCCCGTCGCGGAAGGCGGCCTTCATCTCCGGCCCGACGAGGTGGTCCGCGGTGAGGACGAGGCCGTCGGGCGAGATGACGACGCCGCTGCCGAAGCTCTGGCCGGACTCGATCATCACCGTCGCCGCCAGCGCCTGCTCCGACGCCCGTGGCATCTTCAGGTCCTTGGTGGGGCAGGCCTTGAGCGTGGAGACCTCGTAGGCCGCCTCGGTGGTCGACGGGTCGGGCCGCTTGGTGAGGGCCTCGCGGAGGTGGGGGCGGGCGAGGAGCGAGCGGAGCGCGTCCAGCACCAGGTCATGGCCTCCCTGCCCTCCGGCGACGAAGTGCCGCGCGACCGCTCGGGTGCGGACCCGGTAGACCACCGCCTCCGTCTCCCGGTCGAGCAGCTCCCACTGGATGCCCACCCGGCAGCTTGAGCGGAAGGTGCCGGCGCAGCTCGTCTCGTCAAGGGTCCCGCCGAGGGCGAAGCGCGCCTTGGTCGAGTCGTCGCGGTTGAACACCAGGCTCTCTCCGCCGTACACCTTGAGGCCGGCGCGGCGGAGTGCCTCGAGGATGTCCTGCTTGAGGCCGGCCTTGGCGACGAGGACGTCGTTGCTGCCGGTCTCCCGGATGACGAGCTCGGAGAAGGTGAGCCCGTGCAGCTCGGGCGCGGGGGGCTGGGGAGCCGGAGGGGCGGGCTCGGCGGCGCTGGAGAGGGCAGCGCTCAGCGAGACTGCGAGCGCGAGGGAGAAGGACTTCATGGAAGGAAAACTCGATGCTGGAGGGAAAGGAAAAGGAAGAGCGGCCGAGGGCGGGCGCCGGCTAAGGGTGAGGTACTTTTCGCGGGCGACGCCCTACTCGAAGGTGTCTCCCGACACCAGCATCTCCAGCCTGGCGAGGCCGAGGGCGGGGAGCGGAGAACCAGAGGTCATCGGCGTCCGCCTGGGCCCCCGGCGGAAGCGGTAGAGCAAGCAGTACGCCGCGACGGCCGTCAGCGCGTGGGCGAAGAGCCCTCGCAGCAGCCGCACATTCAAACCACCCATGCACACACCTCGCGAAAAGCACCGCGCGCGGCTCGACCGCCACGCGCGGAGGGAATGATGCGCCATGTGGACAGAACGGGTCGTTCGGGTACGCGACCTGCTCCGAAAGGCCGGTCAGCTCGCGAGGCGCGGGCGCGCCACCCAGCGGGGTCTGGCTCAAGGCTCAGCGGACACTACGGCTTCTCCCGGTTGCTGGAGCGATACCCGCCGTCGTTCAGAATGGACCGGCACTGACGGAGAAGTGCGTCATGGTTGGCGACCTCGATTCAAGGGAAGACGCCGTCGCCCTCTTGAGCACGGCGTTGGCCGCCGCGTGACCCTCGCACCAGGTGGACCGCGTGGCTGCCGAAGGCAACCTGGCGGCCGCCCTCATCCAAATGTGGCACCCAGACGACGCCCGCCCTCGTGCGCTCAGGGCCGTCGAGGGGGCTCCGGGCGCTTCTCAGCTTCCGTTCGACCTGGCTCCCGCGCTGGAGCGGTAGCCGGGGCAGTGCGCGCGCTCCGCATCACCGAGGCCCACCGACGCGGCCCAACGCCTCACCGCTCGGGCGTCACCACCCAGGTCGTCGGGGCGAAGCTCTTCGCCTGCCGTGGGTCATCCTCCGGCGCCAGCGTCGACGGGCCCGCTTGGAGCTTCCCCGCCAGCGTCGGCACGACTCTCAGCGTGGCGGCGTAGACGGCCCCCGGGCTCTGAGGTGGCAGGTGGAGCGTCACCTGCCCATCTTGGGTCTCGTAGCGAGTGACTCGGCCAGTCGTCACCAGCCCCTCGAGCGAAGGCGTATCGGCCTGAACGCCCGCGGCGAGCGGGAGCGTCAGCACCATCGGCGAGTTCCCCGGCATGGCCGCGGTCAACGTGACCTCAGCGACGTGGTCTGCCTTGAGCTCGGGCGGGAGCGCGACCGTGAGCGAGAGGCCCGCGCCCTCTGGCGCCTTCCACGGGGTGAAGGCGACGAGCTGGAAAGAGTAGCCCAGGCCCGGAACGGCGGGCTCGGCCTTCACGGTCCACTGGTGGCGGCCCGAGGAGCCCTCAGCGGGAGCGTCGACCGTGAGCACGTCGCGGAGGGCCGCGGCGTCCATCAGGTGCTCGGCCAGCACCCGGCCGTCGCGCTCCAGGGTCACCTTCACTCCCGAGGGGACCGCGGCCTTGAACAGCTGGAGCGAGGCACGGAGCGCGAGGAGGTTGGCCCGGCCGTCGCCCCAGCCCCAGCTCGCCGAGTAGCCCGACATGAGCCAGGTGCCGAGATCAGCCACCGCCGGGTCCGTCTCGAGTGCCAGCACCGCGAGCGCCGTCGCCTCATGGGTGGAGGGCACCCGGCCATCGGCCCGCACGACGCCGGGCGACACCTCGAGGAACCGCGAGCCGTCGTCGGCCTGTTTGAGGTGCGCTCCGACGAGCGTTCGCAAGGTGTCGGCCACGCTGCCGGTGACCGCTCCCGAGGCCAGCACCGCCGCGGCCGTATAGCCGTCGGTGATGCGGTTCGCGTTTCGCTCGAAGGCTCCGCTGGCCTTCACCGTGACGGCGGTGGCCCGCTGCCTCGCCGAGGGAGTGGCCGTCGAAAGCCTCACGGCGCTCACGCAGTCGGCGGTTGCGACGAGCAGGCGCTGGAGCGTCCACCCGGTCTGGGCCTCGCAGGTTCCGTCAGGGCGCTGCGACCGAGCGACCTGCGCGGCCAGCCGCTCGCCGGTGCGCGCCAGCACCGGGTTGTCCGGGTGGGCCAGGGCTCCCTCGGCCAGGAGCGCCGCGGCCTCCGACGAAGGGGCTCGGGCATGGCGCATCACCCGCTGAGTCGCCAGGAGCGTCAGCTCGCGAATGGTGGCCTCGTCGGGCTCGGCGCCCAGCGCTCGAAGGAGGGCCGGAGCCTGCCCCAGCAAGGAGAGGAGGTAGGCGTCCTCCGCTACGCCTCCACGCCCCGGTGCCGCTGACAGCTCGGCCCGCAGCAGCCCCAGGGCGCCGGGGAACACCCGCAGTCGAATGGACTCCGTCCCTGGCAGGGTGTCGGGCGGCCCCTCGAGCGAGAAGCTGCGCGGCGCCGCCAGTGTGCCCCCCTTCGAGAGCACGTGCCGGAGACCCGCGGGCTGCACCGGTATGGACTTGTCGACGGCGTCGGTGCTCCCCAGCGAGGCATGCACCACGGCCGTTCCCGGAACTCGCGTCGACAGCGTCGCGTACTGAACCAGGTCGCCCCCCGCGGGAATGTGGAGCGCGCCGCCCACCGCCGCCAACGAGGCCCCGGTCGCCGATACGAGCAAGGGCGCCGTCACCTCGTGCTCGGTGGTGTTGACGACCTGAATCGGCAGCCGCACCTCGTCGCCGGCGTAGAGGAAGGCCGGCGTCACTGGCTCGACGTAGATCGGGAGCGTTCCGAGGAAGCTCGCCACCGCGCCGGCCTGGCCTCCCTGGCGTGAGTGGGCCAGGGCCAGCACTCTCCACGAGGTGAGGCGATCAGGCACCTTCACGGGCACATCGGCGTGCCCACGGCTGTCGGTCGTGATGAGGGGCTCGAAGAGGAAGGTCTCGGGAAACCACGCCCTCGTCACCGCTGGCGCTTCAGCCGCTTTGGCCTCCACGCCCACCCCCCCGCCTCCGGCTCCGACGCCCTTGAGCCCCAGCCCTCCGATGCCGAAGGCCTCGTCGGAGCCCATCGCCCCGGTCACTGATGCACCCTCGCCCACGGCGCCGAGCACCTTGAGGGACCCAGACTTCCGGGCCAGCTCTCGCTTCTCCGCCCGTGCGGGAGCAGGCGCCGGGGCGCTCGACGGGAGCGCCAGCTCTTGATCCATGGGCCGCTCCTCCTCCGAGGCATGGCGAAAGAGTGCCTCGGGAGGGCGCACCGAGAACCGAACCGAGACGCCGGCGAGCAGGCAGAGGCCGATGATGGCCAGGCCAGTGAGCGTGAAGACAAGGGCCTTCTTCATGGCTTCTCCTTGGCCACCCACTGGGCCCAATTCTGTACGTCCTCCGGGAGCCGGGTGCCGTTGATGACGAGCGCGCGCGGTTCGGTCAGAGCCAGAAGGTCAGCCGGGAGCCGGTGGAGCCGGAGCCGACGGCCCCAGGCGTCGCGGGTCGACTCCTTTCGGCGCTCCACCGCGTCGAGGGCGGCGTCCCACAGGCTCGCCATCGTCTTGGGCGACATCTTCTCGCTCGGAGGTGCCGAGGTCTCCCAACGGCGCACCTCGTTGGCCAGCTCGCCCAGCACGACGTAGAAGCGGTCGACCAGCACGGCGTTCGAGTCGAAGGTCGTCTGGCCATTCACCGCCACCGCCGCTTCCAGCTCTGGTGGAGGTGGCAGGGAGGAGACGCGCAGCAGCGTCGCCGCCGCGGCGTTGGCGCCCCGCACTCGGCCGAGCGCCAGCGCCTGGGCGTCGATGCCTCCGAAGGGCGCTCCGGCAGCCGGCTGGGGTCGAAGCTTCGACAGCTCGTCTGGGGCCGGGAGCGTCGTGAGCTGGGCCAGGCTCTCGTCGACCCCGAGGAGCCCCACTGCCGCGGGCCCTGGACTGCCGGCCACCTGCGTATCCACCGCCAGATGGGCGACCTGCCCCGGAGCGTAGGCGGCGTGCTCGAACGCGAGCTGCACGTCGAGGGGCGCCTTGGCGCGCACGAAGAAGAAGACGCTGGCGCCGTTCCACTCGACTGCCGCCCAGCCCTCCCAGTCGACAGGGACGGAGAAATGGGCGCTCCGCGTCTCTTGGTCGACCTTGGCCTCCACCGACTGGTACGCGTGCCGGAGCCACAACTTCTCGGGCAGCTCCTGGGTGAAGTCGGGGCCGCGGAGCAGCTCCACCGTGGCCGTGCTGCCAGGGTCGACCAGTTGCTGGCTGGCCCGCAGGCGAACCGCGGGCACGGTGCCGGGTGCCATTCGCAGACGCGTGCTCCCGATGACGGTCTTCCCCTTCTTGGCGGTGACGAGGAGCTCGTAGCCCACCATGACCGTCTCCTGTGGGCGCTCGGCCTCGTACTTCTCGGGCGCCTCGACGGACACGTGCGCGGCTCCGACGGAGGTGGCGCGCTCGCTCGACTCCCCCTCGTCTGGTTTGGGGAGGTGAAGGGCTGTCACCCGCGAGGTGACGCAGGCGACGGCGGTCTCGGCGAAGGCGTCACCCTTTCCGTGCACCCAGCTCACCTCCACCGCTCGGCTCGTCGGGTCGAGGCGCCAGAGGAGCAGCCGAGGCAGCGCTCCCGAGCGCACGGTGGCGGGGAGGCAGTCGCGGGCCTCGAGCAGGGCCTCCGTCAGCACGCCCTCCAGCTCCGCGGGCACGTTGGGCACGCCTTCGAGTGACACGCTGAAGCGCGGGAGATCGGAGTCGTCGAAGGTCCAGCGGGCGTCGAACAGGCGCTCCTGGCCAGCCTCGAGCTGGAGCTCCTTGAGCACCCTGCCCACGCAGGCTCCCAGCTTGCCCGACGGAACCGCCATGGGCCCGACCGCGCCGGAGGCATGCACCACCAGGCCGACCTGCACCGTGTCGGTTCCGCTGGCGTAACGGGCGCAGGCCTCGAGGTGCGCCTGCAGCCGGTCGAACACCATGCGGTCGGCGAGGCTGACCTCGGCCTCGTTCAGGCGTTGGTCGAGGCTCTCCCGAGTGACGCGGGGGGAGGCCGGCGGGGGGCGGAAGGGCAGGGCAGGGATGACGACGTTCACCGGCGGCCCAGGGTCGAGCTGCAGGCTGGCCACCCCGTCTTCGTCGACCGGCGCTTCGGTGCCGGGGTCGCTGGGCTCCCACAGCCGCTTCACGTCGAGGGTGACGCCGTCGAGCACCCGCCCGTCAGCCGTCATGGCGCGGAGGTAGAGGCGGTTGTTGAAGCCCTGCACCATCCCGTCGGCGAGCTCGGTGACGGTGGAGACCGAGATGGCGTCCTCCGAGAGGAGGATCGACGCTGAGCCCTCGACGCGATCATTCGCCGTGTCGACGGCCGCGATGGAGGCCGAGAGGGTGGCCGTGCCCCGCAGGTCGTCGGGCACCGCGGGCAGCTCGACGGTGAAGGCGCCCCCTGGCCCGGTGGTGGCGGCCTTGGGGAGCGCCGAGCCCTCCACCCAGCTGGTGGGCGGCGGCCAGGCACCCTGGGTCGACCAGGTGAGCTCGAGCTTCGCTCCGACCACCGGTGCACCCGAGGCGTACTTCACCTTGCCCTTCAAGGTGGGTCGCTCGTTGGGCCGGTAGAAGGGCTTCACTGGTGCCGCCTCGACACGAAAGCGGGGCAGGGTGAAAGGCTTCACGGTGAAGTGGCGGGCCTCGGTGGTGGCGCCGCTCGACCAACTCACTGCCCACTCGCCGCTGGCCGCGCCCAGGTCGATGGGGAAGGAGCCGGCGACCACCCCCCACGGCCCCGATGGCGCCTTCTCCTCGAGAAGCACTTCGCCTTGTGGGTCGGTCACTCGCCAGACGCCGGGGCGCTCTTCCAGTGGGCTCAGGTCGGCGGCCTTGAGCGCCAGCGCGCGGAACTTCACCGTGTTGCCGGGCTCGTAGAGCGGGCGATCGGTGATGACGTGCACCCGGGCGGGCGTGAAGAGCGGGAGCGGGAGCTCGAGCGTCGAGGTGTCCACCGAGGAGGCGACGCGGGCGCGCAGGGTGTACTCGCCGTCGTTCACCTTGGGCAGCTCGATCTCGGACGAGGCGCGGTCGCCGCTCCGGTGCCAGCCTTCCTTGGGCGTGAGGGCGGTTTCTCCCGTGGCTGAGACGAGCGCCACGCTGGGCTCGAAGCGCGAGATGGGCGTCGAGGCATGCACCCCCGTGGCGTCGGTGGACAGCGCCTCGGCCCAGAGCGTGATGGTCCCGGGAGCACCGCGGGTCAGGCGCGCGGCGTCGAGGTGGATGACCTGTCGAAACTCGCCGTCGGGGCAGGCTCGGACCCACAGGCCGTACCTCAGCCCGGCGGAGAGGCAGACCTGAGTCGAGACCACGAGGGCCAGTGACGCCATGGCGCCGAGGGCCAGCACCCACTTCCACCGGACGGCTCCGCGGATTCTTCGAGGCATGCACGTTCCCCCAGGGCGCGAGGGCTCCATCGTACCTCGGACACTCGCGGGAGCCTCGAGGTTCCTGTCGGCGTCAACGGGGGTCGATGCGCGGCGGCGCGGCGGCTGGGCTCCGATTGAGCTGGGCGTTGGCCTTGGGCACGCACCGCTCCGAGATGGCGTTGCCCTCGCACATCTCGTCGGTGGAGCAGAGGTCTCGGCAGGGAATGCTCTCGCAGAACCCCGTGGTGGTGTCACAGCGGGTGCCGACCGGGCACGCCGCGTAGCAGCCGCCCGAGGCCCGGCTGATGCCCGACGCCGTGCCGGCGATGGCCGTGTTCACCGCGGCGTTGACGATGGCGCCTGGAGCGGCGGCGCACCCGAGCTGCAACCCCAGCATGATGCATAGGCGCCGCATGCCTCGAGTCTACTCCGAAGCCCTCGTGCTGCAATCGACTTGGCGGCCTGGCGTAATGCGCTTGCCATGCGCTTCGTCTTGAACGTCCTGTGGGCCGTCTTCGGTGGTGGCTTCCTCCTCGCGCTGGAATACGTGCTGGCGGGGCTGTTGTGTTGCGTGACCATCGTCGGGATTCCCTTTGGAGCGCAGTGCTTCAAGCTGGCCGGGCTCGCGTTGTTCCCCTTCGGCAAGGAGTACACCCAGGGCTCTCGGGGCCTCACCAGCGGGTTGTTCAATCTGCTCTGGCTCGTCTTCGCGGGGATCTGGATCTGCCTGAGCCACTTGGCGCTCGCCCTGTCGCTGGCCGTGACGATCATCGGCATTCCCTTCGCCGTTCAGCACGTGAAGCTGGCGATGGTGGCCCTGCTGCCGTTCGGCGTTCAGCTCCGCGAGCAGCACTGACCCACGGGCTCCTCGCCCGCCGTCCTCAGGCCTAGCGAGTGGGTCCGCGTAGATGGCGTCCATGTTGACGCCACTGCCGGCGGCGCACTACACCTGCACTACATGAAGACCGCGCTCCTTCCTGCGACCCGCGTGGATCCCACGCTCCGGCGCGCCATCGAGGCCGCCCTCGATGAGGGCGAGACGCTCTCAGCGTTCATCCAGAACGCGGTTCGTCGACATCTCCGCCTGAGGGAGTCCCAGCGCAGCTTCCTCCGCCGAGGCCTCGCCGCCGAACGCGCCGCCACCCGTGACGATGACTGGCTCGAACCGGCCGAAGTTCTTGAGGCCCTCTTCCCGCGGGGAGGGAAGTGAAGCGATACCGCGTCCGCCTGACGAGAACCGCTCAGTCTGACCTCATCCGTCTCTTCCGCTTCTTCGAGGACAACGACTCGGCTTCCCAGCGCCACCTTGCCCAGGTCCTCACCCTCGCTTTTCGGTCCCTCGGCCGCCTCCCATTCGCCTCGCGGATGGCCGGCGAGCAGACCGACCCAACGCTCCGTGAGCTCGTCATTCCCTTCGGAAGCAGAGGCTACGTCCTGCTCTTCCGCGTCAGCGACCGGAACACTGTTTCCATCCTTGCCGCGCGCCACCAGCGGGAGGAGGACTACCATTGACCTGAGGGTGGTGGACCGCGATCTCCACGCGCCCGTTCAAGGGTGCCCTTCGAATTGAATCTCGGCTGCGTTGCAGTAACCGTTGGGGGGGCCGAGGTACCTGACGTACCGAAAGGGCGTGGCGTTCGAAATCGCCTGGGTCCTGACGACGCCCTCGGCAGGCGCCGTGGTGATGGTGAAGAGGGTCACGACGCCACTGCTGAAGTCCGCGGTGTTCGAGGCCTGGAATTGCCCACCGACCATGCGCCCCGGGAACCCTGCCCGCGGTTGAAAGCCCACTTTCGTGATGGTGTACGGGGTGCTGAGGTCGAGGCCTCCCCAATCGCCCGTCCCGTTGGCCGCGTCGAAGAAGGTGATGGGCGCGTTGTCGAACAACTGGTCCTTCCATTGGCCGTTGGTGACGGCGCCGTTGCTGCCAATGACGGTGCCCGTCAAGCGCTCACTCACGGTGACGGACACGACGTTGCTGTTGGGCGTTTCGATGCCGTTGACCATCGCCGACACGGCGTAGTCGTAGGTCGCGCCAGGCGACACGCCGGTGTCGGTGAAGAGTGGCGTGACATCATTGGCGAGCGTCCCAACCTGAACGAAGTGACCGCTCGACGCAGGGGCGCGCTTGACGACGTAGGAGGACGCGGAGGCTGTCCCCCACCACCACAGCAGCACCGACCCACGTGAGCGTGAGTCTGCCTTCAACCCGCTGGGAGGCGGGACACGGTCAGTGGGCGGGATGGTGTGGGTCAGTGTCGTGAACCCGATTTGATCGAAGCCGCCACTGGTGTTGCCGTACGCCCCTCCACCGTTTTCAGGACGCCCCCCGGTCGCCCACGGCACGGTGTAGGGTGCCGCCAGGCCCTTTCGATTGACGTAGTGATTCACGATCAGGTCGACCCCCGGTCGATAGAGGGTGCCAACGGCAACGCCGGTCGAGGTTGCATCGCAGCCTGCGTAATTGACCCATGGGACCGAAACGCCAGACATTGACTTGAATGTATATTCGCTCATGGCGAGGAGCGCGTTGTCGTTGAGGCTATAGAGGTCGTCGCCCTGATTCCACGCCACCTCGAGAAACTGCCCGAGGAGGATGGGGTCTGCCGATGCGTGGCCAGGGTCGCGCCCCATCTCTTGGTGCTGACCAAGGTAGCCCGGGTGCATGAACCAGATGGCGTGACGAGCCGCACCATTGCCGACGCCGTTCCTGTAGTAGTTGACGGCCTCTTCGTAGATATCTCGACGGTCACACACCACACCAATGGCCGCCGTCGCCGAGAGTGCGAAGAGATCCCAGTTCAGCCAGTAGTGCGAGTCGCAGGTTCCATTGTGCGCCTGAAGAAAATGGTGAAGGCCATTGTTGATTGCTGGGTCGTTGTAGAATCGCTCAAGCAGAAAGGTCTGAAATCGAGCGAAACCACCCGACGCCACCCACGGCTGATAGTCGCGCAACAGCTCGGCGGCTGCTGCCCATTGAAAACCCTGCGCTCCCTGCATCAACATCACATTGGAGTCGCCGGTCAGATACCGCACGGTCGCCACGTAGCCGTCCATGTTCCGAACCGCGGCGTCCGCGAAGGCAGTGTCGCCTGACACCCAGAAGCGGAGCGCCGCCTGGTAGGCAGCGGCCGCATCGTTGGCCATGGTCATGTAGTCCTCGGCGTAGCCGTTGCTGGCACACCAGCCTCCCCGGCACGGTGTCGGGTGTGGGTGGGCAGTGTAGTTCGCCTGTGAGTGACTGTTGCTGGCGAGCACCGCGTAGGCGTCCGCCCATGGCTGTTCTCCGGCGTCCACCTTCGCGCGCATTCGCAACAAGTCCCCGCGGGTGCTCAGCACGCCTGGGTGGACGAGACCGCCATCGGACAACCCACCTGCATCGGACAACCCGCCTGCATCGGACAGGTCGCCTGCATCGGACAGGTCGCCCGCATCGGACAGGTCGCCCGCATCGGACAGGTCGCCCGCATCGGACAGCCCGCCTGCATCAGACCGCTCGCCTGCATCAGACCGCTCGCCTGCATCAGACCGCTCGCCTGCATCAGACCGCTCGCCTGCATCAGACAGCTCGCCCGCATCAGACAGCCCGGCGTCGTCACCGTCGACCAAGCCGCCATCGGACGAACTGCGCCCCTCCGGGACCTCGCCTGCGACGCCTTGACAGCCAAACAGGAAGGTAACCGTTCACGGGCCTACGCGG